>OMTG01000077.1 GCA_900313905.1 uncultured Actinomycetes bacterium | reverse complement strand
TGAAGTGGCCCGTATCGAGCAGCACGCAGGCATTGCCGCCCTTCCTCATCGCGTACCCCTCGTAGAGCTCCTGGTCGCCCACCGTGAAACCCTCGACGCCGAGGCCAAAGACCTTCTGCTCGAAGGCATCGACCACATGCTCCTTCGGCTCTGCATAGATCTCGTCGAGGGAGTCCAGGAGGTTCTTCCTCAGGCCATAGCGGTCGGTCGGGGTGTCCTTCAGGCCATCGGGGATCCAGAAGTTGAGGAGGACCCTATCATCGAGCTCCTCGCCGATGCGCTCTGCGATCTCGCGGCAGCAGATGCCATGGCGGACCCAGAAAGCTCGGGTCTCAGGATCGGGCGAGGAGACGGTGAGGCCGTGGTTAACCTTCGGATGGGAGAAGAAGGTTCCATTGAAGTCAATCCCATAGCCCTGCTCCTTGGCCCACTCGACCCAGGGACGGAAATCCTCGTAGGTGAGCTCGTCGCGGTCGTGCCAAGGGTTCTCGTCCGTGAAGACCGCATAGGACGCGTGGAGGTTGATGCGCTTCTTGCCCGGGATCAGGGAGGCTGCATAGGCGAAATCGGCCTTCAGCTCCTCGAAGTTCCTCGCACGTCCCGGGTAGTTCCCCGTAGTCATGATTCCGCCGGATGCCGGGTTGTCTCCCTGGTCGAATCCCTGGACATCGTCGCCCTGCCAGCAGTGCATCGAGATCGGCTTGGCAGCGAGCTTCTCGATCGCTGCATCGGTGTCGATGCCGTAAGCGGCATAGGCTTCCTTTGCAAGACGGTAGGCTTCA
This sequence comes from uncultured Actinomycetes bacterium, assembly GCA_900313905.1. Lineage (GTDB taxonomy): Bacteria > Actinomycetota > Coriobacteriia > Coriobacteriales > Atopobiaceae > Olsenella_L. The sequence goes on along the minus strand of OMTG01000077.1, from coordinate 34,632 downwards.
GTCATCTCACTCATGGGGCAGTACCTCCTTGATAGCAAAGCTCTTCCTGATTGCAGCGCGGGCCTCTTCGAGGCTGGCGAAATCGCCCTGTGCGATTGCCTGGACCATCACATTGCCCAGCGCTGTTCCTTCCATGGGTCCGGCGAAGACCGGCAGCTTGGCAGCATTGGCTGTCAGCTCGTTCAGATAGGCATTGGCAGAGCCGCCGCCCACGATATTGATGCTGGTGTAGGCAGTGCCCGTGAGACGCGAAAGCTCTTGTATGGCACGGGCATAGCCCTGGGCAAGAGAGCGGTAGACGACAGAGGCAAGCTCCCCTGCTGTCTGGGGCACCTGCTGTCCGGATTCGACACAGGCATGCTGCAGCTCTTCAGACATGGATGCAGGGGCCAGGAACCTCTCCTCATCCACATCGACCACGGAGGCAAATCCTGCCTCGCTGGCCGCACGGGCGCCTTGGACGAGCTCATCCCAGCTCGGCAGCGTCCCGTCCGCATGCTTTGCCTCGCGGCGGACATTCTGGATCATCCAGAGGCCCATGATGTTCTTGAGGTAGCGGAAGCGGCCTTCGAAGCCGCCCTCGTTCGTGAAGTTCGCCTCGGCGCTCTCCTGCGTGGTGATCGGGCGCATGTGCTCGCAGCCGAGAAGGCTCCAGGTGCCCGAGGAGATGTAGACCGCCTTGTCGTCGCGGGCGGGCACGGCCAGCCAGGCAGAGCCCGTATCATGGGTCGCCGAAAGCACGACCTGGGCCCTGTAGCCCACCTCGCGCTCGACATCCGCAGAAAGCGGCCCCAGCACCTGGCCTGGCATCCGGATGTCCTGGAAGATGCCACGGGGCAGCCCCAGGCGTGAAATCAGCTCATCATCCCAGTCCATGGTCTTGGCTGCGACGAGCGCAGTCGTGGAGGCATTGGTGTACTCGTTTGCCTTCACGCCGGTCAGACGGAAGTTCAGGTAGTCCGGCACCATCAGGAAGCTCTTCGCAGCAGAAAGCTGCTCCGGGTGCTCGCGCTTGAGTGCCAGCAGCTGGTAGCAGGTGTTGAAGGGCTGGTACTGGATGCCGCAGCGCCCGTAGTGCTCGGCAAACGGGAGGATCCCCTCCTGCTCGAGGCGGTCCTTCACGCCCTCGGTGCGGCTGTCGCGGTAGGCGACCGCATCGCCGATCATATGGTCGTCGCTATCGAGCAGGACATAGTCGACCGCCCAGGTATCGATCGCGACCGTGTCGGGCTGAAGCCCGCGTTCGCGCGCACAGATCATGCCTTCGAGGATGCGCTGATAGAGCCCCTCGATATCCCAGACGAGATGTCCGTCATGTTCCTTCATGCCATTCTCGAAGCGATAGACCTCTGTCAGGCTGATGCGCCCTTCTCCATCCACCTCGCCCACGATGGCGCGCCCGCTCGATGCGCCGATATCGATTGCCAGATAGCGCGATCCCATGCCCAGCCTCTCCCTCTTGGCAGAATCTTCTTTTGATTGATTCCTTCTGCCCCTCTGCTGGCACACGATATTATGCTGGTAATACCTGCATTTCCATGCTTATGATTGTCAGGTATTTTCGATTTTTGCGCATCATTAGAAGAGGGCTGGGGCAGCCTCTTCGCAAGGCGTGCGGGAAAACGCATCCAGCATCAGGCCATCGGCCCGGCAGCCGTGCGCCATTCCGGGGATGACGCATGCTGACATGTCTTATATATTTTGATGTCATGTTCAATTTACTGATAGCGCTGCATGCTATGATTGGGGCAAAATGGCAGATGGCCTGCCCCGATGCCAACCAGGAGGCATCTGCCCACCAGAAAGGCGCATCCATGCTCTCCTACACGATGGACCTCGAGAAGCGCAGCACGTGGCTGAGGGCCACGCCTTCGGAAGCAGAACAGGCCCTGCCCTACTTCTGCACCGAAGCGGGAGCCTTCTTTGCCCTCGAGCGGTTCATGACAGAAAGGTCCCACAAGGACGCCTATCTGATCTTCTATACGCTGGGCGGTGCCGGCCTCGTCGAGCAGGGAGACCAGACCGTGACGGTCGGGCAGGGCCAGGCCCTCCTTATGGACTGCCGCACGCCCCAGCGCTACCGCACCGACCCCTCCCGCCACCACTGGTACCATCTCTGGGCCCACGTGAATGGCGCTGGCGCCCAGACGATCGGCGAGATGATGGGGCTCCCGAAGCTCCAGCCGGTCCCGCTCCCGCTTTCCGATGTGGAGGCCTCCTTCGACACCATCTTCCAGAACATGGCGCAGGAGGGCTATGCACAGTCCCTCAGGGTCTCGCTTGCCCTGGATGAGCTCATGACCGGCATCGCCCTCGCATCCGGCACCGAGAGCGCCGGCACGGACTTCGATGCGGTCGCTGTCGCACGCTCCTACATGGAGCGGCACTGCCAGGAGGACCTGCATGTGGAGGACATCGCACGGGAGGCCTCGGTCAGCACGTCGCAGCTCATCCGCCTCTTCAAGCGCCAGCTCGGCACCACGCCCCACAGCTATCTGCTGCGCTACCGCATCACGCAGGCAAAGAAGCTCCTGGGGGAGACGGCGCTCCCGGTGAGCGAGATCGCGCAGCGGGTCGGCTTCGCAAGCGAGAGCAATTTCAGCTACCGCTTCAGCCAGATGGTGGGGCAGAGCCCGAGCGCCTACCGGGCAGGCACGCCCCGGCTCTATCGCGAGATCGTGAACCCCTAGCCAGCATCAGGCTGCAGAGTGCAGGAGGGGCTGGCGCAGCTCACAGGCGCCAGCCCCTCCTTGTCGTGAATCGCTGATTTTCGTGCCTACTGGGCCCTGGAATCCTGGGCTGCCTTCAGGGCTGCCTGGGCACGGATCCGGGCACGCTCCGCCTTCTCCAGCGCCTCCGTGCGGGCATCGACCGCTTCCTTCGCGTGGCGCTCTTCCTCGACCGCCGCATCAGCCGCTGCCTGGGCCTCGCCCTCGATCCACTGGGCATCCGCCAGGGCATGCGCCGCCCGGTCTGCATCGTCCTGCGCGGCACGGGCAAGGGCCTCGGCCTCTGCCAGGGCGCGGGCCGCCTCGTCGCGGGCGCTCCAGAGGGCATTCGCGCTCTCCTGCAGGTCCTGGGCGCGCTTGCCGCGGGCCTGGACATTCGCGACCTCGGCGTCGAGCCGCTTCGAGGTCGCCGCGACATTGGCGGAGGCATTGTCGAGCCAGGCCTTGGCGCCGGCCAGATCCTCCTCGCGTGCGGCATGCTCATCCTCGGCCTGGGACGCTGCGATCTGCGCCCGGGAAAGGATGCCGGTGCGCTTGCGCTCGGCAAGCCCATCATCGGTGAGGAGGCACGGCACCATCTGCCGTGCCATCTCCTGCCACCACATCCAGCTGTGCGTGACGTCGTAGCCCCAATACTCGAAGGTGGCCTTGATCTTCTGGTCGGCGAAGATGGCATCGAGGGCACGCTGGCTGTCCGCCCCATCCTCGGACCCGTTCTGGCCGGTCACGAAGGCGAGGTGGCGGGGTGCCAGGATCCTCTTCTGGGCAGCCGAAAGATGCTGGGCGATATCGACCGGAGAGAGCTCTGCCCACTCGTCGTCGAACTCGTCCCCTACGAGCGCCCGGGCATCATAGGTGCCCGACATCGCAAGGAGGCCCCCGAAGAGCTCAGGATGCTGGAGCATCGCGATCGTGGCGTTGAGGGCGCCGATGCCGGCACCCACGACGATCGGGATGCCACTGTTCTTCGAGCGCACGAAGGGCACGAACTCCTTGCAGATGAAGGAGAGGTAGGACATGGCGGAACGCTTGCGGTAGGAGGGATTGCCTTCAGCGAAGTACCAGCCCGACGGGTCGGCGGAATCGACGCAGAAGAGCTGGATGGTCCCCGCATCGATCAGGTCCTGCAGCGTCTCGACCATCCCGTTGTTGTTCCAGCTCGAACAGGAGCCATTGCCCTCTGGGAACACGATCAGGGGAGCCCCGCCCATGCCATAGACCTCGACGTCGAACTCCCTGTCCATGATGGAACTATGAATGGTGTAGTCCTGCTCCATTGCAAAGGCCCCCAATCGGATGAGATGCACCGTGTGGCGTATCTGAAAATGTACCCTTCCTGCCATTTGTACCACAGCAGGCGTCGGCAAGTGCGGTGTGGGGGGCAAGCATGCGGCGAAAGCGTCTGGCAACAGAAAGTGCCTACACTGGGAAGGCAGCCATGCCATACGAGAAAAGAGCTTCCATGCCACCAGCCACCCCATCCCCTGCCATCTGCCTCAGGCCAGCCACGGCAGATGATGCAGAGGCCCTCTCCCGGATCTATGCCCCCTACGTGGAGACGACCGCCATCACCTTCGAATATGAGGCGCCCACCGCGGAGGAGTTCCGCCGCAGGATCGCCGAGACTGAAGAGCGCTATCCCTGGCTTGTGGCTTGTGGACAAGACGATCCATCCCATATCTTCGGCTATGCCTACGCGAGTGTCTACCATGGACGTCCCGCCTACTGGTGGTCGGTCGAGACCTCGATCTATCTCGCACAGGATGCACGTGGGAAGGGCATAGGACGCATCCTCCACGACGGCCTCGTCGAGGAGCTGAAGCGCCGCGGCATCCAGAACATGTATGCCTGCATCACCGCCATCCCCGAAAGCCGCAGGGGTGACCCCTACCTCACCGATGCGAGCATCCGCTTCCACACGAAGCTCGGCTACCGCATGATCGGCCGCTTCCAGGAGTGCGGCTACAAATTCAGCCGCTGGTACGACGTCGTATGGATGGAGCTCATGATAGGCGGACACCCCGTGCCAGCTCCGTCCCTCCCGTGGCAGTGACAGACACAGAAAAGGCAGGCTGCCTGCGTGAGCGGGCAGCCTGCCTTCGATCGATCTGAACTTCTCCCCTTACTGGTGGTAGTAGCTCAGGAAGTCTGCGAGCTTTGCCATCGCGTCCTTCAGCGTCTCGATGCGCGGCAGGTAGACGATGCGGAAATAGCCCGGCGTCTCCCAGTTGAAGCCCTTGCCGTGGACGATCAGCACCTTCTTCTGGCGCAGGAGGTCGAGTGCAAACCGCTCGTCGTCCGTGATATGGAACTTGTCCGGATCGAGCTTCGGGAAGATGTAGAAGGCGGCATCCGGCTTCACTACCTCGACGCCGTCCATCGCCTTCAGGGCCTCGTAGACATAGTTCCTCTGCTCATAGACGCGGCCGCCCGGCACGATGTAGTCGTTCACGGACTGGTGGCCGCCAAGGGCGGTCTGCACGATCGACTGGGCGGGCACATTCGAGCACAGGCGCATGTTCGAGAGCATGTTGATGCCCATCATGAAATCGCGGCCAAGGTCCTTGTTGCCCGATATCGTCATCCATCCGATGCGGTAGCCCGCGATCATATGGGATTTCGAGAGGCCGCAATAGGTGATGCAGAAGAGGTCCGGCGCCAGGGAGGCGATCGAGATGTGCTTCTTGCCGTCCATAACAAGGCGATCGTAGATCTCGTCGGAGAGGATCATGAGCTGGTTCTCGCGGGCGACCTCCACGATGTCCTCGAGGACCTCCTTCGGATAGAGGACGCCCGTCGGGTTGTTGGGGTTGATGATAACGATGGCCTTGGTGCGCGGGGTGACCTTGCGCTTGATGTCCTCGACGTCAGGATACCAATGGGCCTTCTCGTCGCAGAGATAGTGGACCACGTGTCCACCCGCAAGCGTCGCACAGGCCGTCCAGAGCGGGTAGTCCGGGCTCGGGATCAAGATCTCATCGCCGTCGTCCAGCAGCGCCTGCATCGTCAGGTTGATGAGCTCGGAGACGCCGTTTCCCGTATAGATGTCGTTCATCTCGACATTCGGCAGGCCCTTCAGCTGGTCGTACTGCATGATGGCCTTGCGGGCGCTGAAGAGGCCGCGGCTCTCGGAGTAGCCCTCGCACTCGGTGAGCTGCCGGCGCATATCGTAGATGACCTCATCGGGCGTCCGGAAGCCGAAGGGGGCGGGGTTGCCGATGTTGAGCTTCAGGACATGGGTGCCTTCGTCTTCCATGCGGTTGGCCTCGTCGACGACCGGGCCGCGCACATCGTAGAGCACATTGTCGAGCTTGTGGGACTTCGTGAATTGGCGCATGGTACGACCTTCCTTGGTCTTGTCATGTTCAGGGGCCGATGCAGCTGCTGCATCCTCTGGCTCCGCGATCTCATCCTTGCCAGCCAGCCACGCGGCCGAGACGCCGAGGGCCTCGGCCAGGAAGGCGAGCATTTCGGGGCGCGGGAAGGACTTCCCGCCCACATACTGGCTGAGCTTGCTCTTCCCGAGCTTCACGCCCGCCTCGTCGGCCATGCGTATCACATCGACCTGCTTCAGGCCGCGGCGCTTCATCGACTCCTCCAGCCGCCCGGCAAATGTCTCGTACTCCGGGGCTGTATGGGTCTCCATAGGCAATCCTCCTCAGGATTTCTGGAAGTTCAATTTAAGAGACAAAGTTCAATTTTATTTGCCCTTGTTGTTCAACGCATAGCTACCATAGCACAGCTTCACAGCGCTATTAATTGAACTTTTGCGGAAATAGGTTCAATTCAGGTTGGCTGCACAGAAGCGCCAGCTTCCCTCCATGGAACCGGGACAACTCGGCAATATTAATGGTGATGGTCGGCTCCCCTCCCCTTCCGCCCTTTGGTCGTAGAATTGAGGCGTACGTGCCATCACACCACTGGAAAGGTAGGACCATGGTCCAGCGCATCTACGTGGAGAAGAAGGACGGCTACAACGGCGAGGCACAGGATCTGTCGCACGAGCTGCGGCACATGCTGGGCATCCGCGGCCTCACCAGCCTCCGCATCATCAACCGCTACGACGTGGAAGGCATCTCGGACGCCCTCTTCAAGGAGTGCATCCCGACCGTCTTCAGCGAGCCCCAGGTCGATACGACCTCGCTCGAGGAGATGCCTCCTGTGGCTGAGGGGGCCTATGTCTTCGCCGTCGAGTCCCTGCCTGGCCAGTTCGACCAGCGCGCCGATTCCGCAAGCGAGTGCGTGCAGCTCATCTCGAAGGGCGAGCGCCCGATCGTGCGCTCCGCGAAGGTCTATGTGCTCGAAGGCACGCTCTCCGAGGCCGACATCGCCCAGATCAAGAGCTATGTGATCAACCCGGTCGAGACCCGCGAGGCCTCCCTCGAGAAGAAGAGCACGCTCAGGACCGTCTATCCGAAGCCTGCCATGGTGGAGAAGCTCGACGGGTTCAATGACCTCGACGAGGCAGGCCTCCAGTCCTTCATCGACGAGCGCGGCCTTGCCATGGATCTCGCCGATATCGCCTTCTGCCAGGAGTACTTCAGGAAGGAGGGGCGTGTCCCGACCATCACCGAGATCAAGATGATCGATACCTACTGGTCGGACCACTGCCGCCACACCACCTTCGGCACGATGCTCGACGACGTCGAGATCGACGATGCGGTCATCCAAGAGGCCTTCCAGCGCTACCTTGCCGCCCGCCACGAGCTTGGCCGCGACGAGAAGCCGCTCTGCCTCATGGACATGGGCACGATCGGCGCCAAGTACCTGAAGAAGGAGGGCGTCCTCACGACCCTCGATGAGTCCGAGGAGATCAACGCCTGCACCGTCCACTGCACGGTCGATGTGGATGGCACGCCCGAAGACTGGCTCTTCCTCTTCAAGAACGAGACCCATAACCACCCGACCGAGATCGAGCCGTTCGGCGGAGCTGCCACCTGCATCGGCGGCGCCATCCGCGACCCGCTCTCCGGACGCTCCTATGTCTACCAGGCCATGCGCGTGACCGGTGCCGGCGACCCGACGGTCCCTGTCTCCGAGACCCTCGAAGGCAAGCTCCCTCAGCGCAAGATCTGCCGCACGGCCGCAGCGGGCTACTCCTCCTACGGCAACCAGATCGGCCTTGCGACCGGCCAGGTCTCCGAGCTCTACCATCCGGGCTATGTCGCGAAGCGCATGGAGATCGGCGCTGTCGTCGGCGCGACCCCGAAGGACCACGTCCGCCGCGAGTGCCCGGCTCCCGGCGACAAGATCATCCTGCTTGGCGGCAGGACCGGCCGTGACGGCATCGGCGGCGCCACCGGCTCCTCGAAGGCCCACAACGTCGAATCCCTCGCCCAGGACGGGGCAGAGGTCCAGAAGGGCAATGCCCCCATCGAGCGCAAGCTCCAGCGCCTCTTCCGCAGGAAGGACGCCTGCCGTCTCATCAAGCGCTGCAACGACTTCGGCGCGGGCGGCGTCTCTGTCGCTATCGGCGAGCTCGCCGACGGCCTTTTCATCGACCTCAACCGCGTCCCGAAGAAGTATGAGGGGCTCGACGGCACCGAGCTTGCGATCTCCGAGTCCCAGGAGCGCATGGCGGTCGCCCTTGCCCCTGAGGATGTGGATGAATTCCTGAAGATCGCCCACGAGGAGAACCTCGAGGCCACGGTCGTCGCAAAGGTCACCGAGGAGAAGCGGCTGCGCATGGTCTGGGACGGCGAGACGATCGTCGATATCTCCCGCGAGTTCCTGAACTCCAACGGCGCCCCGAAGCACCAGAAGGTCCATGTGGAGGCCCAGAAGCCCTACGCCCACACCTGGGCAGGCACGACCTTCGGCCAGAAGATGGACGCGCTTGTCCGCGACCTCAATGTCGCCTCGAACAAGGGCCTCTCCGAGCGCTTCGACTCCACAATCGGCGCAAGCACCGTCCTCATGCCCTTCGGCGGCAAGACCCAGCTCACCCCTGCCGAGGCCATGGTGGCCAAGCTCCCGGTCGACGGCGAGACCACGACCTGCTCGGGCATGGCATGGGGATTCAACCCCTACCTGATGAGCGAGGACCAGTTCCGCGGCGCCTACCTCTCCGTCGTCGAGTCCGTCTCGAAGATGGTCGCCACGGGCTTTGCCCACAAGGACCTCTATCTGACCTTCCAGGAGTATTTCGAGAAGCTCCGCGACGTGCCTGAGCGCTGGGGCAAGCCGACGGCAGCACTCCTCGGCTCCCTCATGGCCCAGATGGATCTCGGCATCGCCTCCATTGGCGGCAAGGACTCCATGTCCGGCTCCTTCGAGGACCTCGACGTGCCGCCCACCCTCGTCTCCTTCGCAACCGGCCTGGGCACGATCTCGAACATCGTCTCGCCTGAATTCAAGCAGGCAGGCGACCGCGTGGTTGCTGTCGTGCCGTCCTATCATGAGGATGGCCTCGTGCCTGAGGCAGCATCGCTTCTTGCTACCTATAGCTACGTCGAGAAGCTCATCGCCGACAAGGGCGCCATCGCCTGCGCGACGCCGGGCTACGGCTGCGCTGCCGAGGCTGTCTTCAAGATGTGCGTCGGCAACACCCTGGGCTGCGATATCGAGGATGCCTACACCGTCGAGAGCCTCTTCACGCCCGCCTATGGCTCCTTCCTCGTCGAGCTGGCAGACGGCTACATCCTCCCCGAGGCGCCCGAGGGCGTCACGGTCTCTGCCTTCGGCGAGACCTGCGAGGGCTACCATATCCGCGCCTGTGGCGAGACCGTCGATGCGATTGCGCTCCAGGAGGCCTGGGAGCATGGCATCGAGAGCGTCTACCCCTACCGTGGCACCGCAGAGGGCCCTGCCTTGAAGCAGCTCAGCTGGAAGTCCTCCGAGCACGGCTATGAGCAGGCGAAGTTCGCTGCCCCTGCCGGTGGCATCGACTTCGCGAAGCCCCGTGTCATCATCCCGGTCTTCCCGGGCACGAACTGCGAGTATGACTCCGAGCGCGCCTGGCGGCGTGCCGGCGCCATCCCCCGTTCCCTCGTGATCAACAACCTCTCGCCTGAGGCGGTTTCGGAATCGGTCGAGGCGATGGTGAAGGCGATCAACGAGTCCCAGATCGTGATGATCCCCGGCGGCTTCTCTGGCGGCGACGAGCCTGATGGCTCCGCCAAGTTCATCAACGCCTTCTTCCGCAACCCCGCCATCACCGAGGCGGTCCGCGATCTCCTCAAGCAGCGCCTCGGCCTCATGCTCGGCATCTGCAACGGCTTCCAGGCCCTGATCAAGCTCGGCCTCGTGCCCTACGGCGACATCGTGGACACGAGCGCTGCCAGCCCGACCCTGACCTTCAACACGATCGGACGCCACCAGTCCCGCATCGTCACGACCCGCGTCGCCTCCGACCGCTCGCCCTGGCTCTCCAAGTGCGAGGTCGGCGAGCTCCATCGCATCGCGATCAGCCACGGCGAGGGCCGTTTCGTCGCATCCGATGAGGTGCTCGCCAAGCTCGTCGAGGCAGGCCAGGTCGCCACGCAGTATGTGGACGACAACGGCACGCCCTCGATGGACTACCGCGTGAACCCGAACGGCTCCTACCTCGCGGTCGAGGGCATCACGAGCCCGGATGGGCGCGTCCTCGGCAAGATGGGCCACTCGGAGCGCGTGAGCAAGGGATGCTACCAGAACATCCCAGGCACGACCTTCCAGCCCCTGCTCGAAGGCGGCGTCGCCTACTTCGCCTAAGGCAGCACAGCGCATTGCCTGCAGAGCGGATCTCCTGAAAAGGAGGTCCGCTCTTTTTGGCTCTCTGGCTTTCCTTTGCAGCGCCTCCCCAAACGGTCATACTGTAGCCATGTGCGCCACGTGGCAGCGAAGCAATGCTTCTTTGGCGCCCATGGACGGAAAGGAACCAGACGTGAGCCTCTACATGCAGATAACCATCGCCCTGGCGGCGATCCTCATCCTCACCGACCTCATCATGCGCAAGGTGGTGTCGAACCGCATCACCCGGTATTTCTCGATGGGGAAATACGAGGAGCTCCTCTCCTACCTCGATACCTTCACGGCGAAGAACTATCTGCACCCCTTCAACCGCGACTACGTCCGCATGAATGCCTATATGGCGCTCGACCAAGACGACAAGGCGATCGAGGTCGTGGACAAGCTGCTCCAGGCCAAGCTCGACAAGCGCCAGAAGCCTGCCGTCGTAGACTCCGCCTTCACGCTCTACCTCGATGCCGGCCGCTACAAGGACGCGAAGAAGATGCTTGCCATCATCGAGAAGGAGGGCCAGAAGGACTACGCCGAGTCCTGCCGCGAGATGTATGAGATCATCGCGAACAAGAGCAGCCGCTATCTGGACGAGATGCTCGAGGAGCTCCCCGAGGCCACCGGCGAGGCGAAGGCCCAGCTGCTCTCGCTCATCGCCCTCCAGTACCGCAACCGTGGCCAGCAGGCGAAGTACCGCATGTACACGAAGCAGCTCGAGGACATGGCAAAGGGAGGCAGCCAGCAGGCGAAGGCCGCCGACGCGAAGGGTCCACGTAACAATTAGGCACCCTTTGCCGCAAGCTGGGGCACGCCACAGGCATTCCCCGTCATACTTGACCCTGAAGACCACATATCCGACCACAAGACGCTGAGGGAAGCTATGGATATCACTCCGAATGAGGTTGCCGAGACTCTGGCCATGGTGTCAGAGCAGAATCTCGACCTGCGCACGATCACGATGGGCATCTCGCTTCTGAGCTGTGCCGACGAAGACATGGACCGCATGTGCGACAAGGTCTATGACCGGATCACGACCCAGGCAGAGCACCTGGTGGAGGTCGCAGAGGACCTCGAGCGCGAATACGGCATCCCCATCGCGAACAAGCGCGTCTCCGTCACCCCGGTCGCGCTCATCTCCTCAGCCTGCCCGGATGAGGACCTCTCCCCCATCGCCCATGCGATGGACCGCGCTGCAGAGACCTTGGGCATCGATTTCATGGGTGGCTTCTCCGCCCTCGTGCAGAAGGGCATGGGCGACGCCGACCGCCGCCTCATCAATTCGATCCCGGACGCCCTCTCGACGACCGACCGCGTCTGCTCGTCGCTCAATGTCGCCTCCACCCGTGCCGGCATCAATATGGATGCCGTGCTGCGCGCTGCCCAGACGATCCGCGACTGCGCTGCCGCCACGACCGATATCGACTGCTACGGCGCCGCGAAGTTCGTCGTCTTCGCGAACATGGTCGAGGATTCCCCCTTCATGGCAGGAGCCATCCACGGCGTCGGCGAGGCCGATGCGGTGATCAATGTCGGCGTCTCCGGCCCTGGCGTCATGGCAGCCGCGCTCTCGCAGCTCCCCGATGATGCGGATCTCATGACCGTCGCAGAGAAGATCAAGCAGACCGCCTTCAAGATCACCCGTGCAGGCGAGCTCATGAGTCGCGAGGCATCGAGGCGCCTCGGCGTCGAGAAGGGCATCGTCGACCTCTCGCTTGCCCCGACGCCTGCAGCAGGCGACTCGGTCGCGAAGATCCTCGAGATCATCGGTGTCGGCACCTGCGGCGGCCCGGGCACGACCTGCGCGCTTGCCCTCCTCAACGACTGCGTGAAGAAGGGTGGCGTCATGGCATCAAGCTCGGTGGGCGGGCTCTCCGGCGCCTTCATCCCGGTCTCCGAAGATGCCGGCATGATCGAGGCGGCCCAGAAGGGCGCCCTCTCCATCGAGAAGCTCGAGGCGATGACCAGCGTATGCTCGGTTGGCCTCGATATGATCGCGATCCCCGGCGACACGCCCGTCGAGACGATTGCCGGCATCATCGCCGACGAGATGGCCATCGGCGTCATCAACACCAAGACCACGGCTGTCCGCCTCATCCCCGCTATCGGCAAGGAGGAAGGCGACATGCTCGAGTTCGGCGGCCTCTTCGGCTCCGCCCCTGTCATGCCGGTCAATGCCTATGCCGGCAAGGTCTTCGCCCATCGTGGCGGCCGCTTCCCGGCCCCGCTCAACTCTCTCAAGAACTGAGACATCCCCTCCCAGAAGCGCAGGCAGCCCGGCCATCGCAGATGCGGTGGCCGGGCTTTTCGGTTCAGGGCAGCCGAAGCATTCCTGGGCGGGTATCCTCCAGAACAGCGGGCCCCGGGGAGATGAGGGCCCGTTTCCTGCTTGGCTACTGGGCGAATGGATACGTGCCCAGCGTGTCGTAGGTCGCATCGTCGTAGATCTCGATGGCGCCCTCGACGTTCGCAAGCGCCTCGACGCCACCCACCTCATCGGCCTCGAACCACATGAAGCACTCGACATACTTCCCTGGCTGAATCGTCTCATAGAGAGCCGGGTCCAACATCTTCCCGTTGACCGAGAAGCTTCCGTATTCGGCCGTGGCCACCATGGTCTTGTCGGACTTGTTCGTGATCTTGAGGGTATAGCCGGGATCCCCTGCCCAGTCAGCCCTCTTGTCGACGACCTCGATGGTGCAGAGCTCGTCGTCGGCGATGGTCTGCCCGATGGGGATCGCGCTCTCATCGCTTCCGGCTCCCTCGATGGCGGCGGCAGAATCGGTGCCATCATCGGTTGCCGCAGCGCCGCTCGTGCTGGGCTCGGGCACTCCCTTCTCGAATGACATCTTGGCGCCGTCCTGCTCCAGGACGAGCACATCATTCGCGATCTTCATGGAAGCTTTCTGCCCATCGATTGTGGCCGTGGCTTCGGTGCCGCTTGTGGCCTCCCATGTGCCGGACATCTCCTCGCCCAGGACGCTGAGCGTGAGGGTCTTGTCCTCTTTGACGCTCATCGTGACGCTCATCCCAAGCTGCTCCATGAGGGCGATGTCCTCGGAGCTCGTCACCTCGCCGCCCTCTTCCATGCCGACAAGCTTCCAGTCGCCGATGAAGTTCTTGGAAGCATCCCCTCCTCCTTGCGCACAGCCTGCCAGAGCGAGGACGAGCGCAAACATCGATGCAAGCAGGGCCACCCACGTTCTTCTGGCTTTCACACGTACCACTTCCCTTCCTCTCTCAGAAGGCCCGACCCCGCAGCGCCGGACCCACCCTTCGGACCCGGTTCCTCACGCACCCATCGCGCCGCCGCAGTATTCGCAGCGGCCATTGGCATCCGGTATGGTCGTCGCGCCGCAGAAGGGGCAGGTGCGCGCCGTCTTCGGAGCGGCTGCCTGGGCAATCTTCTCGCGCTCCCCTTCACGGAGCTGGCCCAAGGCCTCACGGATCTCCCGCGCCTGCCGCTCCGCCTCGCGGAACTCCACGGAGTTGCGCTCCTCGATGCGGCCATCGTTCACCTTGAATATGATCGAATCGTAATAGGGGACATTCACATGGATCGTCACGTAGACGTCGTAGTCCACGTCGTAGCGGGGCGGATTGTAGCTGTGCTCCTCGCCTTCCCGGTCTTCCCAGAAGATCTCGGTGCGGGTCTCGCGCGTCTCGGTATCGCAGCCCGTGACCTGCGAGAAATCCAGCACATCGGGATTGGCATCGCGCCAGCGCGGGCCCGACGTCACGAGGAAGCGGCCTGCATCCTCGTCCAGGAGCACCTTGGTGTCGCAGCCGAGCGTCCGCGTGACATGGAAGGCAGCGACACGTTCCTTGTTGGCCTCGCGCCAGTCGAGCTGCTCGCGTATCTGCTCGACCGTCGAACGCCTCCGGTCGCTGAAGAACGGCGAGAGCTTCCGCGCGCACTCCTTGCAGAGATTGCCATCTTCGAGCTTGCGGTTGCCGAGAAGCCCAATCTCCCCGCCGCAGATGCTACAGGTCTTCTTCTCGAACATCTTCCCGAAAAGTCCCATGGCCGACGCTCCTTCCTGTCTCGCCATCTCCTGCTTTTCCGTGCCTTTCATCACCGATTGTGCGGCATGCCCGCCACGCACAGAAGTGCCCCACGGCCCATCCGGAGCCGCGGGGCACGATGCGAAGTCCAAAGGCGGAGCCATCTGGCAGATCTCGAGGTGGCTGTCTGCCCCCCTCATTCATCCTTCCGGCCCATGCCGGGCACGATATAGCCATTCGATACCGCATGGACCGCAAGGCGCAGGATATTGTCGTAGCCGGTCTTCGCGAGGATCTCCGAGATGTGCCGCTTGACCGTCCCCTCGCTCAGGTAGAGCTCTGCTGCGATCTCCTTCCTCGTCTTCGATTCGCAGACCAGGCGCAAGATGTCGATCTCGGTCTGCGTGAGCTCCACGCCGTCGGGGATAATGCGCTGCCGGGCCACCGGAAACGTCGAATAGCCCTCCATGGTCGAGCGGATGATGCCCAAAAGCTCGCCGGTCCCCACATTCTTGTAGACGAAGCTGTCCACGCCAGCCTCGCGCGCCCGCTTGACGAAGGTTATCTCAGGCAGTCCCGTCATCACCACCACCTTCACCTCGGGAAGCTTGGCCTTGATGAGGCGGGCTGCCACGATGCCGCTCGAATCGTTCTCGGTGCACACATCGAGAAGCGCGCAGGTGGCAGCACTGTGGCGGGTGGCTTCAAGCGCATCGGCAGCATCGGCAAGCGCTGCCACGACCTTCATATCCTGCTGGGCATTGATGGTGCAGGCAAGCGAGTCCCGCAGCATCGCCTGGTCCTCGACGAGCACGATCCGGATCATGGCTGTCCCCCTTCATCTGGAAGCATCGGTGCCGCCCCGCCCCGTGGAGGCAGGACGACCTCGATGGTGAATGGCTGGGTGGAGCGTATGGCAAAGGTAGCGCCTATGCCCTGTGCCGTGCGCCGCATGGCGGGGATGCCGGTGCCTTCGACCACCTCGGCAGGCGAGGCCCCGTCATTCCTGACCGAGAGATATGCACCCTCCGCTCCGCCATCTCCTTGCAGCTTTACGTCGACATGGCGTGCCTGCGCATGCTTGGCCGCATTGGTCACCGCCTCGAGGACGATCTCGGCAAATGCGCTCGCCACCTCCTCGTCTTGAGGCAGCTCGCCTGCCACCTGCACCTCCACGCCTATAAGCGCGAAGGCGCCACAGATCGGCGAGAGGCCCGCTGCATGGCGCTCCGGCTCTGCAAGATCGTCCATGATGCGCGACAGGAGCCCGCAGATCTTCTCCAGCGTCTCGGGATCGTCGTTCCCATCCTCGAGATAGCGGTGGAGTATCGAGAGGCGCGAGCCCACCGTATCGTGGACGCGTGCCCGCATCCGCATGGAGGCCTCCTCCTCAGCCACCCGCCTGACCTCGGCCATCGAGGCACGCAGCTCTTCATTGGCTGCTTCGAGCAGCCTGTTCACGCGCTCCAGGCGCACGTTGAGCGCAGCCTCCTCGCTCACATCGATCGCCATGATGCGCTGGCAGAGGCGATGGCGGAGGACCACCTCATCGCGCACGAAGAGGCGGGCCGTCCCCTCGCCGGTCGCGACAATCAACCTGCCATCCTCCTCTTCCTGGGCAAAGGCACAGAGCTGCTCCCAGAGCCCATGGGCATCGGCCAGGTCGGTCATGAGGCCGAGCGCCGTGAGGACCTCCCGCATCGCATCGTTCATGAAGAGGACCTCGCATGCCCCGTTCATCCACATGACGCCTTCTGGCAAGGCATCGAGGGCGTCGACGATGGAGAGGCGCGAGACCGAGGCCTTGCTGCTACGCCAGTCGAGCGCAAGCAGGGCAGCAGAGCGTGCCGCAAAATACGACACATCGACCGCCATGAGGACGATTGACCCTCTTCCCGCAGCATCGATCGCAGCAGGCGTGCACAGGGCGAGCAGTGCCACCTCGCCGATCATCGAGGCCCTCCTGCAGCGCAGGGCAAGCAGGGCGCCCAGGGCTGCAGCCACGGCGTCCACCCAGAGCAGGGGCTCGATGGGCAGAAGGACAGGATGGAGCCAGAGGAGGATGTGTCCCTGGTTCTCCATCGCCGAGCTCGCCGCGGCGCAGATGAGCACGAGATGCACGGCGACCAGCGCTTCGTAGCAGACGGCAAGGCGGCGCGCCTGCATGCCCCGGCGCATCGCCACCGAGCATGCATGGATCGTCTGGGCAGCCGCCAGCAGATAGGAGATCGCGCAGATGGCCATCAGCACAGATGTCCGCATGGTCGAGAGATGGCTCATCGATGCCCGCCTTCCGGCTGTCCTGCATCTTTGGCGCGCATGCGCATGGCCACATGGAACGAAGTGGGCGCCGCCACGAGCGAAAGCGTGCCTCCCTGGGCAGCAAGGCTTTCCCGCATGCCCGTGATTGCCGTCTCCACCCGCTGTGGCAATGGCTTGGCTGCCTCGAGCGCCACACGCATCTCGATGCCTTCCTCATCCCCGCTCACATAGAGCATGAGGATGGGATCGGTCGCAAAGAGCGCCACGGATGCCACATCGTAGAGGCAGTCATAGAGCACGCTCACAGTGCTGGCCGCAAGCGCACACCTGACATCCACCATCGCTGCGCAGTCGACCCCGATGGAGCGCAGATCGGAGGCTGTCTCATTGAAGACGAGCTGGAGGCGGTCGCGGCCGAAGGCAGGATCGCTCTTCTCGGAAAGCGTCAGCGCCCCCTTGCGCTTGCAATAGGCGACAAGCAGCTTGACCTCCATCAGCATGTCCCGCCGGCACGCACGGTCCTGCGCGCTTGTGCCCTGTGGCAGGGCATCGAGGAGCGCCTGCATCCGGCCCACCTTGTCCGCAATCGATGCCTCGATGCTCCGGCAGAGGCGGCCTTCGCTCTCGAGACGCCACAGCTCATGACGGACGCTGCTTTCGTGCTTCAGGACCCGGTTGCTCCGCTGCAGGCGCTCATTGCGGGAGGCAAGCACCCGGTGCTGCTCATCCAGGAGCGCCACATCCTCAGCAAGCAGGGCCACCCCTCCCCTCACGCCCATGGCCTTGAAGAGCGTATGCGGCAGGGCCGATGTCCTGAACCGGATGACCTGGGCGTGGCCTGGCGCCGGCATCCTGCGCATGAGATCGAGCGCCGCCTGGGGAGCAGGCTCTGCCACGTCGGTCTCGAAGGCGACGGCGCCATCCTGCTCCAGGATCTTGAGGTCGAGCGGCAGGCGCGCAAAGGCCTCGCCGTACCAGGCGTACGAGGGGAGCAGACCGAAATCCAGTGCCAGCTCGAGGAGCGCCATCACGACCAGGCAGTAGTTGAGCGAGAAGTTCGTCCTGGCCGCAAGCTGATGTCGGAGGGCATAGAGAAGGGCATATGCCGCAAAGGGCACGGCTGCCATTACGAGCAGGCCGATGACAGAACGCAACTGGCGGCGTGCCGAGGCGAGCAGGAAGCCGAAGAACGCAAGATATTCAGCAAGGTAGATGGCGACAGCAAGCCAATATCCCCACCGGTAGACATAGGTGTCCTGCCAGTCCGGCTGCGTGATATCGAACGCGAAGACCTGCAGATGGTACGTATTGGTGAGCACAAGCGCGATGATCGCCAGGCTGGTCGCCCCGAGCGCATGATGCAGGATCCGTGCCCACGGGCGGCCATCGAGTGCCGCTGCCCGCAGGGCGCAGAGCAGGCAGAGCATCGGGATGAGCGTCATGGGCACATAGAAGAGATACCAGAGGAAGGCGACAATCACCGGGCTGTGGATGGGATAGCGGTACTTGACGAGGACATCGAGCATCCAGAGCCCGATGAGCGCCGCCACGCCCTTGAGATGATGGCGGATCTGGGCATCGGAGCAGCGCACGTGGATCGAGAAGGCCCAGAGCGCTGTCGCGGGGGCAGCAAGGATCATGAGACCCGAAGTGGATGATGGCACCACCTCATAGGCCCCCGGCGGCGCAAAGAGGGATCCAGGCAGCATGATGGAGGCACCCTGTTCGGGAGGAAGCGTGCTGCCAAACAGCTCGAGGGCCAGGAGCGCCAGGCACAGCGCAGCGCCACCGGCGCAAGAGCCGGCAAGGATCTGGTGCCTCAACGTGTCATCCGGTCTGCTCATCAAAGCAGCCCCTCTCGGTAGCGCCCCAAGGCATGCCTCATGCATCATTCTAGCGTGGACAGGGCTTCCAGTTCGGGCCCTGAGGGCATGCTTCGCCGAACGTTTTGGGACATCCGGCAATTCCATCAGAGCAGGCACTGCGTCACGCTCAGGACACAGACAATGCGCGTCCACGACGCACACGACGAAGGGATGGGCCATGGGACTTCTGAGAGCGGGCATGGGTGCCGTGGGCGGCGTTCTTGCCGACTCCTGGCGTGATTTCTTCTATTGCGATGCACTCGATGCGAACACGCTTGCTGCAAAGGGGCGCAAGCGCACCTCGTCGCAGGGCCGTTCCTCGAACTCTGCCGGCGAGGACAACATCATCTCTGATGGCTCCATCATCGCCGTGAACGAGGGCCAGTACATGATCATCGTGGAGCAGGGCGCCGTCGTCGAGGCTTCGGGCGAGCCGGGCGAATTCGTATTCGACCGCTCGACGGAGCCGAGCCTTTTCTTCGGCGAGAACGCATCGCTCCGTGAAAGGATACGCTCGTCGTTCGAGCGTGTGGGCACACGCTTCACGTTTGGTGGCGACACCGGCAAGGACCAGCGCGTGTATTTCTTCAACGCGAAGGAGATCGTGGGCAACAAGTACGGGACCGCGACGCCCGTCCCCTTCCGTGTGGTCGATGCCAACATCGGGCTCGATGTCGATATCTCCGTGCGCTGCAATGGCGAATACTCCTATCGGATCACAGACCCGCTCATGTTCTACAAGAGCGTGTGCGGCAACGTCGAGGAGCCCTTCACGCGGGACCGGATAGATTCGCAGCTCAAGAGCGACCTTCTCACCGCCCTGCAGCCAGCCTTCGCGCGCATCTCGGAGATGGGCGTGCGCTATTCAGCGGTGCCCGCGCACACGAAGGAGCTTGCGCAGGCCCTCAACGAGGAGCTCTCCGAATCGTGGAGCCAGCTGCGCGGCATCGAGGTCGCGGCCTTCGGCGTGAATTCGATTGCGGCATCGCCCGAAGACGAGGCGATGATCAAGGAGCTGCAGAAGGCTGCCGTCATGCGCGACCCAGCGATGGCACGGGCGAACCTGGTCGCCTCGCAGGCAGACGCAATGCGCCAGGCAGCCTCCAACAGCGCAGGCGCAGCCGTAGGGTTCATGGGCATGGGGATGGCGAACGCAGCCGGCGCCGGCATGAACATGCAGGGCATCTGGGGCATAGGTGCAGGACAAGGCCAAGGCGATTTCCAGCATGGCGGAGCAGGCACCCAGAGCCAGCCTCCTGCCCAAGCACAGGACTCCTGGACCTGCTCGTGCGGGGCGCAGAGCACCGGGCGCTTCTGCAGCAATTGCGGCAGGCCCCGCCCTCAGCCAGCAGATGGCCCCTGGACCTGCTCGTGCGGGGCGCAGAGCACCGGGCGCTTCTGCAGCAATTGCGGCAGGCCCCGCCCGTAGCGCCTGCCTGCCCCAAAGGACGCGAAAGGGGCTGGA
Source organism: uncultured Actinomycetes bacterium (assembly GCA_900313905.1). GTDB lineage: Bacteria > Actinomycetota > Coriobacteriia > Coriobacteriales > Atopobiaceae > Olsenella_L. Next base: position 14,590 of record OMTG01000077.1, on the reverse strand, counting down.
AGGTTGCCCTTCCAGCCCCTGAAGACTTCGCTTGCTGCCGTTCTCGCTAGGACAGCACGACGCCACCCAGCCAGCCCCAGCGTGCCGGGACGATGCCAGAGAACGTGGAGATCCAGGAGTCGACATTGACGCTCCTGATGTAGCCGATGTTGTCCATCACGGTGTTGTTCCCGACATAGATGCCCACGTGGCCATAGATATAGCCGGCGGAATCGAGGTTGTGGGAGGACACGGCGATGATCATGCCCGGCTGCAGCTTGCTCCGGTCGGAGCTTCCGCACCAGGCCGCATACATGTCGCAGGCATTGCCGCCTGGAGAGCCGACGCCTGCATTCCTGAAGACATTGGAGACCCAGGCTGCGCAGTAGCCATAGCCTGGGGACGGCGTGGTGCTGCAGGCGGAGAGGACCGCGGAGAGCGAGCCTGAACCGCTCGTCGTGATCGTGCTGGCACCGGAGCGCGCCGTGGAGCCCGAGCTCGATCTCGATGCGGCTGCCGCCGCCGCTGCTGCCGCAGCCTGCCTCTGGCGCTCTGCTTCCGCTTCAGCCTCTGCCTGCTGGCGGGCGGCCTCTGCCTGGTTGTAGGCAACGAGGTCGGCGTCCTTCTGCGCAAGGAGGGTCTGGACTGCGGAATCGGCGCTGGAGAGCAGGTTGGAGACCTCCTGCTGCTTCTGGGCCATCTGGTTCAGCTGCTCGGTCTGCTGCGCGTTCAGCTGGTCGAGCTCAGCCTTCTGGCTCTCGAGATCGGCCTTCTTCGCATCGAGCTCCTCCTTGGCCGCCTTGACCTCCTCGATCATCTCGGAGTCGGCCTTGGAGATCTTGTCGAGGTAGTAGACGTTCTGGAACAGGTCCTCGAACGAGTCCGAATTGAGAAGGACCGATATGATGTTGTCACTGCCGGCCTTGTATGAGGCGGACATGCGGTTGCCGAGAATCGTGCGTTTCTGGTCGAGGTCGGCCTGCTTCTGGTCAATCTCCGCCTGGGTGCTGTCGATCTGGCCCTGGACACTCTCGATCTGCGAAAGGGTGTCAGCCTGCTGCTTGGCAAGGTCGGCATACTGGTTCTGGATATCCGTCAGCTGGGCGTTGATGGAATCATATTCTGCCTGGGCTGCGTCGAGCTGCTGCTGCGTCTCGGCCAGCTGGTTCGCGGCATTGTTCGCAGCGGCGGTCGCATCGGCGACATCGTCGGCGAAGGCGTGGAGCGGGCTGCCGATCATCGCAAGGGCACCAGCAGCGCCCAGCATCATCTTCAAGGCATTGCGCCGAGTGATGGAGGGCGTGCGCCTCTGCTCGTCGCGATGCTGGTCTGTAGGTGTAGGTGTCACGTTCACTCCTTACGGGGTATGCTGCATTTGAACTGAAAGCTGCAAATTGGTACGAATAGCGCAGGTACAACTATACGCCCTGCACGTCCAGCCCGCCTATACTCCACAGAAACAGCCCCACACTGAATCCATGCCAAGCTTTCCTGAAGCTTTGTGGCGAAACTGCGGAGCGGTTGGTCCACAGCCCAGACACCCCCTCACATACCTGTGGAAATGCCAGCAGGCATTCAGGCGGGATGGCAGCGGCATATCTGCGTGGCGCATCTGGTTTAACCCCCTCTCCTCATGCCGGAAACGGCCCCTTCATGAGCCTGCAATGAGCACACCCTAGGCTTGCTGCGTGCCCTCGTGCAGCAAGGCGGCACCTTCCCCTCTGCACAGTGGGGGCAGAAAGGGAGGATTCTATCCATGAACAACGCTGACACTGCCTTCGTGCTCCTCTGTGCGGCCCTCGTTCTCTTCATGACGCCAGGGCTTGCCTTCTTCTATGGGGGCCTGGGACGCCGCAAGAATGTCGTGAACAACATCCTGGCCTCATTCTTCACGATCGGCCTCGAGATCGTCCTGTGGATCGTGGTCGGCTTCTCGCTCTCCTTCGGAAGCGACCACGCCGGCATCATCGGTGGCTTCGACTATCTGATGATGAACGGGGTCCCGATGGACGCAGCGGGGCCTTATGCCGCCACGATACCGTTTCTGGCCTATGCGCTCTTCCAGATGATGTTCTCCGTCATCACCCCAGCGCTCATCACCGGCTCGGTCGCAGGGCGCATGCGCTTCAAGGCCCTCTTCATCTTCATCCTGCTCTGGACCTTCGTCGTCTACTACCCGATCGCCCACATGGTCTGGGGCGCCGGCGGCATCCTGGCCGCAATCGGCTCGGTCGACTTCGCGGGCGGCAACGTCGTCCACATCAGCTCCGGCATCTCGGCGCTCGTGCTCTGCCTGGCACTGGGAAGGCGCAGCGGCTTCGACGATGTGAACTACCGCGTCCACAACATTCCGCTTGTCGCTATCGGCGCAACGCTGTTGCTCTTCGGCTGGTTCGGCTTCAACGCCGGCTCTGCTTTGGCAGCTGATGGCCTTGCGGTCCACGCCTTCGCCACGACCGCCCTCTCCGCCGCCGCAGCCGAGCTCGGCTGGATGATGATGGATGTCATCATGGACCACAAGCCGACCTTGGTCGGTGCCTGCACCGGCCTTGTGGTCGGCCTCGTCACGATCACCCCGGGCTGCGGCTTCGTGCCTCTTGCCGCCGCCATCCCCATCGGCTTCATCGGATCTGTCATCTGCTACTTCACCTGCTCGCGCATGAAGAGCCGCTTCCACTACGACGATGCTCTCGACGCCTTCGGCTGCCACGGGATCGGCGGCATCTGGGGAGGCATCGCGACCGGCATCTTCGCCAGCAAGGCCGTGAATCCTGCCCTCCAGTGGAATGGCCTCATCTTCGGCGAGACTGGGCTTATCTGCGCCCAGATCGCCGCCATCCTCGTCACGATCGCCCTGGCGGTTGCAGGCTCGCTCATCTGCATCGCCCTCACGAAGGCGCTCTGCGGCGGCACCCTGCGCGTGACGCCCCGCGAGGAGCATATCGGCCTCGATATCTCCCAGCACGGCGAGCGTGCCTATCCATCCTTTACCGGCCTCGATGATTAGCTGAGGAGCGCATACCAATGATCAAGGTAGAAGCCATCGTCCGTGAGGACCGTCTCGAGGACGTGAAGGAGGCGCTGCGCGAGATCGATGTCCGCGGCATCACCGTCTCCCAGGTCATGGGCTGCGGCACCCAGCTCGGCTACACCCATATGGTCCGTGGCAACAAGGTCGCGATGAACATGCTGCCGAAGGCCAAGTTCGAGATCGTTGTCTCGGATGAGGAATGGGCCGAGAAGACCGTCGATGCGATCGTGAAGGCCGCCTATACCGGCGAGCCAGGCGACGGCAAGGTCTTCTGGTACGAGATCGACCATGCAGTGCGCATCCGCACGGGCGAACGCGACAAGGAGGCCATCACGCCGGCCCCTGACGCGAAGCCGGACGAGATCTAGCACAGGGACGCCACGAGGGCTCCGGGGCACCCCGGAGCCCTCTTCTTGCCTGCTCCCCGTCTTTCGGATAGCCCGGGCCGGGGACCGAAGCCTTCGTGGCCATGCTCTGGTCGCGTCCTGGATACATCACGTAGCAGGGCGGGATCTCGTTGAGGTGGCTGATGAGGCGCTGCTTTGCCGCCTTGAGCTTCAGCGGATTCATCTTCGGGAGATCGTCTTCCGTGATCGGGCCTTCTGTCGCAGAGAACTTCTTGAAGCGCTCGAGCGCATAGCGCATATCGTACTGCGAAGGATAGACCTCGATCGGGTCCTTCTCGATGCCGCAGAGCTGGCAGGCCGCCTCGAGCGGCGTCCTGATGCTCGTCTCGATCGTGAATCGCCCGGCACTTCGACATGCTGCCCGATGAAGGCGACGTTGGTGCAGCCTTCTGTCACGACACGCGGGCGGTCTGCGGCCGTGCGGGGCATGAACCGGCTCGTGATGCAGGGGATCATGCAGGTCGACACATGGGCATGCGCCAGGACCTCGTCCTTCATATCGAGCATATCGAGATGGCAGAGGAGCTCGAGCAGGATCTCGTTGCCCGTGCACTCACCCATCGGCTTCCTGATGTAGGTGCCGAGGCGCTCGCCGAAGAGGCCATCTCCCTTGAGCACATCCTCATTGTTCTCCCGCTGATGGGGGAAGCAGTCCCGGTCGTAGAACATGAGGCTCATCTCCCAGCCGGAATCCCTGAGGGTGACGACGCCGCCCGTGCCGGCAGGAGAGCCCATCATCCGCTCTACCCGCCCGAAGAACTCCGGGTAGTCCTTCATGGTGATGAAGCAGCTCATCCACTTCGTCTTGCCGATCTGGCCCAGGAACTTCTCCGGATGGCCGAACTTGGCATCGCGTGCCGCCAGGTTCTGCCAGACCGTGAAGAGCCCGAGGTCGTCCGTGTCCTCATCGAGACGTGCCACATGCTCGTTGTCGCCGAAGGATGCGTTTGTCATGAGGGAACCGTTCGTGACGAAGACGAGATCGCAAGGCCTGACGGCGGTCCTCTCTTCCTTGCTTTCGCGCCTCATGCAGATGGCCTCGGCCGTATTGCACCCGTCATCGAGCTCTACATCGTAGACTGCGCATCCTCCCTCGCTATGGCCCCCTTCCCTTCGAGCCACACCGTCAGGGGATGGATGATCGAATCGTACTCATTGCGCTTGCAGTGGAGGATGTCCTCGAGGCAGTCGATGCGGTTGCCCAGAGCGAGGCGGGAGAGGCAGCGCTTGGCCTCGAGCGCGCTGTCGTCTCGAACCTTGTGGCCATAGGGATAGGTCCTTGGCGGGAGCCGAGGCTCACGCTCCATAACGACGGGATGACAGATGAGTTCATCGCCTGGTTCCGCGGCTGCAGCACGATGGGCTACGAGGAGCTCTGCTGCGGCTTCCTCACCATCCTCACGGAGATCCTGGAAGGGAGCCCTGCCCAGCGCATGAGAAGGGCGGCCCCTTTCGGAGCCGCCAGGCATCGCAGATTATGACTTCAGGCCTTACGGCAGGAAGCGCACCTCCGGCTCGAGGAAGACCCCGAACTGGCGCAGCACCTCGTCCTGGACATGGCGGATAACGAGACGGACCTCCTCGGAGGTCGCATGCCCCAGGTTCACGACGAAGCCGGCATGCTTCGTGGAGACCGCAGCATCGCCCACCCGGTAGCCCTTGAGGCCGGCATCGGTGATGAGCTTGCCTGCGAAATAGCCCTCCGGGCGCTTGAAGGTGGAGCCAGCGCTGCCATACTCGAGCGGCTGCTTGGCGGCACGGCGCTCATTGAGGTCATCCATCTTCGCCTGGATCTCGGCCTTGTCCCCCGGCTCAAGCGCATAGGTCACGTCGCAGACGACGAGGCCCTCGGTGCGCACCCTGCTCTTGCGGTAGCCGAAGTCGAGCTCATCTGCCTGGTAGGTCTTAAGCTCGCCCTCCGGCGTGAGCGCACGGAGCGATTCGAGCACATCGGCAGTGACCCCGTCATAGGCCCCTGCGTTCATGAAGGCAGCGCCTCCGACCGATCCTGGGATGCCACAGGCGAACTCGAGGCCGGAAAGCCCTGCTTCGCAGGCCTTGGCGCAGGCATCCTTCAGGGAGACGCCCGCCTGGCAGATGAGTCGTGTGCCCTGGACCTCCACCTTATCGAAGCGGGAAAGGTTCACGATCGTCCCGCGGTAGCCCCCGTCATCGACGAGGAGGTCGGATCCCAGGCCCAGAAGGAATGTGGGCTCGCCTGCCTCCTTGCACGCAGCAAGGACCTTCTGGAGCTCCTCAGTGGTCCCCGGCGTCACGAAGAGGTCTGCCGGACCGCCGATCTTGAAGGTCGTATGCTCCGACATCGGCTCATCGCGCTTCACCTGGCCTGTGCCGACGATGGCTTCGAGCTTGGCAGCAAGCGCTTCTGTCTCCGGCGTTCCCATATCTGGTCCTTTCCCCTGGTTCCATATCGAGTGCGAAGGGGTGCATGCTCTTCTTGCGTCTGAGTATACCGGAGCCTTGGGGCAGCTTAAAATGTTTATGGCCTTGGCACGCATTCGACACGCACGCGACCCACAGGAGGATCTTTACATGGCAGCAAGCATGACCATACGGCAGCGCTGGTTCCCGATACTTCTGAGCGGCATCTTCGTCGTCGCAATGGTCGCCGTGTCCGACATCGCCGGATCGTCGGAGATTCTCTTCCCGGAGACCACCGCCATCCTCTGCGGCGCCTGGATGCAGCCACGGCAGGCCTGGAACATCGACCGACCGCGCATGCTCATCCTGATGGGGTCGGGCGCGGTCTTCGGCCTCCTCCTCAACCTCTTCGTCCCGGGCCCCATGTGGTTCAGGGCAGTGATCGGCTATGCCTTCTGCGCCGTGATGATGAACGTCGTGGCAGCTGACATGACGCCGATGCTTTCGGCAGCGATCCTGCCCGTGCTCCTCGGCACGAAAGAATGGCTCTACCCTGTCGCCGTGATCGTCCTCGTGTCGCTTGTCTGTGCAGGCCAGATTGCGCTCGAGCGTGCAGGGCTGAGGGAGCCCATCGACTACCATCCTCTGGGCCTTGCCCCCAAGACAGCCTTCCGGAGCTGGGGCAAGCGCCTTGCGGTCTTCGCCGTGCTCAGCGCCCCCTGCTTCTTCCTGAACCAGCCCTTCTTCGCAGTCCCGCCCCTGCTTGTCGCCTACACCGAGCTCACCCGTCCCGACTTCACGCTGCGCCTGCGCCCCTGGAGGGGCTGGGCCGTGCTGGCAGCAGCGGGCTTCATCGGCTCTTTTGGCCGTGCTGCCGTCGAGGCAGGGCTCCTGCCGCTCGAACTCGTGGTCGCCATCTCGTTCTGCGTGCTCGTGCTCGCCTGGAATGGCTTCAGGACCTGGCTTCCGCCTGCCGGGGCAGCGCTGCTCCTGGCCTTCCTCGTCCCCTACAAGGGACCTTTCCTCTACGGTATCGAGGTCGCCTGTGGCGCTGCCATCTGGGTAGCCGTCGCCGTCTGGGGCTTTGACGGCATCAGGCCCCCTCGCCATCCACATGCTGCCGCAGCAGCAGCCGACGAGGCCTAGAGCCACCGGACATGATCGTGTCCTTCTGCCCCTGAAGCCAAGGCTTCGGGGGCTTTCTGTAAACATCCTGTGGCAGCACCGCCTTCTGGGGGAGAAAGAGTTTCCCATTTCTGCCTCTGCATGCTAGTGTGGTTGTGTCAGTTTCAGGGCGGGGTGCAATTCCCCACTGGTGGTGATGGGACGCATATGTCCCCAAGTCCGCGCGCTGCGAAGAAAAGAGCAGCTGATCTGGTGAGAATCCAGAACCAACGGTCACAGTCCGGATGGAAGAAACGGAGGGCCTCGCTATGGCCACAACCACTTCTCATCATGATACGCACGCAACCACGGCCCAGGGCAGCTGGAGCACGAAGCGGATTGCGGTGACGGCACTCTTCTGTGCCCTGGCCGCCGTCTGCACCCTCTTCATCGAGATTCCGCTGCTCCCGGCTGTGCCTTGGCTCATGTACGATCCTTCGGGCATCGTCTGCCTCGTCGCCGGCTTCGCCTTCGGCCCTGCCACCGGCGCTGTCGTCTCGATCATCTCCTACCTGCCCCACATCGCGACAGCCTCCGGCTTCTGGGGCATGCTCATGGCGATCATCGCGACCATCTCGCTCGTGCTGCCGGCAAGCCTCATCTACCAGCATGACACGACGATGAAGGGCGCCATCCTCGGCATGGTCGCGGGCGCTGTCGTCTCCGTCGTCTGCTGCATCCTCGCGAACCTCGTCATGACGCCGATCTATGCCGGCATGAGCATGGCAGATGTCGCCGCTCTGATCGTTCCGGCGCTCCTTCCCTTCAATGTCCTCAAGGTCCTCATCAACTGCGTCGTGACCGGCTTCATCTACAAGCCCGTCTCCAAGGCGCTTGCGGACAACGAGTAGCTGAAGGCATATGGAAGTGACCTCCGCTCCCCTGCTCCGCCTCTCCCATGTCACGCTGCGCTACGAGCATGACCTGCAGGCGCTCGACGATGTGACGCTCTCGATTCCTGAGGGCCAGCGCCTCTGCATCCTGGGCGCCAATGGCTCGGGCAAGTCCACCTTGGCAAGCGTGCTCTGCGGCCTCCTGGCTCCTGACGAGGGTGAGGTCGAGCTTGCGGGGGAGCGCTGCTTTGCTGCAGGTGAGGTCGATTTCGATGCCTACCGCCGTGCCCGGCGCCAGATCGGCCTTGTCTTCCAGAATCCCGATGACCAGATCGTCACGACCGTCGTCGAGGACGATGTGGCCTTCGGCCCCGAGAACCTGGGCGTCCCGGCAGACGAGATAGGCAGACGGGTCGCCCGCGAGCTCCATCGGGTCGCGCTCGACGACTACGCGCGGCGCGACCCCACCCATCTCTCCGGCGGCCAGCAGCAGCGCGTCGCCATTGCTGCAGCGCTTGCGATGGAGCCGAAGGTGCTCGTCTTCGACGAGCCGGGTGCGCTCCTCGATGTCCGTGGCCGCACCTCCATCCTGAAGGTGATGGCAGAGCTCAAGCAGGCCGGCACGACCCTCATCCATATCACCCATTTCATGGAAGAGGCCCTTGCGGCAGATCGCGTGATCGTCCTCTCCCAGGGAAAGATCGTGCTCGATGGGACGCCGGACGAGGTCTTCTCCCACACCGATGAGATGCGCTCGCTCGGCCTCGAGGAGCCCTTTGCCGGACGCCTCTCCCAGATGCTCCGCGACCATGACGCAAATCTCAGCTGGACCTGCTCGGAGGAGAGGCTCCTGCAGGAGGTGGCAGATGCCCTCAAGGGGAGCAAGCCCTCCTCCATTGCCGCACCTGCCCCCAGCAAAGCCGCATCCACCGCGCCCTCCATCCTCTCCGTGAAGGATGTCTCCTTCCGCTACGCCGACATGGCATCGGGGCACAAGCCAGCGCTCGACCATATCAGCATGGAGGTGCCCCAAGGCACGAGCTGCGCCCTCGTCGGCCAGACCGGTTCGGGCAAGTCCACCTTGGCACGCCTCATCTGCGCCCTCGAGACGCCCGATGCCGGAGAGATCCTCGTGGAAGGCGCGAGCACCTCGGACAAGAAGAAGCGCCGCGCCCTCCATGGGAGGATCGGCTACGTGATGCAGCACCCCGAGCGGCAGCTCTTCGCCCAGACGGTCGAAGAGGACATCGCCTACGGGCCACGCAACATGAAGCTGCAGAAAGAGGAGGTCGCACGCCGCGTCGACCATGCCCTCACGCTTGTAGGCCTCGAAGACAAGCACGCAGTCTCCCCCTTCGAGCTTTCGGGCGGCCAGAAGCGCCTCTGCGCCCTGGCAGGCGTCCTTGCGATGGAGCCGCCAATCTTGGTCCTCGACGAGCCGACCGCAGGCCTCGACCCCAAAGGCAGGCAGGACCTGCGCGCCGTGCTGGATGCCGTGCATAAGGAGGGGACGACGACCATCCAGGTCACCCACTCGATGGAGGATGCCGCACTCGCCGACGAGGTGGTCGTCCTGAACGAATCGAGGATCCTCATGGCAGGCACGCCCTCTGAGGTGTTCTCCTGTGCCCATGCCGACGCCCTGCGCACCCATGGCCTGGGGCTCCCGGAGCCCCTCGCCTTCACGCTCAGGCTCCAGGAGCTTCTGGGGCAGGACGATCTTGCAGAGCGTCTCGGCTTCCCGCTCACGATCGACAGGCTTGCCAGCGTGCTGGCGCTGCTCCTTTCAGAGGGGGTGTCCGGACAATGGCAATGAGGATCTCGATCGGGCAGTACTACCCGGTGCCCTCCCCGATCCACAGGCTCGACCCCCGCGTCAAGATCGGCTGCTGCCTTGCGGTGATGCTCACGGTCTTCTTCGTGCGGACCCCGCTCCAGCTCATCTATGCGATCGCCATGAGTCTGGCGCTCCTTGCCTTCAGCCGCACCCCTGCCCGCAAGGTGATGGAATCGATCCGTCCGCTCGTCGTGGTATTGCTGCTGCTCGGCCTCTTCAACCTCTTCTTCGTGCACACAGGAGACCCCCTCGTCCATCTCGGGCCTGCCACGATCACCACAGAGGGCCTCTGGGATGCCATCTGCTACCCCCTGCGCTTCTCCGTCGCGATCCTTATGGGCGCGCTCCTGCTCCTCACGACGACGCCGACCGAGCTCACCGACGCCTTCGATGCAGTGCTGGGACCCCTTTCCCGCTTCGGCCTCCCCGGCCATGAGCTGGCGATGGTGTTCAGCCTGATGCTCCGCTTCATCCCGACCATCGCCGATGAGGCATCTGCCATCATCGATGCCCAGACAGCCCGAGGCGGCGGCTGGGAGTCTGGCAGCTTCAAGGACCGCATCTCTGCGATCGGCCCTGTCGTAATCGCCCTCCTTGCGAGCTGCGTCCGCCATGCCCACAACGTGAGCCGGGCCTTGGATGCCCGCTGCTACGAAGGAGGGGCAGGCAGGAGCCACTGGCATCCGCTCCATATGGAGCGCCGCGACATCTGGGCCCTCCTCGTCTGCGGCCTTGCTGTGGCAGGCCTTTTCCTCGTGGCCCTCATCTAGCCTGCACACTTTATGCATTTGCGCACGTGGGAGCCCCTCCCCCATTACAATGGATAGGTTCAAGAGAATCAGATGGGGCCCACGTGCCCTGCAGCTGTGCAAAGGAAGCCATGTCAAGTCTGTCTGACCAGATCGCAAGGCGCCGCACCTTCGCGATCATCTCCCACCCGGATGCGGGCAAAACGACCCTGACCGAGAAGCTCCTGCTCTATACCGGCTCGATCCAGACTGCCGGATCGGTCAAGGGCAAGTCGAGCTCCAAGCATGCAGTGTCCGACTGGATGGACATCGAGAAGGAGCGCGGCATCTCCGTCACCTCCTCGGTCCTGCAGTTCACCTACGACGGCTACTGCATCAACATCCTGGATACCCCGGGCCACCAGGACTTCTCCGAGGACACCTACCGCACCCTCATGGCTGCTGACGCCGCTGTGATGGTGATCGACGGCGCAAAGGGCGTCGAGGCCCAGACCATCAAGCTCTTCCGCGTCTGCACGCTGCGCCATATCCCGATCTTCACCTTCGTGAACAAGCTCGACCACGATGCCCGCGATCCCTTCGACCTGATGGAGGAGATCGAGAACGTCCTCGGCATCGGCACGTATCCGATGACATGGCCGATAGGGAGCGGACGCAACTTCAAGGGCGTCTTCGACCGCCAGAGCCGCCACGTGATCGCCTTCGAGGGTGACGGCCATGCCAATGCGACGAAGAAGGTCGGCGAGATAGAATCAGAGCTTGGCGACCCGGCCTTGGACGATCTCATCGGTGCCGAGAACCACCAGAACCTGATGGATGATATCGAGCTGCTCGACGGTGCCGACAACGAGTTCGATCTCGATGCTGTCCAGCATGGACAGCTGACCCCGGTCTTCTTCGGATCTGCCCTTACGAACTTCGGTGTCGAGCCCTTCCTGAAGGACTTCCTGCGCCTCGCTCCGCCTCCCCTTGCCTACAAGGATGTGCTGAGCGATTCCGAGGTGGATCCTGCCACGAATCCCTTCAGCGGCTTCGTCTTCAAGATCCAGGCAAACATGGATCCGCGCCACCGCGACCGCATCGCCTTCGTGCGCATCTGCTCCGGCAAGTTCGAGCGCGGCATGGATGCCTACCATGTGCAGGGCTCCCGCCATCTGAAGCTTGCCACCGGCACCGCGATGATGGCAGATGACCGTGCGACCGTCGACGAGGCCTATGCCGGGGATATCGTGGGGCTCTTCGATCCGGGCATCTTCTCCATCGGCGACACGGTCTGCGCCGGCAAGACACCCGTCCAGTACCCGGCCATCCCGACCTTCGCCCCTGAGCACTTCGCCCGCATCACCCAGGTCGACACCTTGAAGCGCAAGCAGTTCGTGAAGGGCATGGAGGAGCTTGCCCAGGAGGGCGCCATCCAGATCTTCCGCGAGCTCGGGGCCGGCATGGAATCTGTGATCGTCGGCGCTGTCGGCGTCCTGCAGTTCGAGGTCCTCGAGCAGCGCCTGCAGAGCGAATACCATGTCGAGGTGCGCCGCACGTCACTTCCTTACACCCTCATCCGCTGGATACTGAACTCCCCAGAGGAGCTCGATGTGAGGACCCTCAACCTCACCCGCGACACCTGCAAGGTCGAGGATATGCGCGGCGGCAGGCTCCTGCTCTTCACGAGCCCCTGGAACCTCAACTGGGCTGAGGAGAACAACAAGGACCTCAAGCTCTCCGAATTCGGCAACATCTCCGTCGAAGGCTAGACAATCCCTTCCGCATCATTCGAGCGTCCCAGCAGGCATCCGCTTGCTGGGGCGTTTTGCTCTGCGGAATGGCGTCTTGCTTGCATCCATGTTCCATTGCATGCCGACTGTCTGCTACCATATTCATGGAAAGCTAGTTTCTGATGGATACTTTTGGAGCCTATCAGCATGAACAAGAATGAAGCCTATCTGGCGACACTTCCCGCCTGCCCCGTCGAGACGACCCTCACCCTGATCAGCAACAAGTGGTGCGTCCTGATTCTCCGCGACCTGAGGGACGGCACCAAGCGCTTCAGCGAGCTGCAGCGCTCGATTGGCCACATATCCCAGAAGGTGCTCACGAGCCAGCTCAGGAAGATGGAGCAGGAAGGTCTTCTGACAAGGACAGTCTATGCAGAAGTACCGCCCCGTGTGGAATACACCCTGACGGAGCTCGGACAGAGCCTCTCGCCCATCCTCGATGCGATGAGCAGCTGGGGCGATTCCTACAAGAAGCAGCTTCATGATGGGAGCGTCGAGGCTCCCAAAGCCTTCTGATCCCAGGAGCATGGAAGGCACGTCCCCGTCGCCTTTTCCTGCAGTTTGGCGATTGTGCCATTCGCTGGCAACCTCTGTCCGGAAGGCGGAGCTCCTGCATCCTCATGGCATGCATCCCCCTACACTGAAGCCAGCACACATCAGCCCAGCGAAAGGTCTCACTATGCAATACGTTGCGTTCGGTCCTTCCCAGACAAAGGTCTCCCAGGTGATGCTTGGCCTCATGCGCACGCGCGGCATGAAGGAAGGGGATCTCTCGAAGCTGCTCCATGCTGCCCTCGATGCAGGCATCAATGCCATCGACGAGGCAGACATCTATGGATCCGAAGACCTGCTTGGCAAGGTCTTCGCTGCAGAGCCAGGCCTCAGGGACCGGTTCTTCCTGCAGACGAAGGTCGGCATCAGGCGTGATGGGGACATCACCTACTATGACTTCTCGAAGCAATATCTGCTCGATGCAGTGCATGCCTCTCTGGAGCGCCTGGGAGTGCCCCAGATCGACGCTCTCCTCCTCCATCGTCCAGATATCCTGATGGAGCCCGAAGAGGTCGCAGAAGCCCTTACAGCCCTCCACGACGAGGGGGTCGTGAAGGACTTCGGCGTCAGCAACCAGAATCCCGCCACCATGGAGAGGCTGCAGGCAGCCTGCCCCTTCCCGCTCGTCGCAAACCAGGTCCAGCTCTCGGTCGCCTTCGCCCCTGCCTTCGAAGCCGTCCTCAATGCCAACATGATGAAAGACGACGCCGTGATGCGCGACGGCGGCATCTTCGAATATGCCCTGAAGCACGATCAGGTGATCCAGACCTGGTCAAGCCTCCAGTACGGCACCTTTGCCGGGACGTTCTTGGGTAGTCCGCGCTTCGAGGAGCTGAACCGCGAGCTTGATGCCATGGCCGCGGCCCACAACGTCACGCCAGCCGCCATCGCTATCGCCTGGAACCTGCGCTACCCTGCAAAGATGCAGGCGATTGTCGGCACAAGCAATCCAGCTCATCTCACCGAGCTTGCCAAGGGTGCAGATGTCAGTCTGACCCGCAAGGAATGGTACATGCTCTATATGGCAGCAGGCAGGAAGCTCCCCTGATAAATACAAGATAAGCCACTCTATAGAAAGAGCCGCAGCCCATAAGGACCGCGGCTCTCATTATTATGCAGAGGCATCTCAGGCAGCTGCCTCTTCGCGCCAATCCTTGCAGACATCCACCCAGCCAAGCGATTTGGAGCATGCCTCGAGCTCGGGAACCGTAAGCTTCACCGCAGAGTTCGCGCTGCCGGCAGCAGGATATACGTGCTCGAAGCGCTTCAGCGATACATCGAGATAGACTTCCACATCAGGCTTCACAGCAAATGGACAGACGCCGCCCATGGGATGCCCTACCACCTCATCGAGCATATCCTTCTGCACGAAGCGCGGCTTCGTCCCAAATTGCTTCTTGAAGGCTGAGCTCCAGAGCTTTGCATCTCCGGCGCAGACGACAAGCACGGCATGGCCATCGACCTCGCATGCCATGGTCTTAGCAATGAGTGCAGGTTCGCACCCGAGATCTTCAGCTGCCAGCTCGACCGTCGCGGACGATGCATCGAACTCGATGATGCGGTCTGCCAGCCCATATTCTGCAAGATGGCTCTTTACTGCTGCAACCGACATGCAGGCCCTTTCTCATATCGCTTATCTGATGCCATAACCTTAGCGGTACGATGTTGCAGCAGGATAACGAAAAGCGGATACACTTCAGACACACCGAAACAAGATGCAGCAAGTTGCAGATATCTCGTTGGAATCATTCCATATACGAAGAGGGCCCCCGCCGCCTCTGCGGCAGGGGCCCTCCCCTGGCTGGATGCCCGCTGCTGGCCAGCGGCGCCCTGCTCTCCCACGGACTCTCTCCGCAGTACCATCGGCGCTCGGGGGCTTAACTT
>OMTG01000060.1 GCA_900313905.1 uncultured Actinomycetes bacterium | reverse complement strand
TTGCCAAGCTCGATGCAGACGAGCTGGAGATGGTCTATGACAGCATTTCCCCCATTATTGAGATACGACCTTTGGCTGAGCCCAACAATGAATTTACCAATTCGAAGCCGAAGTTCCAGAGAGAGCTTGCTGACGAGTTGGCGGACAGGGTTGTGGAAGCAGATACCAAGGTCTCAGTATGCATCCTGGATACGGGGGTCAATGCGAGTCATCCGCTTCTGGAGCCTGCCGTCCATGAGGTAGATGACTCGATGCTTGCCGCAGAAGACGGCTGGTCCCCCGGCGATAAGGCGGGCCATGGCACGGAGATGGCAGGCATCGCCATCTACAATGACATGAGACGGGCATTGGATTCTTCTGAACCTGTACAGCTCTATAGCAATCTTGAGTCAGTCAAGATTCTCCCCGAAACGAGCGATAATCCCAAACATCTCTATGGCTCCATCACGAACGATGCAATGATGGGCATTGAGATTGAACACCCTGAACGTAGTCGCGTCTATTGCATGGCGGTGACCGATGACAGTGAACAGCTCGATGGAACTCCTTCATCTTGGTCTGCAAAGCTCGATGAATTAGTTGCGGGCGTTGGCGCAGAGGATGGACACAGAAGGCTCTGCTTGGTGAGCGCTGGCAATGTGGACAAGAATGGCTTCCATGATGTGCCATATCCCGACCACAGCATCACATCGCCTGTGCAGGATCCTGCCCAAGCATGGAACGTGCTGACGGTTGGCGCTTATTCGGATTCAGTGACCACGAGAGAACCTGAGCTCAAAGGCTACAAGGCAATGGCACCAAAAGGCGGCCTATGTCCATACAGCAGGACTTCCAATCTCTGGACGAAATCGTGGCCAATCAAGCCAGAGATCTGCTGCGATGGCGGCAACCTCACCGAGGACACACATACTAACTGCCTTGATTCCGACGACCTCTCGAGGCTTACCACAGCGCATGACATCCCTAAGCACTACTTCACAACTACAAGGGCAACGAGTGCTGCGACAGCGCAAGCTTCCTGGATGGCTTCCCGGATTCTGGCTGCCTATCCGGATATATGGCCTGAAACGGTACGTGCCCTGCTTGTACATTCTGCTCGTTGGACACAGGAGATGAGGAGCCAATTCCTCCCGGAAGGCACCGCTGCCGGCAAGAGGGATTATCAGGCGCTGCTTCGTTCCTGTGGGTGGGGAATTCCACATCTGGACTATGCGCTCGGCTGTCTCGATAATCGCGTCAACTTGGTCATCCAAGGGGAGATACAGCCATTCAATGATGACGGTACTACCTATGAGATGCGGGTGCATGAGTTGCCCTGGCCCCGAGAGGAGCTGCTGAGACTTGGCGAGACAGAGGCAGAGCTGCGCGTCACCCTTTCGTATTTCATAGAACCGAATCCAGGCAACAGAGGCTGGGGGAGCAAGTTTCGCTACCAGTCCTGTGGTCTGCGTTTCCAGGTGATAGATCGCAGACAGAGCTATGGGGACTTCCTCAAGTCCGTCAGCGCAAAGATGCGGCAGGGCAAAGGAGACAACGGCGGAGAGAATGGTGCAAGTGACTGGGTCCTTGGTGCGGATAACCGCAACACAGGATCGATTCATAGCGATTTCAAGATTCTCAATGCGGCAGACTTTGCCGAGACACGTTATGTCGCTGTCTATCCGACCAAGGGTTGGTGGGCCACGCGGAAGGCCCTTGGGAAAAGCGGGCACAGCATCAGATATGCGCTCATTGTGACCATCGATACGCCGAAGGCTGACACCCAGCTCTATAACGAGATCATTGAACAAGTGAAGACACCTATCGCAACGACCGTGGAGATACGATAGCCAGCTTGGAGAGACGGTACAGCGCATCGACATGCTGCTCGTACAGTCCCCTCGTTAAGGGATGTGTCCTTGGGGCGCAACACTTGGTTCGGGCTTTCTGCAGGGGGACGTAGGGCAAGCTCTGGGCTACTATTGAGTCAAAGCCATCTGAAACGAGGGCAGAGCGGGGAGCCTTTCGGCAAGACGGGCTCGGTGTTCAGCCCCTTTATGGATGAATACAAAAAAGCCAGCAAGTAGCACGCTGGAATGAACATACGATAGTAGACAGATGACGTACGACCGAGGGACAAGGCGAGAGGAGCTGCCAGTGCCCAAGATGTCACCGCGTGGGAAGAAGATAGCCAAGAGGGTCATGGGAGTCATACTGATAGGGGTCACGGTCGCTGCCAATGTGGCTGCTGCCCAGTTCGGCAAGACCCTGAACTCCTGGGTGAGCACGGACCATGTGGATGTGAGCACCACCGAGTACAATGCCCGGATGGCGCAGGACACGAAGCTCGCTGAAGAGGTCCAGGCAGAAGGCACGGTCCTCCTTCAGAACAAGGACAACACCCTGCCCTTCTCCAAGAGCGTCGATAAGGTCAACGTCTTTGGCTGGAGCTCGACCCAGTGGGTGGCATCAGGCTCTGGCTCGGGACAGGTGGCAGGGAGCACCAAGGGCATCCTTGATGCCTTGGTGGACTACGGCGTCTCCTACAATGAAGAGCTCTCGGACATGTATAAGCGCTACAGCGCCGCACGTCCCCGCTCGGGCAATGGCACGCTCAGCTCCTATGCGGATGATTACTGCCAGCTCGTCGAGCCCTCGATCCAGAACCGTGCCTGGTACACCACAAGCCTGCTCGACCATGCGAAGAGCTACTCCGATGCCGCCATCGTCGTTATCTCCCGTGTCGCAGGCGAGAGCATCGACTGCCCTGGCACGCAGACCAAGAGCTCGAATACGGGCTATATCACGAAGGACGAGAACCGGAGCTATCTCGAGCTCTCCACGCAGGAGCTCGATCTGCTCACCTATGTGGGCGCCAACTACGACAAGGTCGTCGTGCTCGTGAACTCCACCAATGCGATGGAGCTGGGCCCCATCGAGACCATCCCAGGCATCGATGCCTGCCTTCTGGTGGGGTGCACAGGGACCTCAGGCGCAGAGGCGATCCCGAAGATCCTCTGGGGAGACGAGAACCCCTCCGGCAGGACGACCGACACCTATGCCTATGACCTCTCGACCGCAGCAAGCTATGCGAACAGCGGCA
This sequence comes from uncultured Actinomycetes bacterium, assembly GCA_900313905.1. Classification (GTDB taxonomy): domain Bacteria; phylum Actinomycetota; class Coriobacteriia; order Coriobacteriales; family Atopobiaceae; genus Olsenella_L. The sequence continues at coordinate 7,488 of OMTG01000060.1, read as the reverse complement.
CCTGGGGCTGCAACACCTATACCAACTCCAAGGGCTACTACCCGGATGATGGCACGCTCAACGGCAATGTCGGAACCATCGCCACCTATGATGGGGTGTCCTACTACGACTACCAGGAAGGCATCTACGTCGGCTACCGGTGGTATGAGACGGCTGACACAGAAGGCTACTGGGACGATGTCAGCAACGAATATGGGACCGGCTATGATGGGGTCGTGCAGTATCCCTTCGGCTATGGGCTCTCCTATACGAGCTTTGACTGGGAGGTCGTGGACGAGTCGCCGGTCGATGGGGACACGATCAACGAGAGCACCCAGATAAGCATGACCGTACAGGTGACGAACACCGGGTCGGTTGCCGGCAAGGACGTATTGGAGCTCTACTACACGGCTCCCTACTACCATGGAGGCATCCAGAAGGCATCCACGGTGCTTGCTGCCTTTGCAAAGACCAGGGAGCTCTCTCCAGGGGAGAGCCAGGATGTGACGCTCACCTTCGATGCGAGCGACATGGCATCCTATGACTGCTACGACGCGAACAAGGATGGCTTTGCTGGCTATGAGCTCGATGCAGGGACCTACGCCGTGAGGCTCTGTCATGATGCCCATACGCCGGCAGACATAGAAGGTGGCACCATCGAGCTCGTGATCCCCCGCACGATCGAGCTTCCGACCGATGCCGTGACCGGAGCTACCGTCGAGAACCGCTTCACGGGCGAGAGCGCTGTGGATGGGGTCTCGATCGATGGATCCGATGCAGGCTATCCCCTCACGTGGCTCAACCGGGACAATTTCAAGAACACCTTCCCGAAGCAGAGGAGCCGTGCCCGCTCCATGAACAAGAAGGTGGCCGACCGCAATCTCTACAGCGCCAAGGATGCAGAAGCTTTCATCAATGCAGAAGACGAGACCGTCAAATACGGGGCCTCCGGCAGTCGGAAGCTCGGAGATGATGGATCGCTCACCGAGCTTGGCTATGCCCTGGGCCTCAATTACAACGATCCCCAGTGGGAATCGCTCCTGAACCAGATGACGGAAGCGGAGCAGCAGGATCTGGTGCTCCATGGCTATTCCAACACAGCCGATGTCGCGAGCATCTCGAAGCCCCAGACCAAGGAAGTCGATGGACCGGCACAGGTGGGCTCCTTCAACCAGCTCAAGTACGGTACTGGCTTCAGCAATGATACGGTCCTGGCGCAGACCTGGAATGCCGAGCTTGCAGCTGAGGTAGGGCAGGCCCTGGGCTATGAGGCAGCGATGCTCGGGGTCGATGGCATCTATGCGCCTTCTGCCAACCTGCACCGCTCTGCCTTTGGCGGCAGGAACTACGAGTACCTGTCCGAAGATCCTCTCCTCACGGGCAAGATCGCCTCTGCCGAGGTCGTCGGCATCAAGCAGACGGGCACCTACTGCTTCGTGAAGCACCTGATCTGCAATGACCAGGACACGAACAGGGATGGCCTCTATGAGTGGATGACCGAGCAGACGCTGCGCGAGCTCTATCTCGAGCCCTTCCGGATCCTCGTCGAAGAGGGCGGGGCAAGCGGGATGATGACATCGTACAACCGGATAGGAGCGGTCTGGGCTGGAGGCTCTGAAGCTCTGCTCACTGATGTGCTCAGGGGCGAATGGGGCTTCCAGGGCTGCGTGATCACAGACTATGCAGACCACCATACCTATATGAATGCCGACCAGATGCTCCGTGCTGGCGGAGATCTCTACATGGATGGCATCATGCGCGATGGCTCATTCATGGCAGAGACAGATTCTGGCACCTATCAGCAGGATCTGAGGCGTGCTGCGAAGGACGTGCTCTATGTCTGGCTCAATGCCCGCGCCACGAACCTCCAATACAACGAGACGGCCGAGAAGGCGATAGAGCGTCCAATCAAGCATGCAGGCGTGCCAATCATCTCCATCACGATCGGTGTCCTGGATGCGGCAATCCTCACCGGAGCGGTGCTCGGGGGATGGCGAAAGTGGAAGAAGAAGCACGAGGATGATGGGGTCCAGATTGTGCCTGAACCACACGATGAGTGAGCTCCTGTCATAGACGTATTGCTTTCAAGGCGCATGTCTTCTCATGGGAGGGCATGCGCCTTTGCTCGTGCGCCTGGTAACGGGAAGCGCACAGTCGAAGCCAATGGCGTCCCGGGCGACCAGGAATCTGCAGGAAGACAGCCGGAACCCCCGGCCTGACGGACAGAAACCGCAGCAGGCCATCGCGAACATGCTCACGCCCATCTTCGAGCCGCAGTACTCGGACATGAGCTTCGGGTTCCGGCCCGGGAGGGGAGCGCATGGCGCCCTCCTTCAGACGAAGCGCTTCGTCGAGGACGGATGCATATAGGTGGTGGACATGGACCTCGAAAAGCTCTTCGACACCGTCCCGCAGCAGCGGATCATACAGGTCCCTTCCGACACCGTCGGGGACGGGCGGGTCGTGTCCCTTGTGCACAGGTTCCTGCGCGCGGGCGCAATCGTGGGAGGGGAGAACAGTCATGCTAAGAAGCATCCCGCCGACCTCGGGTTGGTCGCGACGGATCCACGGGAGAAGCAGCCGGAAAACGACTCCGCTATGACCGGCATCACCGATGACACTACGCAGTACTGTTCACTCACTCGCCCTTAGAGCAGAACGGAGACCGCTGCGCAGTGTTTGCGAAGGGCGATGCCCTAGCATTGGTAAACTTGGACAGGAGGGCAATGGTCACGCTCTCGTGTACAGCCCGGGGGTGAGCGAGCAATATGACGCCATTTGGGATCAGATCAGAAAATGACATCAGCGCGCTTGACGGGGAATACATCGTCGACTCCGTGAGGCTCGCGAACGAGCAGGCCCCGGAGGGGTTCAGGTTCTACTTTGATGAGCCCGACATGCCCGAACAGATCATCGGCGGGCAGCATTGCGTAGACATGTTCGGATGGCTTGTCCCAGAGAGCAGGGCATCTGAATTCGAGCCGCTCTGGAAGGCGCGGCTGGATGACGAGCTGGATGCAGGCCGCTACACCATCGTGAGCTTCGACGAAGTAAACGGGAAGCCCGTGGCGACCTTCGGCTAGCAGCCCGGCAGCAAAGACAAAAACTGAACGAATTCCAAGAATCCAGTCACCGCGAGGTGGCTGCCTTCATATGACGCCGTCATGGGCGGTGACCACGGTATCACGCTGCCTGGAGCGGAGAATCCAGACTTGCACACGTCCGAACGGACGGCAGGTGAGTATTTCAGGTGGTGAGCACCGCCCGTCACGCAGGTTCCGTAGCGGTGCTCACACTGTTACGGTAGCGCCCGTTCCGCGGGTTCCGTATCGCCTCCAGGCTAGCGCTTCCCGGCGGTGAGCCGCCTGATGTTCGCCTCTCCCATGTCGATCCTTATCGCGCCCTCGCTGAGGCGGTCGGCTATCGATTCGGCCTCTCCGGAGCCCCCGAGCCTCGCGTGGCAGTCGGCCGGGGAGCACAGCGAGCACACGACCGTGGACTTCCGCAGATATCTCCTCTCGATCAGGCTGGAGAGGAGTCCGACGTCCTGCGTCAGCCATTCGTCGATCACGAGCAGGTCGTAGCGCGCATACTTCTTCAGGATCTTGGTGTCGCTGCGCTCGGTCGCGGCGGGCTCGTCACGCTCCATCAGCAGGTCTGGCAGCCTGATGTAGCGGGCGCTCCTGCGCATCCTGCATGCCTGCTTCGCGATGTAGCAGGCCAGGAACGTCTTCCCCTCATGTGAGGCTTCGCATAACGGGAAGACGTTCCTGGCCCAGGCATACGGCTACGAATGCTGCCGGCGGGGATACAGGACCCACTGCCTCAAGGCGACGGAGCTCAGGGACAGGCTCATGAAGGCCGCGGCGTCGCAGAGCCCGTCGAGATGCGTATCCGCCCTCGTGAGGCCCTCCTGCCTCATCATAGACGAGATCGGGCGGTGCACCTTCGACAGGGACTGCACGAACCTGTTCTCCGGCATCGTCGACAGGCGCTGCGAGAAGGAGGGGCCCAATGCGATGGTCCTCACCTCCAACATCGACGTCAGCGGCTGGAAGGAGTTCTTCACGGGCGACGGGGCGCTGCTCTGCGCGCCCGGCAGGATCTTCGACAGGGCATCCGTCTTCGTCATGAGCGGGCCGAGCTTCCGCGGGCGCAGCTGCGAGACCCTCTCGGTCGAGGCGGTGCCGACTGTCATGCGGGCGAAGATGTAGCGCAGCGCTGAGCCGGCAGCCATCCGGACTGCCGGAAGGAGGACGCACGGGGATCGACCGGCTGGGACATCGGCTGAATTCATCCGGCCCGATTGGCGGATCTCCTCCGGCACCGGGTGGCCGTTCTTTTCCGGCTCTGCATATGGCTAGATTAGCCCGGATCTAACATGGGATGAAGGTACATGGATGCAGGTATCATCCCGTATTCCAGTGCTCTGGATTTCAAATGAGGCCGAGGAGGGCATCAATGAGCAAGCTGGCCGCTTCCTCATGCATTACAGGCCAGATATACCACCTGGAACGTATGGTGTCTGGCGTTGGCAATGCCACCGATATGGTCCTATGTAGGGATGAGGGTGGCAGAGAATACGTTGCCTCTCTGGATGAATGGGAAGCTGGAGCTGCTCTGGCAGCGACTTCTTCTTCAACAGTCACCCATCTCAGCTCTACAAGAGAGAAGATCGGACTCTTCCGGTTTCTCTTCAAGGGCAGGGAAGATGCCTATGCAGCTGCTTTCCTCATGAACAACACCCGCATTGGCTACAGCCCGGTCTGTGCGAATCTCTGGAAGCAGGGGCTGTGCCGCAAGGGCAAAGTGAAGCGTGCCTGTGATGGATGCCCCAACCGGAAGCTCGTCCCTTTGGACGACAAGGCGCTCATCCATCACTTTATGGGGAAGGATGCACGTTTCCGGGATGTGGTGGGGCTCTATCCCATGACAGAGAAGAGCGGATGCTTCCTGCTTGCCGCAGACTTCGACGACGAGGGGTGGCAGGAAGCAGCATCTGCCTACCGTGACTCCTGCATAAGGATGGGGCTTTCCTGCTCTGTGGAGCGTTCCCGCTCTGGCTCGGGTGCGCATGTCTGGATATTCTTCGAGGATGAGATTCCAGCCTCGAGGGCACGCCAGCTTGGATTCCTGATACTGGATGATGCAAGGAGGCATTGCTCACGGATAAGCTTCGCCTCCTATGACCGGCTGTTTCCCACGCAGGACATCCTCTCGAAAGACGGATTGGGCAACCTGATCGCGCTCCCTCTGCAAGGCGCCGCTGTTGCCCAGGGCAACAGCGTCTTTGTGGATGAGGAGTTCCGTCCCTATCCAGACCAATGGGCATACCTCTCCAGCGTGAAGCGGGTGAGCACAGAAGAGGTGGAGCTCATCCTCAAGAGACAGGCAGAAAGGCCGCATCTGCCTGATGCTGCTTCCGATGCTCCTGCTCTTCCACAATCCCATGCAGCACTTCCAAACAGCGAGATTGAGGCGCATCTGAAGGGCATGCTGGCGCTTCGGCGTGATGACCTCACGCAGCCCATGGTGGCAGATCTTGAGCGGATGGCAGCCCTTGCCAATCCGGAATTCTTCATCAAGCAGCGCATGCACGAGCGGATCTGGAACACGCCCCGGTATCTGTGGTTCGGAGACGAAGATGATGAGACCATCTCCCTTCCGCGGGGATGCCTCGATGAGGTGCTCAAGTATCTCAGGCTTCAGGGAGCCAAGCCCAAGCTTGTGGATGAGCGCCAGAAGGGAAGAGAGCTGCATGTCCGCTTCCTGGGCAAGCTCCGTCCTGAGCAGGAGAAGGCATTCAGTGCGCTCAAAGCCCATGAGGAGGGGATGCTGGTCGCTCCGACTGCCTTTGGCAAGACCGTCATCGCTGCCCGCCTCATTGCCGAGAGGAAGGTGAGCACGCTGGTACTTGTACCGGCAAGCCCGCTTCTCGAGCAATGGAAGGAGAGCCTCGATGCATTCCTTGCAATCGAGGATGAGCCAGATGTGCTGCTGACGCCCACTGGCAGGAGGAAGAAGCATCAGCCAGATACCGTTGGCCTCATAGGTGGCGGCAGGCAGCTGCCTGGAGGGCTGGTTGATATCGCCCTCATGCAGTCTATGACCGAAGCAGGGGAGATTAAGGGCGACCGGCAGATACGAGGATTCATCAAGAATTATGGGATGATCATTGTCGATGAGGCACAGCACATACCAGCAAGCAGCCTGATCGAGACGCTCAAGCAGTCAAATCCCACCTACCTCTATGGGCTTACAGCGACACCCAAGAGGCAGGACCATCTCGATGCTGCAATATCCCTCTTCATAGGGCCGATACGCTATACAGCAAGCGTAAAGGAGCAGATGGCAGGGCAGGGGATGACGAGAACGCTTGTGCCCTGCTTCACAGGTGTGCGTCCTCCTGAGAAGATTGCTCCTGCAGACTGGCAGGGGATATTGAAGCATCTGAGCGCCCATAAAGGGCGCAATGTCCTGATCGTACATGACGTCTGCAGGGCTGTGGAAGCAGGAAGATGCCCACTGGTGCTCACGCGTCGTGTGGACCATGCAGAAAGGCTCTCAGATGCACTGAGCAGCAGGCTGGAGCCAGAAGGTGTCAAGGTCTTCATGCTGGTCGGGAAAGACGATGCGAAGACACGGAGGCAGAAGCTATCCGAGCTCTCGGGACTGCCACAGGAAGCGCGGTTCTGCATCGTCGCAACAGCCAGCTACATCGGAGAAGGATTCGATGAGCCAAGGCTCGATACGCTCTTCCTGGCAGCTCCAGTATCTTGGAGCGGACTTCTGACACAGGATGTAGGACGCATACATCGCAGCTATGAGGGCAAGCATGAGGTTGAGGTGCATGACTATGTGGATGAAGCTATACCCCTCTGCTGCAAGCAGTGGAAATCACGCCTCAAGACCTATGCAAAGCAGGGCTATGCGCTGACAGAAGCTGATGATGGCACACCAGCAGGCCATATCATACAAGCAGCCAATAGCAGGAAGCTCATGGCAGAAGATATCAAGTCTGCAAGATCAAGCCTCTTCCTCTCTGCAGGGTGGCTGCAGAAGAAGGCATGCGAGACAGTGATACCTCTGCTGGAAGATGCCTGCGGCCGTGGTGTGAAGGTAAAGATGCAGGTGCCTGGATCTGCAGGAGAACGGGATGAGGCACTTCGGGAAATCCTCGGGAAGTTCAAAGAGCTTGGCATCGAGGTGAGATGCAGTACCCAGAAACCTGCTCAGGCTCTGGTCTGCGATGGCAGCCTGGTATGGTTCGGAGGCATATCTCCTCTGGCTTTTCCTGCAAAAGATGACTGCAGCATCCGTATCGTCAATGCTGAACTGGCAGCAGAGCTTGAAGGGGATAACGAGCTATAGTTTGAGAAGGGGGAGGACTTGCGTCCATCGTGTCGCTACCAGATGCGTTTGGGGGCGGTTGCATGCACGCTAGCAAAAGTAATGGCTCAGTCCTGAAACTTGTGGGTACTCCCATCACGCACCAGTTCCCGAAGCCTT
>OMTG01000073.1 GCA_900313905.1 uncultured Actinomycetes bacterium | reverse complement strand
TGCTGCAACCGTTGCGCTTCGGATTGCAGTGTTGCGCTTACAAATTCAATCCACCCTGCAGAAAGAATTGCATCCTTTGGACGAATGAGCTGAAAAGCGTCTGTGGCAAGAGGGCATAATCAAGGCGACGTACGTGCCAGTTGTGCCTCATGGGAAGGATGTCTTGATGGGGGCTGCCCCGAACATAGAGCCAGGAAAGCGTATCCAGCTCGCTGTCTTCGATTACGATGGCACCTGCATCGATGGACAGTCAGGAGCCCTCTTCTCCGTCTATCTCTTCAAGCATGGCTATCTGGGGCTGCTCAGGGGCTTTCGCCTCGGCTGGTGGGGTGCCCGCTACAAGCTCCATCTGCCCTATCGGCAGGATGAGGCCCGTGAGGTCATCTTCGATGCCCTGCAGCAGTACACGCCGGCCCAGATCCAGCAGATCATGGTCGACTTCCACAACGAGGTGCTGATCCATCGCTACCGCAAGGAAGCAATCGTCGAGATCGCGAAGCGCAAGAAGGAAGGGTGCGTCACGGTGCTCGTGACCGCCACCTTCGAGACGATTGCCCGCTGCGCCCAGCAGGTGCTCGGGACCGACGACGTGATTGCCACCCGCATGGAGATCGAGGATGGCCGCTTCACCGGCAAGGTGCAGGGAGATGTGACACAGGGCGACGAGAAGCCCCGTGCGGTCCAGAAATGGGCAGATGCTGCCTTCGGACCTGGCACTTGGGAGATCGCCTATGCCTACGGCGACCACTTCTCCGACTCCGCGATGCTCGGGTCTGCCCGCGAGGGCTTTGCCGTCACGCCGGGGAAGACCATGCGCTCTGTCGCGAAACGTGACGGCTATTCGGTCCTCGACTGGAAATAGCGGATAGTCGTTCCTGTAACCTCACGACAACTTTATACTTTTGCTGTGCATCCCGTAGCATATGCATGAAGGTTCGTGCATATGGCTAGGTTATATGCATGAGCACGGCAACGGCGATGAAGGCGTGGAGGGCGCTTTGGATATCTCGAGAAAGACCGATTATGCGCTGAGGATGATGTCTGCCCTGGTGCACAATCCCGGAACGGTGCTGTCAGTGCGGACGGCTGCGGAAGAGAACAACATCCCGTATTCCTTTGCACGTTCGATACAGCACGATCTGGCAGAAGCAGGCATCATCACCAGCACGCGCGGCGCGCATGGTGGCATGAGCCTTGCGGTCGATCCCGAAAGCGTCACCCTCCTCGATGTGGTCCAGGCTGTGCAGGGGCCCGTCTGCCTGACGGCCTGCGATTTCTGCGGCGCAGAGGAGACTCCCTGCCCGCGCAAGGCCTTCTGCTCCTTCAATCCCATCTGGAATGGGGCCCAGAAGCTCCTGGAGACCTACCTTGCCTCATTCACGCTCTCAGAGGCTGCTCTGGGCACGGGAGCGGATCGGGTGGATGCGCTCACGGAGGCCCTCTCCTCCTTCATTCCCCAGAGCGATGGGGGAGACTCGGACGAGGCAGCGTCTGCCTGATGGTGCGTGTGCTCACCGACGAGCAGCTTGCGGGATTTAGGCAGGTCGTGCTCGAAGAGGGGAGGCGCCTCTATCGCGATTTCGCCTGGAGACAGACGCGCGACCCCTATGGGATCTGGATCTCCGAGGTGATGCTGCAGCAGACCCAGACCGTCCGCGTGGATGGACGCTGGCAGCGCTGGCTCGAGCGCTTCCCGGACGTGGAGAGCTTGGCACAGGCCAGCACGGCAGATGTGCTGGATGAGTGGCAGGGCATGGGATACAACAGACGTGCCCTCTCCCTCAAGAAGGCGGCAGAGGCCATCGTGGCAGCAGGGGAGGGCTTCCCCCGCAAGACGGCAGAGCTTGTGGTGCTTCCGGGCATAGGCCCCACCACGGCCGCCGGCATCCGTGCCTTCGCCTTCGATCTCCCGGGTGTCTATCTCGACACCAATGTGCGGACGGTCTTCCTGCACGAGCTCTTCCCCAAAGAGGAGAAGGTGCCTGATAGGGTCCTTGCCCCCTTGGTGGAGCGTGCCTGCCCGAAGACGGCAGACGATCCTTCTGACGATCCGCGCACCTGGTACTATGCGCTCCTCGATTTCGGAGCCCATCTCAAGAAGATCGTGCCGAACCCCTCGAGGCGCTCCGCCTCGCATGCGGTGCAGTCCAAGTTCGAAGGATCGCACCGCCAGAAGCGCGCAGAGCTCCTCCGCATCATCCTGGCGGCAGGGGAGGGCGGCATAGCGCTCGCCGAGGCGGCCGGCAGGCTCTCTTCCGAAGAGGAGCAGGCAGGACGCCCGGCCCTTCCGGAGGAAGCAGTGCAGACGCTTCTCGAGGAGCTTGCCCGTGAAGGTTTTTGTACGGCTGATGGGGAAAGATGGAGGGCGTAGACGGGTAGATAGAACCGTAGTGCGCACGCAATCCGGCAGGGGGCTGGATGGTGCGCCTGTGAGAGAGAGGTATGCATGGCTGTCGATTTTGAGAATTCCCAGACCAAGAAGAACCTCGAGGCTGCCTTCGCCGGCGAGTCGCAGGCCAGCGTGAAGTATGGCTTCTATGCTTCCAAGGCCAAGAAGGATGGCTATGTCCAGATCTCCGACATCTTCACGGAGACCTCAGGCAACGAGCGCGAGCATGCAAAGCTCTGGTTCAAGTATCTGCACGGCGGGGAGATGCCCGACACGGCTGCGAACCTGCATGACGCCGCAGCAGGCGAGAACTATGAGTGGACCGAGATGTACAAGGGCTTTGCCGAGACCGCTGACGAGGAGGGCTTCAAGGAGATTGCCGCGAAGTTCCGCATGGTCGGCGCCATCGAGAAGCATCACGAGGAGCGCTACAACAAGCTCGTCGAGCACGTCGAGGCAGGGGATGTCTTCAGCCGCCCGGGCGTGAAGGTCTGGAAGTGCCTGAACTGCGGCCACCTGCATGTCGGCCCCGAGGCCCCGAAGGTCTGCCCGGTCTGCAACCATCCGCAGTCCTACTTCGAAGAGGAAGTCGTGAACTACTAGTCCTCCACAGAAATCCCAAGCATTCTGGTGGAAATTCCTGGTGCCGCCCCTTGCGGGGCGGCACCTTTTTCTATATATCCGCAGATAAACCGGATTATCTATGTAACAGATAACTACGGGCAGGATACAGGTATATCCATCTGGCCCCGGAGACGGAGCGGTGTGCGCTACCATGCGTGGCATGGAAAAGACGACACCGACATATCAGCTGCACTGCATGCAGGGGCCCGGGTTCCCCTACCATGCCTTCGCGTGAAGGCAAGGAGCTCCGGGCACGCTGCAAGCACCGCACTGAAGAAGACAACGAGCGCATCCGCTCATATCTGAAAGGCTGATAACCATGGCATTCGAACTCGACCCCACCTTCGCACAGGACCCCGAGAAGCATTTCGACACCCTCCAGGTGCATGCAGGCTGGTCGCCTGACCCTGTGACCGGCTCGGCGGCACTCCCGATCTACGCTTCCGCTGCCTTCCAGTTCGACGACGCAGCAGACGGCGCCGCGAAGTTCGCGCTGACCAAGCCGGGCAACGTCTACGGCCGCCTCACGAACACCACGACCGACGCTGTGGCCGCCCGTGTCGCTGCCATCGAGGGCGGCACCGGCGCTGTGGCTGTGGCCTCCGGCCATGCAGCCGAGATCCTCGCCCTCACGAACATCGTGGGCGCAGGCGACCACATCGTGGCCTCCGATTCCCTCTACGGTGGCACCTGGAACATCTTCCTGCACACGCTCGGCGACCTCGGCGTCGAGACCACTTTCGTCGAGAACAACGATATCGATGCATTCGTGGCAGCCACGAAGGAGAACACGAAGCTCTGGTACGTCGAGACCATCGGCAACCCGCTCGTAGACGTGGCTGATGTGCCGGCAATCGTCGAGGCGGCAAACTCGCTTCCCTCGCCTGTCCCGGTCTTCGTGGACAACACCTTCGCGACGCCCTACGTCTACCGTCCGGCAGAGGATGGCGCCGCTGTCGTCATCGAGTCGCTGACGAAGTGGATTGGCGGCCACGGCGCAACACTCGGCGGTGCTGTCATCGATACGGGCAAGTACGACTGGAAGGCCCAGGCGGACAAGTTCCCGACCCTCGCTGGCCCCGACCCCTCCTACCACGGCATCGTCTTCGCAGATGCAGCGCCCCAGGCCCCGTTCTCGACCCGTGTCCTCGCCAACAAGCTGCGTGACTTCGGCCCGACCCTTTCCCCGTATGCAGCCCAGCTCATCGGCATCGGCATCGAGACGCTGTCCCTGCGCGTCCAGCGCCACTGCGACAACGCCCTTGCGGTCGCCAAATTCCTCGAGAGCCATCCGAAAGTCTCCTGGGTCCGCTACTCCGGACTCGAGAACGACCCGTCCCACGAGGTCGCATCCCGCATCCTCAAGCATGGCTTCGGCGGCGTCGTGGTCTTCGGCGTCAAGGGCGGCCGTGAGGCAGGCCTCTCTGTCGTGAACAACGTGAAGCTCTTCACGCACCTCGCCAATGTCGGCGATGCGAAGTCGCTCATCATCCACCCGGCATCCACGACCCACTCCCAGCTCTCCCCTGAGCAGCTGAAGGCTGCCCACCTCTCCGAGGACCTCATCCGCCTGTCTGTCGGCATCGAGGATGTGGACGATATCATCGCCGACCTCGACCAGGCCCTTGCCCGCGTCTAGCATAGAATGGAAGAGAACGATCTGCAAAAGCGCCCTGCTCCGGCAGGGCGTTTTTTTGTTGTCGACTACATGCAGCCGTTCATCGAATCATGCATTTCGATCAATCACTAACCAAATGAATAAAAATAAAATAATATTGAATATGAGAAAAGAACATAACAAGTATTTTAGCAATGCAAATTAATAATAAATAATCTATCATAGATGAAGGCCACACAGATTGCTATTGCAAGTAACTGAAACCCATCTAAAAATGTCTGAAAAGCAAGCGGAAAACGGCTCTTTTTAAGACAATTTGCGAGCAATGAAGCACAATTTCTGAATGCCATCATAGAATCCCTAAATAATGCAAATCGCATCGTTCAGTGACAATTCAGCTATCCCGAAAAAATGTTGACAGTGGGAATGCCTATCATTAATCTTCTTTCAATACAAATATACGTGTCGGCGAATAGACTGGTGGACGTTAAACGGTATGAAAATCAGAGGGCTGAAATACCAGAGCACCAAGAGCGCTTCCACCGAGAAGACGCCTGAGGACAATCCTTCTGGCGCGAAGGACCGCCTATCTGATGCCGACACCGATCTGCAGAAGCTGAGCCGTCTCCAGATCCTGCAGCTTCTCCGTGATGCGATGGCGGAGAACGACCGTCTCCGTGCACAGGTCGATGATCTCACGTGCCAGCTCGAAGCTGCCCAGAAGCAGCTCCGTGACCGTCGCATCGAGCTTGATGATTCCGAGTCGCTTGCAGAGGCCTCCCTCAGGCTTTCGGGTGTGTTCATCGCTGCCCAGCACGCGATCGATCTCTACCAATACAACCTTGACCTCCGTCGCAAGGGAGGGAGCGAGGCAGACGCTGCGCCTTCGCAGGCGCCGGATGCCTCCTCGGAAAATGGGGAGGTCGATGGCTGATGCTCTTGGCATGTTCCGGAGCCTGCTTGAGACGATGCCTGTCACGCCCTCTGTGCTGCTTCCAGCTGACGAGGGCGCTGGCAGAAGGGTGCAGGGCCGCAGAAGGCTGAACCAATCCCAGGAAATGGCTCAGAACTTAAGGAATAGGCGGCCTCCTCGCGACATCAGCTTTCAAACTGCCGGCTGCAGGCCCGG
>OMTG01000005.1 GCA_900313905.1 uncultured Actinomycetes bacterium | reverse complement strand
TTGGGTCTGCTGGCGGCGTAGGATGGATTCGGTCCAGGATCACCACCGCAGTCCCGTTTGGCGCGTTTTTGGTTTCGGGTTTGGCGCGTTTTTGGTTTCGGGTTTGGCGCGTTGCCTCAAGAAGCTGCCCCCACCTTGGCCAGATGGCCTGCAGCGGGGGCAGCTTCTTGTGAGAGCCGGATTCTGTTCAGCAGCCTCAGATGGCAGCAAGCGCCTGGTCAAGGTCGGCCAGGATGTCCTCCTTGTCCTCGAGACCGCAGGAGAGCCTCACCATCGCAGGGCTGATGCCGGCCGCCGTGAGCTCATCGTCCGTCATCTGGCGATGTGTCGAGCTTGCCGGATGGAGGCAGCAGGTGTGGGAGTCTGCGACATGGGTCTCGATGTTGCAGATCTTGAGTCCCGCCATGAACTTCTCGGCAGCCTTCCTGCCACCCGCTACATCGAAGGAGACGACGCCGCAGGTGCCATGGGGCATGTACTTCTGGGCAAGCTCGTAGTAGCGGTCGGATGGCAGACCTGGATAGCGCACTGCAGCGATCTTCGGATGCTTGGAGAGGAACTCTGCTGCTGCCATGCCATTCTCGCAGTGCTTCGGCATGCGCACGTGGAGGCTCTCGAGGCCAAGATTCAGATAGAAGGCATTCTGCGGGCTCTGGATCGATCCGAAGTCGCGCATGAGCTGGCTTGTCGCCTTTGTGATGTAGGCGCCACCCTGCCCGAACTTCTCTGCATAGACGATGCCGTGATAGGACTCATCCGGTGTCGTGAGACCCGGGAACTTGTCGGCATGGGCCATCCAGTCGAAGTTGCCCGAGTCGACGATGGCACCACCGACTGTGGCGGCATGACCATCCATGTACTTGGTCGTGGAATGCGTCACGATATCGGCGCCCCACTCGATGGGACGGCACATGATGGGCGTCGCAAAGGTGTTGTCCACGATCAGCGGCACGCCGTGTGCATGTGCAGCATCGGCGAACATCTCGATATCAAGCACAGCCAGGGCAGGATTGGCAATGGTCTCGCCCACGACGCACTTCGTGTTCGGACGGAACGCGGCATCAAGCTCCTCCCTCGTACAGGTCGGAGACACGAAGGTGCAATCGATGCCCATCTTGTGCATCGTATGGGCCAGCAGGTTGAAGGTGCCGCCGTAGATGGCAGAGGATGCCACCACATGGTCGCCGCACTCGGCGATATTGAAGACCGCGAAGAAGTTGGCTGCCTGGCCTGAGCTCGTGAGCATGCCGGCGGTGCCTCCCTCGAGATCCGCAATCTTCGCGGCGACTGCATCGTTCGTCGGGTTCTGGAGCCGCGTATAGAAGTAGCCTGACTCCTCCAGGTCGAACAGCCTGCCCATGTGCTCCGAGGTGTCGTACTTGAAGGTCGTCGACTGGTAGATGGGCAGCTGGCGTGGATCCCCATCTCCGGGAACATAGCCAGCCTGCACGCAGCGGGTGCCGATAGAGCTCATGATGGTCTCCTCTTATGCCAGGACGTATCACGTCGTGGACTGACAGCAAAACGTAACCATCTTATCCTTTGTCGCGCATCGGCGCGCCCATGCCATGCGAACGGCTGCGATGGGCGCTCAGGCGTATTCTGCAAGCGGCATGCTGCATTGCCCTTCATTCCGCTCACGGGAGAACAGAAGCAACTTTGAAGCAGTTGGGGCATACTCTAGGCATATGTCAACGAAGGGTCATGGCCATGTCAAAGAAAATCAAGCTCGGCGACACTGTCATCATCAAGGATGGCATCCATGCCGGCAGCTACGGTGTCGTTATGGGATGCCAGAAGAAGGAGTACCTCGTCGATCCGACCTATGAGGGGGATCCCGTGAAGGCAGAGCCCTTCGCTCCCGATTCCCTCTCCTCAGTCCCGCCCATCCTGCTCGACGAGAAGGAGCTCCGTGAGCTCTGCCGCTTCGAGAAGACGCCGCTCGAGCTCAAGGGCAACATGCGCTGGAGCGACCTCGAGACCAAGTCCCACTACCAGATGGGGCTCCAGGACCTGAAGGCTGCCCTCGCAAATGTCCTCTCCCATGGCGGGCCTGATACCCAGGATGCCCTCGAATGGTATGCAGAGACCTTCCTCGACTTCAGCGACGCCTTGGGCGTCTGGGACTACCTGGATTTCCTCGTGGAGCCCGACCCGGATGAGCCTGAGCCCATCGATGGCCTCCCTTCTGCACCTACCGTCTTCGGAGACGTCCACGACGAGCTTGTGAAGCGCTATGAGCTGAAGGAATCCTCCGCCTCCTTCGAGGACATGCTCGGCTGGATCGATGGCTACCTGAAGGAGCGCTCCCTGCCTCTGGCTGAGCGCAGCTATACGACCGAGCAGAAGAAGTCCTTCCTCAGCTTCTGGGATGCAGAAGCGGTCGAGGCCAGCAGCAATCCCGATATCACCGCCTTCTTCGTGAAGACCGTGAATGAGCTTGCAGACGCAGGCGATCCGGTCGGCCTGGACCAGAAG
This sequence comes from uncultured Actinomycetes bacterium, assembly GCA_900313905.1. Lineage (GTDB taxonomy): Bacteria > Actinomycetota > Coriobacteriia > Coriobacteriales > Atopobiaceae > Olsenella_L. Next base: position 25,921 of record OMTG01000005.1, on the reverse strand, counting down.
GCCTATGCCTGCTACGGGCATGGCGCCGCCGGCTTTAAGCAGGATTGGGAAGCCTCCCGCGATTGCCTCCTCAAGCTCGAGGAGATCTCGCCCTCTGCGACCTATGCCAACACCTTGGGCTACCTCTACTACTATGGTCGCTGCAATGAAGGCAAGCCCGAATACGACAAGGCCTTCTATTGGTTCTCCATCGGCGCTGCCGGCGGCGTCTACGAGTCGAGATACAAGCTCTCTGACATGTTCCGTGACGGCAAGGGCTGCCCGAAGGATCCCGAGCTTGCCCATTCCATCGTTATGGAGCTCTTCAATGACAACCTGCCCTATTTCTGCCAGGGAGTCAGTCTCTCCAAGTTCGCCGATGTCGCTCTGCGCGCAGGCAACCTCGAGCGGGATGGCATCGGCTGCACGCCGACAAAGGAAGAGGCCTACTCCTACTATCTGATGGCAAAGCTTGCCATACGCATGAGGAGGCAGGCAGACGACTACTACGGCGACGACGTGGTGGAGGACCATATCGACGAAGGGATCGAGCAGATGCTTCCTGGCTCCAGATATGCCGAGAAGCAGGATGCGCTCGAATTCGACGAGGGCGGCCTTCCCCGTCTGCTCCAATTCGCCCTGCTCTCTGGCAGCTGCCTTCAGATGGACTACGAATGGAAGGATGCAGACAAGGGACGTCTTGCCCTCACCTTCCACATCAAGCAGCGTCCCGATGCGACGCATGCAGCCAAGCTCCCGCTGCTCATCCCTGAAGCGCACTTCTGCGGCCTCGTGGAAGAGCTTCCCATCAAGGCCAAGGTCCGGCAGAAGGATGCCAAGGGCCTGAAGGGCAAGAAAGGCACGGTCTGCTTCGATGGGATCGACTATGAGACGCCGTGGTATCGCACCTTCACGCTCTACGGGGAGAAGCAGGCAGCCGTGCATGGCACCTTCATGATCGATGCCACGAAGCTTCAAGGCAAGAAGCGCCGCTACGCCTCGGTGAGCTTCGGCGATGCCGACCACTCCTGGGACTACCTTGCAGAAGATGATTCCATCGTGCCAGGCGACAAGGTCCTGGTCCCGTGGGCAAATGGCGAGAGGGAGGCCACGGTCATCCGTGTCTGCACCCGCCGCGATTCCGAGATGGTGCTCTTCCGCGATGAGTACCGCAAGGTCCTGAAGAAGCTCGGCCCAGCTCCTGCTGAATAGTCCAGAGCCGCAGAGATCCCGCAGAGCAATGGAGGGCGCTCCTAAGGGGCGCCCTCCATGCTCATCGCTGCACTGCTCTATGCGTGGATCCTGGTGCCAGAGAGTCCGGCAATGATGTCAGGGGCCTTTGCGAGCGCTCCGATCACGCAGATGCGGTTCGGGCGGCTGCGCACGAACTTGATGGCGGCCCGCACCTTCGGCTCCATCGAGCCCTTGCCGAATTCGCTAGCATCCGCGAGACGCTCTGCCTCGTCAGCTGAGATATCGATGAGGTCCTGCTGCTCGGGCGTCCCAAACTTGATTGCGACATGCTCGACAGCCGTGAGCAGGAAGAGCATGTCGGCATAGCAGTCCTCCGCCAGAAGCTCTCCGCCCATATCCTTGTCGATCACCGCATCGACGCCCTTGTAGGCGCCCTTGTCCGAATAGTCGCGGACGACAGGTATGCCGCCACCACCACAGGCGATCACGATGAACTCATTGTCGAGAAGGTTCAGGATGCTCGGCGCCTCGACGATCTTCTTGGGCTCCGGACTTGCGACGACCCGTCTCCATCCCCTGCCCGAGTCCTCGGCGAAGACCGCATCGGGATGGCGTCTCCTCTCCTCTTCTGCCTCCTCCTTCGTGAGGAAGGGGCCGATGGGCTTCGTCGGATGCTGGAATGCCGGATCGTCGGGATCGACCTCTATCTGGGTCACGACCGATGCGACATGCCAGCGCTTGTAGGCCTTGTGCATTGCGACGCCCAGCGCCTGCTGCAGGTGATATCCAATATATCCCTGGCTCATCGCGACGCATTCGGGCAGTCCCATGGCCGGTGCCTCCCCGTGCTCGGAGGCATAGTCGAAGGCCTTCTGTATCATGCCGACCTGGGGTCCATTGCCGTGGGTGATGATGATCTCATTGCCCTTCTCTATCATCCTCACCAGCGAAGGAGCGACTGCACGCAGACGTGCGATCTGCTCTTCGGGCGTGTCTCCCAGAGCATTGCCTCCCAGGGCGACGACGACACGCTGATCGTTGTTGATGCGGACCATGCGTCTTCTCCCAACGTGTTGGAACCAGCAAGAATATTGGATACGCGCACAGCATAATCCCGCAAATACTTGATGCTCAATCAACGGCGCAAACCTTCATCCTCCCGAAACCAGCTTGCCACCTGGGGGAAAGGCAGACCATATGGCGTGCATATAGAAGCAGGGCAGGCGGCTTTCTCCAAGCCTCCTGCCCTGCTCTTGTCTCTCTTTGCGACACCTCAGAGAGCCAGCTCCTGCACAGCCTCCGCTACAGCATGCGGTCGAAGCGGTAGTGCGTCTTCTCGAAGCCGAACTTCTCGTAGAAGGCGTGGCTCTCCTCATTGGCAAGCCTGCTTGTGAGGATCATCTTCTCGCATCCTGCATCGCAGGCCTTCTCGGTAGCCCACTCGAGGAGCTTGAACCTGACATCGCCGTCGCGGTGGTCCTTATCGACAGCGATCTCGGAGATCTCGGCAATGCGGACACCCGTATGCAGGGTCCAGGTGCAGTTGACACCGACAAAGCCAATGATCGTGCCATCCTCGTCCTCGTACACGCCGAGCTTGTGGCGTTCCTCATCGAGCTGGTCGAGGAACGTGCGGGCAAACATGCTCTTCTGCAGATCCTGGCCAATCGTGCCCTTGATCAGCTCATAGACTTCCCCCAGATCGGAGGTGGTTGCAAATCTCACCATGGCAGTGATTCCTTTCATTCGGGGAAGCATGCCCCACGAGGCTTCTTCCTGGCTCTTGGCCGATATGGTACGCGAGGCAGCCCCCATCCAGCATCCTATGTGATTGGTGCCGGGTTGAAGATGCAGAGATCGTTGGCCAGGCCGTGCTGCTCTGCATAGGAGAGCTTCCGTCCGCTCACCACGTCGAGCAGAAGATCGAAGAGCTCGCTTCCGACTTCAGCGACCGTCTTCTCTCCTGCCGAGATGGGCCCAGCATTCACATCGATAAGGTCAGGCCATTGCTGCTTCACTTCATTGCGCGAGCATACCTTGAGGACCGGCACCATCGCAAGGCCATACGGCGTGCCCCTGCCGGTCGTGAAGCACTGGGCGCCCATGCCGCTTGCCAGCTGGCAGGGTCCGCTCACGATATCGCTTGCCGGCGTCGCAGCATAGATGAGGCCATGCTTCGTCGGCCTCTGGCCTGGGGAGAGCACCTCCACGATAGGCGAGGTTCCCGACTTCGCGATGGAGCCCATGGCCTTCTCGACGATGTTCGATAGGCCGCCCTTCTTGTTGCCTGGCGTCGGGTTGGCGCTCCGGTCAGCTCCACCCAGCTCGAGGTACTTGTCATACCAGCGCATCTCTTCAGCCAGACGGTCGCAGACCTCCTGGGAGACGCAGCGGCGGGCGAGCTGCTCCACACCGTCACGCACCTCGGTGACCTCGGAGAACATGACGGTGCCGCCGCCCGAGACCAGAAGATCGGCGCAGTAGCCGATGACAGGATTGGAGGCGACGCCTGAGAAGGCATCGGAGCCGCCGCATTCCATGCCGACAAGGAGATCGGAGAGCGGCAGGGTCACGCGCTTGCGCTCGTTGAGGCGCTTGAGCTTCCTGTCTGCCATCTCGAGGATCTTGTCCATCATCGCATCGAACCCGTGGCAATCCTGGAGCACGACCACATTGTCAGGATTGTTGTCCTCGGGACGATCCTCGAGGAACATCTGCGGCGAGAACTTCTCGCAGCCCAGGCTCACGACCATGAGCTCGCCACCGAAATTCGGATGCTTTGCAATATTCCTCAGGATGCGCTGCGGAATGTAGGCATCGTGCGCATTGATCGCGACGCCGCATCCGTAGGCATGGTTGATTGCGACTACCCCATCGACAATCGGATACTTCGGAAGGAGCTCTGCCCGGATACGTTCGACCGCCTTGTTCACGACACCAGTCGCGCACTGGACGGTCGTCTGGATGCCCAGCATGTTGCGGGTGCCTGCATAGGTCCCATCAGGGCTTGGATAGCCTTCCCACGTCGTACGTTCGGGCTTTGGAAGGTCGCGCACGATGTTGGTGCCCCACTCGAGGCGGTCAAGCTGCGGTGGCTTCGGAAGCTCCAGCGAAGTCTCGTTGATCCAGCTTCCTGCAGGGGTATCGCGCTTCACGCGGCCGAGATCGACCCCATACCGGATGACCTCTCCGCCCTTCGGGATATCCACCAAGGTCACCTTGTGTGCTTGGGGAATCTTCTCCTGCACGATCACGCCGTTGCCCAGATCGCATCCAGGCTCCAGATCCTTGATCGCAATAGCGACATTGTCCTTCGGGTTGATTTTCACGCAGAGGCGTGCTGCCATCTTCAGTCCTCCTTTCCCTGCTGTTCTTTGAGACATTTTCTTCCGTCCCAACTTTCAAGACAACGCAAGCATACCCGCATGCGAGTCCGGTGTGGATGGTATGGGTAACAGTGCCTGCCCTCGGATTGGGGCATTTGCTGTCTTCTGGACCGGGGGATCAGGCCTCTGTGGCAGCTGCCTCCGCAACGCCCATATAGCGCAGCATGCCTTCAGCCGCGAGCTTCGCGCCAGCCACCGCATGCACGACCGTCTTGGGCCCCGTCACGACATCGCCTGCCGCAAAGACTCCCGGCACGGTCGTCATTCCGTTCTCATCCACGATGAGGGTGCCCTTGTCGGTCGGCTCGAGGCCCTTGGTCGTCAGCACGAGCTTGTTCTTCGGCACCTGGGAGACGCAGAAGATGGTCGTGTCCGCATCGAAATGGACCGTCTCGTCGCTCATGCCTTCGAAGACGCCATTCTCGCCCAGGATCGAGCGCTTGAAGATCGGCCCCTTGTCGTCCACGGCGATCACGGAGAGACCGTACTCGATCTGCGCGCCATCGAGCTCGGCGAACTCGACCTCCTCGGAGGTCGCCGAGACGCCGCCCCAGTTCGAGAAGAGGGTCACATGGCGAGCACCCTTGCGGAGCGCCGTCCTGGCCACATCCATCGCGACATTGCCGACACCAATCACAGCGACATTGCGTCCGATCTCGCAGTCATCCGGATTCACGAGATAGTCGATGCCGAAGAAGACATTGCCGCGTGCCTGGCCCTTGATGCCCAGGGTGCGTGCCCTCCAGGCGCCGGTCCCGACAAAGACTGCATCATAGCCATCGCGCAGCAGGTCCTCGATCTTGAGGGCGCCGCCGATGGTCGTGGCCGTGCGCATCTGCACGCCTAGTGCCACGAGGAGCTCGCGGTATTTCTCCACATAGGTCTTGGGCAGGCGGAACTCAGGGATTCCGTATTCGAGCACGCCGCCAATCTTCGGCTTCTGCTCGAACATGGTGACCTCGCAGCCCGCAAGCGCCAGCTTGATCGCGACGACCATGCCGGCAGGGCCCGAGCCGATGATGGCGGCGGCATGGCCATTCGGTGCAGCCTTCGACTCGACGATCCGGTGCATGTCACGGCCGAGATAGGACTCGGAGACGTAGGTCTCGATGGCAGAGAAGTGGATGGGGTTGCCCTTCCTCCCCTGCACGCAGTGGCCTTCGCACTGGCTGCCGTGGTTGCAGACGATGGAGCAGATCACTGACATCGGGTTGTTTTCGAAGAGGATCTCACCCGCATCCTCCAGATCGTGGTCCTTGAAGAGACGGATGACCTCAGGAATCGAGGTATGGACCGGGCATCCCTTCTGGCAGAGCGGACGACGGCACTGGAGGCACCGGTTGGCTTCCTCGATGATGTGCAATGGCATAGTTTCTCCCCCTCTTGTGGCAGCTAGGCGATGACCTTATGGACATCGGCTGCCGTCTTCTCCCATTCCTTGACCTGACGCGCACGCTCACGCAGGAAATCCCCCCAGACCGTAGGATCGAGATACGGCTGCTCCTCATCGCGATACGTTCCGGCCTTGTCGAGGATCGCGATCTGGTTGGGATGGCTGGGCAGCGCGATATCCACATGGATGCTGCCGACCTTCTCGACATCTGCCAGGAAGCGCTCTCTGAGGTCGGGCGTCAGAACCTTGCTTTTTTGATAATACTCGTCGTTCATCGTGTTGGCGCCGACACCTCCGTGCATGCCGCAGACATAGCGCTCGCCATTCGCGGGATTGGCCACCTCCCAGAAGAAGGAGGTGCAGCCGATCGTATGGCCTGGCGTGAGGAGGGTGCGGATGCTCACATCGCCAAGCTCTACCGGCTCGTCGTCGCTGTAGAAGCGATCAGGCTCGAAGTGCCAGCCATGCATGCGGGGATCGAGCTCTATCGTCTCCTCTGGCGCCTTCTGCATGAAGTCATAATCCTCCCTGCTCATATAGAGCTCCGCTCCCGTGAGCTCCTTCATGAGGGCAGCGCCGCCGCAGTGGTCTACATGGGCGTGGCTGATGAGGATCTTCTTGATGTCCTGCGGCCTGTATCCCAGCTGATAGATGGAATCGACAAGCAGGTAGGCAGACTCTGCGATAGCGGTATCGATCAGGACCAGCCCATCGCCTGTATCGATGAGATAGGCGCCGACCCAGCTCTGGCCTGAGACATAGTAGGTGCGCGGTGCGACCTGGAAGGGCTTGACGGCCAGCTTCCATGGCGCGCTTGTCATAATCTGGACAGCATGGGGCGTCGGCTTGGTGCATCTGAATGGCATGGTTGCCACCTTCCAATATATTTCTTCTGAAAAAGCCCCAGGCACGGCTCTTCGACCTATGCCTGGGGCATGTTTTGTCATGAGGTCTGCGTTCGACAAGCTGGCACAGGCCTTCTCTATGGTCAGGCTGTCCGCATCTCCGCTGGGAAGGGAACATCGACGCTGGCAGCCGGGCTGGTGATGGAACTAGTCCTGGAGCTTCTGGCCGTTCACCATCTCATACCACTCAGCGATGCCGGAGTGGTCGTCCTTCTCGTGGCCATGGGCCTTGAGGGACTGCATGATCTCCATCGCAAGGGAGGTGAAGGGGGCTGCGACGTTGACGCCGTGGGAGGTGTCGAGCGCATTCTGGAGGTCCTTGATGTGGAGCTCGATGCGGAAGCCAGGCGTGAAGTCGCCGTGGAAGATCTTCTCGGACTTCTGGTCCATAACGACAGAGCCAGCAAGGCCGGAGCGGATGGCCTGGTAGACGTTCTCAGGATCGACGCCTGCCTTCTTCGCGAGGGAGTAGGCCTCGGAGATGCCGGCGATGTTGATCGCGACGATCATCTGGTTGGCAAGCTTGCAGATGTTGCCAGCGCCCACGCCGCCGACGAGCGTCACGGTCGAAGCCATGGTCTTGAGGAGCGGCTCATACTTGTCGAAGACCTTCTGGTCTGCGCCGACCATCACAGCGATGGTGCCATCGATGGCCTTCGGCTCGCCACCGGAGACAGGAGCGTCCATGAAGTCGACGCCGAGCTTCGCAAGACGGGCTGCGAAATCGCGGGAGGCAAGCGGCGAGATGGAGGACATGTCGATGACTGCCTTGCCAGCCGTCAGGCCCTCAGCGACGCCGTTCTCGGAGAAGAGCGCATCCTCGACGTTCGGGGAGTTCTGGAGCATCGTGATCACGACGTCAGCCTGTTCGGCAAGCTCCTTGCCGCTCTTCGCGCCCTTGCCGCCAGCAGCGACGATCTCGTCGATGCGGTCCTGGTGGTGGTCATAGGCGATGACCGTGTGGCCAGCCTTCTGCACGTTCAGTGCCATAGGCTTGCCCATGATGCCGAGTCCGATGAATCCTACGTTCATATCATTTCTCCTTCACTAGAGATGTGAACCCTATCTACATTGCCGCTGCATACTGGCCAAAAGCGCCTTCGCTCCTGCCCATCTCCTGCTGGCGGCTCAGCAGGAATGCACGCATTGCCGTCTCGCCGGCAATCGGGATATCGATGCTCACCCGTGAGAAGCACTCCTCCAGGCTCATCGCGCCGTTCACCGTCGTGAGAACCAGGTCGATCCCCTTCTCATAGACTGCACCGAGGTCGTCTGCGCGGCTGCCGACGACTGCGATAACGGGCTTGCCATACCGCTTGGCCCGCTCGGCCACGCCGATTGGCGCCTTGCCATTGGCGGACTGGCTGTCCATACGGCCTTCACCCGTGATCACGAGGTCGACATCGGCCACGGCCGAACTCAAGTCTATCGCATCGAGCACTGCATCGATGCCGGAGACGATCTTGGCTCCACAGAACGCGAGAAGCGCTGCCCCCAGGCCTCCTGCGGCACCGGTCCCTGCGACATGCTCGACCGGAAGCTCGACCGTCTTCTCGAGGAGGGCGGCATAGCTGCACATCCAGCCGTCGAGCTCAGCACGGTCCTTGAGGGCGACGCCCTTCTGAGGGCCATAGATGTAGACCGCGCCGTTCTCGCCCGTCAGCGGATTGCTGACATCGGTCAGGGCGACAAACTCTGTCCTGGCCACCCTGGGGTCAAGCCCCGACATATCGATCGTGGCCAGATCTCTGAGGCCGATGAGCCCGCAGGGAATGGGATTGCCTTCAGCGTCCAGGAACTTCACGCCCAGCGCCTTTGCCATCCCGACGCCACCGTCGCTCGTCGCCGATCCGCCCAGGCCGACCATAATCTTGGTCGCGCCATGATCGAGCGCATCCTCGATCAGCTGGCCGGTGCCCAGAGTCGAGCAGCGGACTGCATTCTCGCTCGACTGCTCGACGAGCGTGATGCCGCTTGCCTGGGCCATCTCGATGACGGCAGTCCCATCATCGAGGATTCCATAGGCGGCCTTCACCGGGTCGCCCAGAGGGCCTGAGACCTCGGCTTCGCAGATCTTGCCGTTACGGGCCGACACCAGCGCCTCGACGGAGCCCTCTCCGCCATCAGCGATAGGGAACTTCTTCACGTCGACGTCGGGGAGCACGCGCCTGATGCCCTGCTCGAGATAATCCTCGACCTCGCGGCTCGTTGCCGATCCCTTGTAGGAATCGACCGCCAGAAGCACCGAATAGTCTGCCATGTCTGCCCTCCTCTCAGCTTGCTGTCTTCCAGGCTGCAGGCATCCGCCTGCAGCAGTTTCCTATTTGAGATATCCACCTTCGCGCATAGCCTTCTTCATGCCTTCCAGCGCCGCGCCCGTGGTGGCCTCGGTCGGAAGGATGGAGGGGCCAACCTCCATGCCCATGAGGTTTGCCATGTCCTTCGTGGCTGCTGGGAAGCTCGCTGCGTCCTGGGAAAGGCGGATGGGGTTGAGCTTGAACTGGTCTGCCTTCGACCCCTCATAGTCGCCTGCGCAGAACTTGTCGTAGATGCCGCAGACGAGCTCAGGGAAGATGTTCGCGGTCGAGCAGACGGCACCGACGGCGCCGCAGCACAGTCCCGGGAACACGATCGTGTCCTTGCCGACGAAGACGTTGAAGTCGATGTCGGAGGTCCTGCGCACGAGCTCCTCGCAGTTCGTGATGTTGCCCGAGGAGTCCTTGATGCCAATGATGTTGGGGCACACATGGGCAAGGCGTACGATTACGTCGAGGGGCACCGGATAGCCGGCACGGCCCGGGTTGTTGTAGATGAACATGGCCGTCTCGGGCACCGCGTCGGCGATGGCCTTGAAGTGGTGATAGAGCGCCTCAGGAGTCGGCTGGATGAACATCGGCTGCAGGACCGAGATGGCGTCGATCGCGAGCTCCTCGGCACGCTTTGCAAGCGCGATGGCCTTGGAGGTGCGGATGTGGCCGATGCCGAACATCACGGGCACCTTGTCGCCGACCTCATCGATCAGGGCCTGCGTGGCCTCGAGCATCTCATCGTCGTCGAACATGTAGAACTCTGAGTTGGAGCCGAAAGCGAGGATGCCGTCGACGCCACGCTCGACGATCTCGGCTGCATGCTTCCTGAGGCGAGCCAGATCGATGGCGCCTGCCTCATCCACCGGGGTGAGAATCGGGGTGAAGAGGCCCTTCAGCTGCTTTGTATCAATGGGCTTGGACATAGCGCAAGACCCTTCCTTCCAGACAGTTCGTTGCGTATCTCGGAGCTAGCGCACCATGCACGGACGCTTGCCATCGAACTTCCAGCCCGGGATGAGGTACTGCATGCCGATGGAGTCATCGCGGGTGCCGAGGTTGTTGTCCACATAGAGCTTGTGTGCAGCCTCGAGCTTGGCGCGGTCGATCTCGATGCCGAGGCCCGGCACATCGTACGGGACAGCGACGCGGCCATCCTCGATCTTGGGCGGGTTCTTCGTGAGGGCCTGGCCGTCCTGCCAGATGTAGTGCGTATCGCAGGCGTTGTAGAAGCCGGGAGCGGCAGCTGCCGTCTGGGCGACCATCGCGAGGGAGATGTCGAAGTGGTTGTTGGAGTGGACGCCCCAGGTGAGGTCCATATCATGGCAGAGCTGGGCGACGCGGACAGCGCCCTCCATGGTCCAGAAGTGGGGATCGGCCAGCGGGATGGAGACGGAGTCGAGACGGATGGAAGCCTTCATCTCGCGCCAGTCGGTAGCGACCATGTTGGTGGCCGTCGGAAGGCCCGTCAGGCGATGGAACTCAGCCATGACCTCACGGCTGGAGAAGCGGCCCTCGGCGCCGCAGGGGTCCTCGACGTAGGTGAGGATGCCCGGCATGTCGCGGCAGATCTCGACAGCCTCCTTGAGAGACCAGCATCCATTCGGGTCGAGGTCGATGCGGGCATCCGGATACTGCTTCTTCAGGGCGCGGATGGCCTTGAGCTCCTCCTTGCCCTCGAAGACGCCGCCCTTCAGCTTGTAGTCGACGAAGCCATAGCGCTCGGTCGCTGCCTTGGCCTCCTCGACGATGGCCTCAGGCGTGAGTGCAGCCTCGCGGCGGATGCGGCCCCATGCATCGGAGTTATCGTCGTCGTGGATGTAGGGCAGATCGGTCTTGGTGCGGTCGCCGATGTAGAAGAGGTAGCAGAGGAAGCGGACGGAATCGCGCTGCTGGCCCTCGCCGAGAAGCGATGCCACAGGGACCTCCATGTGCTTGCCGAGGATGTCGAGCATGGCTGCCTCGACAGCGGTCTGGACATGGACGGTCGTGCGCAGGTCGAAGGTCTGGTCGCCACGGCCGCCCTTGTCGAGGTTCGCGTACTTGTCGTGGATGGAGCGGACGACGTTCTTCCACTGATAGATGGACTTGCCAACCACCAGATCATCGACCTCGTTCAGGACCTCGGTGATCTTGGTGGAGCCAGGGACCTCGGAGATGCCCTCGACGCCCTCCGAATCGGTGAGGATCACGACGTTGCGCGTGAAGTAGGGGCCGTGCGCTCCGGAAAGGTTGAGCAGCATGCTGTCGTAGCCAGCAACGGGGTAGACTTCCATTTTCTCGATAGTAGGTGCAGCCATCATTTCCTCCGATCGTTCATGCTTCCTGTCATTGCATGCCTGCACCCGCAGGTGCAGGCCTTCTTGCCTGAAGAGCTCTAGCGGACCATTGCGGGACGATGCGGGTCGTAGGTCCAGCCGGGGATGTAGTACTGCATGCCCTTCGCATCATCGCGGGTGCCGCAGCCGTTGTCCACATAGAGCTTGTGGGCAGCCTCGAGCTTGGTGCGGTCGATCTCGATGCCGAGGCCGACGCCGTCGCGCGGAACCGTGAGGCAGCCATCCTCAAAATGCGGTGCGGTCTTGCCAAGATGCTGGCCATCCTGCCAGATGTAGTGCGTATCGCAGGCATTCACGAAGCCCGGTGCGGCAGCAGCGGCATTGGCGACCATTGCAAGGGAGATGTCGAAGTGGTTGTTGGAATGGACGCCCCAGGTGAGGTCCATATCGTGGCAGAGCTGGGCGACGCGTACGCAGCCTTCCATTGTCCAGAAGTGGGGATCGGCAAGCGGGATCGTCACCGCATCCAGGCGGATGGCAGCCTTCATCTCGCGCCAGTCGGTGTCGATCATGTTGGTCGCCGTGGCAAGCCCCGTCTGGCGATGGAACTCTGCCATGATCTCGCGTCCGGAGAAGCGGCCTTCGGCGCCGCAGGGATCCTCGACGTAGGTGAGGATGCCAGTCATGTCGCGGCAGAGCTCGAGGGATTCCTTGAGGGACCAGCAGCCGTTCGGGTCGATGTTGATGCGTGCCTCAGGGAAGCGCTCCTTGAGCGCGCGGATGGCCTTGAGCTCCTCCTTGCCCTCGAAGACGCCGCCCTTGAGCTTGAAGTCATGGAACCCATAGCGCTCCTGGGCAGCCTCGGCCTGGTGGACAATCGCTTCGGGCGTCAGTGCCGGCTCGCGGCGGATGCGGCCCCACTCATCGGAATCATCGTCGTCGTGGATGTAGGGCAGGTCGGTCTTGCGCCAGTCCCCCACATAGAAGAGGTAGGCAAGGAAGCGGACCTTGTCCCGCACCTGACCATCGCCGAGCAGCGCTGCCACCGGCACCTCGAGATGCTTTGCCATGATATCAAGAAGCGGCGTCTCCACGCCGGTGACCACATTGGTCACCTTCTTGAAGATCTGTGCATGGGCGGTCTCGACGCCAGACTGCGCGCTCTGGGTCGCTACCTGCTTCTCGAGCATCTCCTTGCAGGCAAGGACCGTGTTCTTGTACTGTCCCAGCGCCGTGCCCTCCACCAGAGGGATGCAGCTCTCGAGGCGCTTTGTGATGACCTCGCCACCCGGGACCTCGCCGACGCCGACATAGCCCTGGCTGTCGGTCATAACAACCACGTTGCGCGTGAAGAACGGTTCGTGGGCTCCGGCCAGATTGAGCAGCATGCTGTCATAGCCGGCAACCGGAATCACTTCCATCTTCTCGATAGTAGGCACTGCCATGGTGCACTCCATTCCGCTCTGTGATGCTTCCCTGTCCGCAGAACCTTGTTCCGTTCCGCTTTCTTTCAATGAATAAGTTACACTGCAAAGGACGGAGCTCCCATATTCCACGCCCCCTTTTGTGGCCGGAGAGAAGCGCCTTCAGATGTTCTGTGTAACATTGAGAGGAGATCATGCACATGGAGCTGGATCCCAAGATCGCTGAGTCCATCGTCACGAACCTCAAGGATGTCATCCAGCACGAGATCAACCTCTTCGATGCGACTGGGACCATCATCGCCTCGACCGACCGTACCCGCATCGGGACCAGCCATGACGGAGCAAGGCTGGCCATCAGCACCAAAAGCCTGTCGTGATCGATAACGACCATGAGTTCAAGGGCGCCCGGCATGGCATCAACGCCCCGGTCCTCTTCAATGGATCGGTCGTCGCCGTCATCGGCATCACCGGCCCCGCGGCGGAGGTAGCCCCCTTCGGCACCGTCATCGAGAAGATGACCGAGATACTCCTGCGCGAGAACCAGAAAGGCATCACCCGCTTCGACCAGCGCGAGCGCTTCTCGAACCTGGTGACGCTGCTGACGCTCAGGGAGCACGACGACGATCTGGTCGCCTATCTCGCCTCCATGCTCGAGATCGACTTCTCGCTCCCGCGCCGCGCCGTGGTCGTGCAGCCCGCCCACGGAGGATGGCCTGAGCGGGGAAAGGCAGACATCTATCCCGCCCTCACAAGCCGCCTTGCGGACGATGGGACCGCGTTCTTCTCGGTCACGGACCAGCGCGCCATCATCTACACGACGCAGTCCTATGCCCGCATGCATCCTTTCCTGGAAGGCATCAAGGCATCCATAGCGCACCAGGTCGACTGCCCCCTGCTTGTCGGCATCGGCGACCTCGTCGATAGCCAGGACAGCTATTGGCGCAGCTATCAGCAGGCCCTGCAGGCCATCGCCTGGACCGCCTATCTCTCGAGCCGTGATGGCAGCCAGGACACCTCGCAGTTCTCGAACATGGGCTTCGGCATCGTTATCAGCTCCGTGCCGCAGGATGCGGCAGAGGAATATGTCTCCCACGTCTTCGCCGATCTGCCCGACGAGAAGATCCAGGAGTATGCCGAGCTCTTCTATGCCTACGCGAAGCACAATGGCTCGATCAAGCACTGCTCCGAGGATCTCTTCATGCACAAGAACACGCTCCAGAACCGCCTCAACAAGATCGCCGAGGACACTGGCTACAATCCGCGCGACCTCAAGGACTTCTCGACGCTCGATGCGGCGTTCTCGCTCTGGGGCTACCTCCGCTCCCAGAAGCAGTGCGGAGATGAGTCATGAGCAAGGCCTGGCAGGCTGATGGCCACAAAGAATGGAGCGAGATACGGAAAGGAGCCCATGCCAGCTGAGGCACGGGCTCCTTTCTTGCGAAGGATATGTGATCTGCCTTACGGCATGAACACGCCAGTCAAGACGCCGAAGAGGACTACGACGATATTGATGGCCCAGAGCTTCCAGAACGTGAACTTGATGTGTTCGTCCAGGGTGATGCCATCGAGGTCGGTCGCGATGTAGAGCTGCGGCTGGGCGATGACGGAGATCATGGAGCCGAAGTTCATGAAGAGGGTCGCAACGACCGTGATCATCGGCACGCCATACTGGGCGGAGAAGGCGCCGACGAGCGGCATGAGGGCGTAGAACCAGGTATCGTTCGTGAAGAGGAGCATGAGCGGGGTGCTGAAGAGGGCAATAACGATGTAGAGATAGGGTCCGAGCGCAGAGGGGATGATGGCCATCAGAGCCTGGACCATTGCGTCGAGCATGCCGGATTCCTGCATGACGCCGACGACGACACCGGAGAGCAGGACGGCGGGAGCGACCGGGAAGAGCGAGGAGGCGTACTTCTTGAGGAGCTTCGTCTGCTGCTTGAGGTCCTTGAAGTTCGCCTGCAGGGCGATGACGAGGCCAAAGGCGAAGACGTAGTACTGGGGGATGTCCTCGAAGACGATGAGGCAGAAGATCAGGAATGCGGTGAGGATGAGGTTGAAGGCAAGCATGTTGTGACGCGTGAGGTCAGTGTCCTTGAACTGGGCAAGCAGCTCCTCGTTGCTGACCTGGACCTCGCCCTCATGGTTCTTCTTCTGCTTGATGCCAAAGAAGAGTGCAACGCCGATGAGCAGGACGATCATGAAGATCTGAATCGGGACGAGCTTCAGGAAGACGGCCGTGGAGGCGTTGTCCATATCAAGGAGGGTCGCGGCGCGGAGGATCTTCGGGTTCCAGGGGGTGTTGCACATGATGAGGATCGCGACGCAGATGAGAAACGGGAGGATGCGCTTGTCGATGCCGAACTTCTCGTAGAGCGGAAGCATGAGCGGAACCGTGATCAGGAAGACCGAGGTGATGGAACCATCAAGCTCGCAGATGCAGGCAACGATCACCGTGAGGACGCAGATGACAGGAGCCGTGATCTTGACCCGCTTCATGATGGCCTTCACGATATCGTCGAAGACGCCCACGTCGGCAAGCAGCATGAAGTACGGAAGGGAGAAGAGCATCATCAGCGTGATGGAGTAGGTCTTGCCGATGCCCTTCGAAATCCACTGGCCGATCGACGAAGGATCGCCACCAGCAAGGATAGCAGCGATGAGCGGTATCACCGTAAAGGCGAGAAGCGTGCTCATCTTGTTCTTCAGCAGCACGACGGTGATCACGATCATGGTCGCAAAGCCAAGAACCGCAAGGTAGATGTTCACTCTACATTCCTCCATTCCTGTTGTGATGGATTGTCGTGGCCTGACAGAACCCGCAGCTTCCCTGGCTGCTCCCGCAGGTCTTCTACATCTGACAATTAGAATGTTGGACTTTGAGGAATGCCGTTTTAAGAGTCCGGATGCTATCAAAGAACTCGGCACAGCAGATATCTGTTGGTACGCAGAACATCCATGATGGGTTCTATGCCGTCCGCGTGCCTATTGCTGCCGTCCAGCGAATTGGCAGTACAGCCGTATCTCTATCCCAGATTCCATGCAGGATTCGCATGCTCTGGCAGATGCCGCCAGAACCTTTTCGAGACGCATCGATCTTGTGCGTCGCCCATTCTTGGCACAACAAAGGGGCCTGCAGGATCGCTCCTGCAGGCCCTCCATGTCCGATAGCGGGGCTTCTCAGCCTTCGGCCTTCTCCTGTGGCATGACCCCATGCTCTGCCTTATAGGCATCGAGGATCTTGTCCACATTGCGCTTCCCATTGCGAATCCCGATGTAGAGGACGACCGCCAAGGGGGTGCAGATGACGGCGAGGACGATGCCGATGACACCCATCGTGGTGCCGCCACCTGCGAAGAATCCGTACCCGATCAGCAACGCACCGATGGCAATGCCGGAATACATCAGGCGCTTGTAGGTCTCCAGCCGCATGATGGCTCTCGTCTGCATATCAGCTTCCTTGAGGAGGGCATCTGTCGGAGCCTGGCGCTTCCCCTTATGCTGATGCTTCTGATGCTGCTTCTGTGACGCACGCTGCGCCGAACGTCTCTTTGCCTTTGCCAACCGTGCGGCCTCCTTCTGCTAGTAGGACAGGCCCGGGTTGAAGAGGGAGGTGTTGATGCCCGGGATGGTGATGCAGCCCACGAATGCGATGATAACGAGGATGAGCATGACCTTCGTCGGGGAGATCTGCTTCTTGGTCATCATCCACCAGCACAGCCAGACGAAGAAGAAGTTCAGCGCCTTCGGCATGATGGCGTCAAGCGTGTTCTGGAGCACGAACGACGAGGTCTCCGAGAAGGTGATCGCGAAGCTCGTGGAGATGGAGATCCAGGTTGCGGCGACGGCACCGATGACCATGGTGCCGACCATGACGATGGAGGAGCGGAGTGCTGCAGACTGCGGGCCGACGAGCGCCTCGACTGCGGAGCCACCGAGGGAGTAGCCCTGGTCATAGGCGTACTTCATGCCGAAGTACATGAGGGCGTTCCAGGCCACGATGTAGAACAGCGGGCCGAGGATGGAGCCGCCAGAGGCAAGGCCGAGGGCGATGCCGAGGAGGATGGGGATGAAGGTGCCGACGATGATGGAGTCACCAAGGCCAGCCAGCGGGCCCATGAGGCCGGCGCGGATGCCGTTGATGGTCTCGTCGTCCATCGGCTCGCCGTTGGCGCGGGCCTCCTCGAGGCCGACGGTCAGGCCGACAACCATGGTGCCGATCTGCGGCTCGGTGTTGAAGAACGTCGAATAGGTGCGAAGGTGCTCGACCTTCTCCTCGTCGGTGTCATAGAGATCGTCGACGATCGGGAGCATTGCCCACAGATAGCCGAACGTCTGCATGTGCTCCTGGGAGAAGCAGGTGAGGTTGCCATAGGTCCAGTTCCTGAACGACTGCTTGCGCGCCTCTTCAGAGGCTTTCTTGAGCTCTGCCATGACTAGATGTCCTCCTCCTCGTCCTCATCGTCGCTTGCTGCTGCAGCAACGGCGGGCTTGCCAGTCTTGATGGACTGGACCTCGAAGTTGATCAGTGCGAAGAAGACTGCGATGATTGCGGAAGCAATGAGGTTGCAGCCCATGACGGCAGCCAGCAGGAAGCCGAATGCGAAGGTGACCCAGTCAAGCGGCTTGGTGATGACCTGCTTGCAGAGGATGCCGACACCGACGGCAGGAAGAAGCGAGCCGACCGTGAACAGCGTCTTCATTGCAAGGCCGTCCATCGGAAGATAGGTCTGGATGAGGCGGACCATCGTCTCGCCGCCGAGGCACATGATGACGGTCGGGATGAAGGAGAAGATGATGTGGGAGATCCAGGGGTAGACGGCGTCGACCAGCGGGATGGTCTTCTTGATCTTGTCCCAGTTGCCCTCGTCCATGACCTTCCAGCCGATGCCCTGCCAGACAAGGTTCATCGTAGCGGTGCCATAGAAGAGGACGGTGCCGACGGTGCCGACGAGGGCGCCGAGAGCTGCTGCCTCGCCTGCAGCCTCAGAGCTCGTCGGGTCGAGGCCCTGGGAGCTGATGAGGAGCATGGAGAGCGGGATGCCGATGTAGGTGACGGCACGGACATCAGCGGAGACGGTTCCGCCAGGGGTGACGAGTGCGATGTAGACGACCTGGATGGCAGCGCCGACGATGATGCCGAGCTGGACATTGCCCAGGATGATGCCGCAGATGAGGCCACCAACGAGAGGACGGCCGAGGGTGTAGTTGCCGATTGTCGTTCCGCCCATGCCGGGGAGCGATGCCAGGCACGCGAAGATGCCCAAGATCACCGCTTGGAACACATTAATGGTCATAGTGAAGATTCACCTTCCTAGCTCGTTTGCCCTGTCCTAATGAACGTCGAACTGGCCGCGGAACTTCGGCCACTCGCCGATGGAGGTCTCCTTCAGGAGGGCGAACTCCACGGTGTAGCCAGCCTTCGTGATGTCCTCGAAGGCCTGTGCCTCCTCCTGCGTGATGGACTGGTTGTTGCCCAGCTTCACGGTGCCAGGACGGTCGTTGCAGGGGCCGACGATGACGCGCTTGACGTCAGACGGCACGAAGTGCTCGTCGACGAGGATGTGCTTCATGTCGAGCGGGTTCTTGGTGATCAGGAAGTAGCGGGTCTTCGACTTCAGGACCTTCTCCTGGTTCTGCAGGAAGTGATCCATCGTCCAGACGAAGATCTTCTTGTCCGGAGCAGCGCCCTTGTAGGCGGACTTCAGGACCGGATTCGATGCGGCGACATCGTTCACAGCGATTATGCCATCGCACGGATACTCGAGTGCCCAGCGAGTAACCGTCTGACCGTGAATCATGCGGTCGTCAATGCGTACGAACGAGATCATGGATTATTCTCCCTTTCTCCAAGTCGTTCTTGGCTTACAGATCCTCTTCGTCCTCGTCGTCCCCGAGGTCGAGCACGACCTCGCGAATGCCTTCCTTGCCTTCGCTCTGGACCTGAGCCTTCAGCGCCTCATCGTCCAGGCCATCCTCGATCGCCATGAGCGCCGAGATTGTCATCGGCAGGTTCACGCCGCCGAAGGCGATGGTCTTGGGCAGAAGGCCCTTCTCGGACAGGACATTGAGGGTGTTCGTCAGCGGCGAGCCGCCGATGATGTCGCCGAGGACGACGACGGAATCGTCTGCGCCAATCGGCGCCAGAGCCTCCTTGAGGCCCGCCACGAAGGCATCGGCACCCACGCCGTCCTCCATGCTGTAGGCGATGAGATTGTCATGCGGCCCAAGCAGCATCTCGATGACGCTCTTGATGCCCGGCGCCATCGTGCCATGGCTGACCAACAGCAGATACCTCATCCTTGCTCCCTTCTTCTCCTGGCGTCCGCAGCGAGGCCCCCAGCCTTCCTGCAGGCGCTCCCCCAAAATTGCGTGGCTCCGTCCGGCAATGGCTTCTCCTCATGCCACACCCCGGGCTCGGCACATTTCAAGGCTGAGTATACGCATAACCGTCACAACTCCTTCACGAATTCTTTAAATCCGGGTCAGTTTTGCTACAAACGGAGCCTCTTTCAGTCTGAACGGCACCAGACCGCTGGCCAGAAATCCATCCGCTCGGGCAGCGCATGCCCTAGTCTTTTGAAGGTGGATTGAATTTTTGCCATCGAAAGGTGAGAGATGTCTGAAGAGACCGAAGAGACGGGGCTTGCCGAGCGCACGGCCGTCCAGAAGGATGCACGGCCGAAAGGGACAGCTGCCCTCGCCGAGATGAAGCGGGTGCCCGAGAAGGTCGACAAGGGCCCCATCGTCCATGAGGAAGCCGGCATCATGCCGATCGTGAAGCTGGGGATGACGACGCTCTTCCTCTTCTTCATCGCCTGGCTCGCCAGTGCCATCCATATCTGGTTCGTGACCGTCCTCTTCATCGTCGTGGGCGCCCTCTTCCCGATCGGCTCCTGGTCGGTCGGCAACCGCTACGCAAGGACCGCCTTCGGCCATGCTCCGGTGAAGGCTCCTGCAGAAGGAGGCACGCCCCAGGCGCAGCTTGGAGGCTTCCTCGCAGATCCCCAGGACAGCCGCCGGCTGATGCTCGAGAAGCCGATGGATGAGGATGCTGCCCGCACGCTCGAAGAGGCACGCTCGGATGAGGCAGAAAAGACAGCCGCCTGGCTCGCAGGCACCGCTCCCATTGAGACCGTCACCTGCGAGTCTGCCGATGGATGCCCACTCTCTGCCCGTCTCCTCATCACGGATCCGGCAAGCAGCCTCTGGGTCATCGTCTCCCATGGCTACCACGGCTCCTGGTCTGACGGGATGGCCTATGCCCGCCGCTATGCCGAGCATGGCTACAATCTGCTCTCCTGCGACATGCGCGGCCACGGCGAGAGCGGCGGCTCCTGGATCGGCATGGGATACCTCGATTCCGACGATATCGTGGCCTGGGCCCGCTACCTCGTCTCCCGCTTTGGCGACAACACCCATATCCTCCTCCATGGGATGGGCATGGGTGCCGCAGCCTCCCTCATGGCATCGGGCGAGACGGCGCTGCCCCACCAGGTCTTCGCACTCGTCGCCGATGCCCCCTACACCGATGCCTGGGATGCTCTCATCCACTACATACGCGGCATCGGTATGGATGCCCGCCCCGCTGCCGACCTCATGCGCCTCTATATGAAGGCCCAGTCGGATGGCTACGATATCACCTCGGCCCGTCCTGTCGACTTCGTGGAGGAGAGTCCGCTTCCAATCCTCTTTGTCACCGGCACCCGCGACACCCTTGTGCCGCCGCAGATGACGAGAGAGCTCTGGCAGCGCCTCCAGGACAAGCGTCCTGATGGGGTGCAGGAATTTATCAGCATCACCGGAGCCGGGCACCTTCTGGAGCCCTTGGCCGACCCGGATGCCTACTGGGGCGCGCTTTTCCCCTTCATCGATGCTACGCTTGCAGGAGAGCTTCCTCCCCATGTGGGCGAGGATGAGGAGAAGACGCTTCCCACCGCGTGAAAGGGGCCATTGTGTACCGTCTCGTCGCAAGCGATATGGATCAGACGCTGCTTGACAGCAACCATGAGGTGCCGCAGGCCAATATCGACGCTATGCGCGAGATGCGCGAGCTCGGCTGCCTCTTCGTCCCAGCATCAGGGCGTGCCTATGGCTCCGTGATGGAATCCCTGGCAAAGGTGCCCTACGAGCTCCTCGATGGCTCCTACCTCATCAGCTACAACGGTGGCTGCATCAACCGCATCGGCGATGATGAGCCCCTCACCTACCACACCCTCCCCTTCGAGAAGATCGATGCCCTCTTCCGCTATGGCCTCCAGTTCCCCGAGGTGAGCTTCCATATCTACGAGGTGTCTGGCACAGTCTGGGCCTGGAACCTGCAAGCTGATGAGGTCGCCTATCTCGAGGGCCATATGGGCTATACGAACATGGAATCCCCCTCTCTCGAGTTCCTCCGCGATGTGCCCTTGGCCAAGATGCTCTACTGCATCCCTGATGGCATGCCCACGCTCAGAAAGATCGAGCAGGAGATGCCCGCCTCCTTGAAGGAGGGCACCTCGACCACCTATTCGAGCGGCCGCTACCTCGAGTTCAACCCGGTCGGTGTCGATAAGGGCTCGGGCCTCAGACAGCTTGCCCAGATGCTCGATATCGACCTCGCCGACACGATTGCCTGCGGCGATGCGGCAAACGACGAGAGCATGGTCGTCGCTGCCGGCGTCGGCGTCGCGGTCTCCAATGCAATCGATGGGCTCGGCGAGAAGGCAGACTACTTCGCGAAGTCCTCGAACGACGATGGCATCCTGAAGGAGGTCGTCGACCAGTTCGTGCGCCCTGCCGCGCAGGAGTCGTAGACGGAAGAACAGCTGGCACCACAAGGCCCGCTTCCGGAGACATCCCGCAGGCGGGCCTTGCCTTTGCGCCGTGCTACGATGGTTCCAGAACCCCGCGAAAGAAGGATCTGCGCATGGCATACCGCATGCTCGCCCTCGATATGGATGGCACGCTCCTGAACTCCGAGAAGGCTGTCTCCCCTGCTACCTGGGAGGCGCTCATAGCCCTCGAGGAGGCGGGAGTCCGCCTTGCCCTCTGCACCGGCAGGAATCCAGTCGAGGCCCTCTATTCGCTCAAGGGGTCATGCGGCCCCATCCACTATGGGTCGCTGATCTCAGGCGCCCTTGCCTATGACTTCACCGAGAAGCGCGCCATCGCGAAGCACACGATCGATCCTGATATCGCCTGCCAGATCATCCAGGCAGCAGACGACGAGCAGGCGATGACCGACATCCTGGCAACCGACGCCTGCATCTGCCGCAAATGGGAGTGCGACCATATGGACCTCTTCCATATGGGCGTCTATCAGGAGATGTATGAGAGCATCTGCACCTTCGAGGACGATCTTGAAGGCTATGTGCGAAGCCATCCCTACTCGATCGCGAAGGTCAATGCCTACCACCGGACGCCCGAATCCCGCTCCCGCACGCGTGCGCGCATCGAGAAGCTGCCGCTCGAGCTTGCCGATGCCGAGGCGACCTCGCTCGAGTGCTCTGGGCAGGGCATCAGCAAGGCCAAGGGCCTCTCTGCCCTCTGCTCCTATCTCGGCATCACGATGGATGAGGTGGTGGCTATAGGCGATGCGCCGAACGACCTTGTGGCCCTCGAGGCTGTCGGCTGCGCAGTCGCGATGGGCAATGCCTTCCCTGTCGTAAAGGAGCACGCCGACCTCGTCGTCGCAGACAACGACCACGATGGCATCGTCGAGGCAATCGGGAAGCTTTTCTGAGCACCGGCATGGAAACGGACGAAGGCCCGCAGGCATCATGCCGGCGGGCCTTCTGCGTGGCTATGCAGGGCTTGCTATCTCCAGATCCCCCGCCTGTGGCGGATCTCGTAGTAGAGGTCGTTCTCCATTGCAAGGACCTCCGGGATGGGAACCGGCTTGAAGACCGGCATGCGCATCTTGTACTTGATCCAGAAGTAGGAGTAGATGCTGAGCAGCACGAAGGTCACGGCTGCCAGGATCCAAACCATCAGCGCTTCCTGGGGATCGCTCGAGATATTCGCGATCATGAAGATCGTGCCAAGGATGCCGATGATGGGGATGGTCGCGCCACCAGGGACCTTGAAGGCACGGGGCGCCTTCGGGAAGCGCTTCCTCAGCACGAGCACATCGATGTCCGCAAAGATGTAGGACACGAGCCAGAGCACAGTGACGACGAGGATCAGGAAAGAGATCGCGTCAGAGGAATCGCCACTGAAGTAGGCGATGAGGCAGATCGAGATCGTGACGAAGAGGATGGCGACAGAGGGGGCGCCGTACTTGTTCTTCTTCGCGAAGAAGCGCGGCATCATGTTCACTTTCGTCATTCCATCGCAGATCTGGGAGAGGCCATTCACGGTCGAGTTCTGCGCGCCGATGAAGGCAAGGGCGCTGACGACGCTCATCCATGCCTTGCCGAAGCCGCCGAGGAGGTTCTCGCCGTAGAGCAGATGCGGGGAAGCCGACTCGACAAGATCGCCCCAAGGCACATAGTTCCTGAATCCCAAGACGATCAGTGAGTCCATCACGAAGATGAGGACCAGGCTGAGCATCATGCCGAGCGGGATGTTGCGCTTCGCATTGCGGACATCCTTGGAGATCGGGATGGCGTACTCGGCGCCGACGAAGAGCCAGGAGGCGACGCCCACGGAGCTGATGATGGCAAGAGGGTCGGTCGTCACGTTCGCAGGCTGGTCGACGATGACACCGGTGCCGAGCCTGAAGGCTCCGATGAGGCCAAGAGCGATCATCGAGACGAGCAGGAGATACGAGACGAAATCCTGGAGCTTCGCGAAGATGTCGACGCCCTTGAGCGCGGCGACTGCGACAATCACGGCGACGATGGTCGGATAGACGGCGGCAGGGATTGGGAGCGGAATCGTCTCGACCATCACGGAGCCGAAGATGGCCGCCTCGACGCCGCCGCAGAGGATGTTGCAGACCAGGTAGCCGCCGACCATCGTGACGAGCGTCGGCAGAGGTCCCAGGCCCGCCAGCGTGTACTGCACGAGGCCGCCCGTCGCGTTCGGCATGAGGCAGTTCAGCTCGGCCATGCAGGCAGCGCTGCAGATGTTGAGCAGAAGCGCTATCACCATAGCCGGGATGAACATGAGGCCCGCTTCGCCTGCACCCTGTCCCAGGGAGACGAGGCAGCTCATCGAGACGATGAGGCCCATCGAGACCGAGACGACGTTGTGCAGGCCCAGGGGCTTCTCGGAATCAGCGGAAGACATGCGGAAACCTCCTAGAGGGCGTCGACACCCTCGTCACCCGTGCGCACGCGCACGACCTGCGAGAGCTCGCTGACGAAGATCTTGCCGTCGCCGATGTGGCCGGTGTAGAGCTCCTGCTTGATGAGCTCGATGAGCTCCGGGACGCGCTTCGACTCGACGGCGATCGACACCATCGTCTTCGGGAGCAGCTCCATCGTGTAGTTCTCGTCGACCTCGTACTCCTTGGTGCCCTTCTCGACGCCGCAGCCCAGCACCTGTGTGACGGTCATGCCGCGGACATGCGCATGGCTCAAGGCCCGGCGCAGGCCATCGAACTTCTCCATGCCCATCACGATATCGATCCTCGAGATTTCAGACATTGCTGCCTCCTTGTGGCAGGCTGAAGCCCGCCTTCCAGGGGTGGATGGCCCCATTTGCAAGACAAAGGTGGTGATTCATGCTGCTGGCGGGGTAGGTGCCTTCCCTATCCAGCAACCCGCACGAGCTGACGGAACTTCCCTGGCGTCATGCCGGCGAACTCATTGAACTCGTGCACGAGATGCGACTGGTCCGCGTATCCGCAGGCAGCGGCCAGGGCATGGGCCTGGGATGCATCCTGCACGTGGGCGATGAGCTCCATCGCGCGCTGGAAGCGCACGAAGCGCGAGAACTGCTTCGGGGTGATGCCATGGATATCCATGAAGGAGCGCCTCAGGTAGTGGGCAGAGACCCCTGCCTCATCGGCGATTGCAGAGATCGGTGCGCACCCGCCCGATGTCAGGATCTTCCTGCGGGTAAAGCGCTCGAGCTCGCGCTCGGAGCGCGATCCTGGACGAGAGCCCTGGGGAAGGGCTATCGCGCCCTCGATCACGGCGTCGGTCAGGATCTCCATGCGGGCCAGCTGGCTGGGAGCCTGAAGCAGCTCCTCTGCCATCCTGCCGTCCAAGATTCCCTCATCGAGCACGATGTCCGTATCGATCAGGTCCTGCGGCAAGACGCCCTCGGGCAGGATCGCCTCTCCTGGATGGAACCGGCAGCCGACCCATTCACGTGCGCCGGCGAAATCCCATCCTTTGGCGGAAAGGACCGTGCCTCCCATCGTCACGAGCACATCGGAAGGTCCGATGCCGAAGGCAAGATCGACGCAGCCATCGGGCACGGCAAAGGGGCAGACACCTTCGCCCGAAGAGCGGAATGCATACACGAGCTCGACTGACGAGGAGCGGAGATGCTTCTCCGTATAGCCTTCGACCTTGAGAGGGAGATAGGGCTGAAGCGCTGCATGGGAGATATCGGCAGCATCGTGCGCTGCCCCATGATAGGCAGCCTTGCGCTCCCTCGGCCCTGAGATGGACCCTGTGCTCCTTGCCATGCGTCCAGCCATGCGCTGCCTCCCCAGACATGCCCAGCTTCCAGGATGCCAGATGCCCTGTCCATCCGACCTCCCACATCCATACGGTATCAGCGAAGCTTTGCGGCACCGTTACAGGGGAGGTTACGAAGCTGTTGCATTTCTGATACAAGGGAGAGGCGCCCGGCTGGCCCCGGGAGGGAGGGAAGACGCAATGGGGCCAGCCAGGCAGGGAGGGTCTAGAACATCTCCGGCTTGTCCCAGAGATTGAGCTTCACGCCGATGCCCATCTTCACGGCGTTGCGGTAGACCGTGCCGCCCCAGGCGATATCCTCGACCGGCATGCCGCCGACAGAGTAGACGATCGTCTGGTCCTCGGAGGTGCGGCCCGGAAGCTTGCCGGTGATGATATCAGCGATATTGATGATGGAGGAGCGCTCGATCTTGCCCTCGTGGGCGAGGTCGGTGAAGGCGCAGCCGATGATGCCCATCTTCGGGTAGGTCGGATACGGGT
>OMTG01000021.1 GCA_900313905.1 uncultured Actinomycetes bacterium | reverse complement strand
GGAAGCCGGAGCGCTCGCTGCGGTCGGAGCTGCCACGGAAGCCGCCACGGCCACCGCGATCGCCACGGTCGGAGCCGCCGCGATAGCCGCCACGGCCACCGCGGTCGTCGTCCTTGCGCGGCTTGGTCGGTGCATCGGGATCGTCGCCGAGGGCGAGGAGCTTCTCCTTCAGGGAGTCGCTCAGGGTGTCGACGGCCTCCTCGAAGGTTGCCCTGGTCTCATCGTCGAGGACGCCGAAGACATCCTCGTCCGGATCGATCTCGTCGAGATCGGGGACAGCGGCCTTGCCGGCCTCGGTGAGCTTCACGAGGGTGACGCGGCCATCCTCTTCGCTCTTCTGGCGCTCGACGAAGCCCTTCTCCTCGAGCTTGCTCAGAAGCTCGGAGAGGGACTGCTGGCGCATGCCGAGAAGGAAGCAGAGCTCCTTCTGGGTGGTCTCAGGCTTTGCCTGGAGCATGGCAAGGACGCGGCCCTGGCCCTGCAGGGGATCGCCCATGCCACCGTGGGCCTCGGAATTGAGCTTGATGTAGCGATGCATGAGGCGAGCCATGCGGCCAGCCTTCTGCACGAGCGTCATGTCCTCCGGCGTCGGCGTAGGCGTGGACTCCTCGGAGGTCTCCTCGATGCTGGTGTTCTCTTGTTCTTCCATTCCATCCTCTTTCGTATGACGCTGCAGCATGCAGCGGGAATCGGCTTCAGACCAGAAAAGACGATACTCGCTCCTGCGTGGTGCAGAGGCGAGAATGGCGAAGAGCAGCGCAATTACACTCTACGTCCATAAAAACAGGTACCTGTACAATTGCGGGAGGCAGGAGCGGCCTTGGCTGCGGTATCCTGTTGGACCGAACATGATGCATATTCTGGGATGAGGTTGAGATGCTGACCATCAATCATGCAATCCTGCATGCCTATGATTTCGATACGAGCGAGAACTACGAGAGCTCCCGCGAGCTTGCCGTAGAGGAGAAGGATATCCGCTCCTATGTGACGCGGCTCGTGCGCAAGACGCTCTCCTCGGCTGAGAGCAAGCACGGGAGCTTCAGCCCCGAAAGCAATTTCCAGAAGGAGCTGAAGCGCTACCTTGCAGGCGAGATCGGCTTTGTCGACCTTTCCCACGAAGTCGGCGACTTCTTCTTCGATGAGCTGAGGAAATCGGAGGACAAGCTGCCGTACGACCTGCTTCTGGCTGACGTGACGGACTCCGATGCCTCGAAGGCGGCAGACGGGGACGGGGACGATGATGGGTTCGGGGGCTCGAGCCGCGAGCTCATGGCGATCGTGCTGCTCGCACGCAAGCAGGGCTACATCCACGATGTCCGCCAGGACGTGGAGATGACCGATATCGTGAAGACGGATGCGCTGCTGCCGCTTCCGACCCAGAAGATCGACACCTATGCCGTGATCGACCTCGGCACCTGGGAGATCGATTTTGCCGACAAGGCACGCACGATCGCTGGCCAGGAGTCCTACATCGTGCCGGATGGGCTGCTCCAGTGCACGCAGGAGGCATCGACCCGCGAGGTGATCGAGTCGGTGACGCTTGCGGTCGAGGATGTGGCTGAGGAGTATGGGCTCACTCCTGCCATCGAGGTGGGGCGTGCCAAGGCCTATGTGGCAGAGCAGGCAGACGAGGCTGAGGCCATCGAGCCCCGCGAGGTGGGGAAGAAGCTCTTCGCCGACCGCCCGGAGGTGCAGGAGCGCTACGAGAAGAAGATGCAGGAGCAGGCTGCGAAGGTCGCCATCCCCGAGGAGGTGCCGGTGCGCCCTTCGGTCGCTCACCGTATCGCGAAGAACCATCGCATCCGCACCGATACCGGCATCGAGATCACGTTCCCGAGCGAGTACTCGTCGAATGACCAGTACATCGAGTTCACGACGCTGCCCGATGGGCACATCTCGATCACGATCAAGGGTGTCGGGAGCATAGAGAACCGCTAGGAGGCTGTCTCTCCTTCGGTGCCTTCAGGCTCCTTCTGCCCTTCGGGGGCCTTTTTCTCCTCCTTCTCGTCGGGGATGATCCTCAGCTGGAAATCGCAGCAGGGATCGCCTTCAGCGAGGCACATCGTGCGCCCGAGCTCGACCCCTTCGAGCTCGCACCAGACATCGGGGAAGCGGCAGGCAGCACCCATGAGCTCGGGCACGCCGAGCTCCTTGTAGAGGCGCAGTATCCCGCAGCGGCGGTAGGTGACCATATAGGTGCCAGGAGCCGGCCCCGTGCTGTAGACATAGTTCCAGCCATAGTCCTTCGTCCGCATCTGCGTCATGAGCGCATCGCGCTGTATCCGGCGCTGGCCCATCGGCGTGAAGTCATCGCGCATCCTGCGGGCAAGCCTCTGGCAGGCGCCATTGCGTCTGACCACATCGGCGAAGAGCGCCGCGCACTCGGCAGGGGAGGGCGCGATATCGTCGTCGAGGATCTTCGTCGCAAGATAGATGGCGGCAAGCATGCCGGCACGCAGGAGCGACCAGAAGTAGCGCCTGCCCTGCTGGGGATCCTCGATGCCTGCGACGATCTGGCGGAAATGGGGATAGGCTGCCTTCATCACACGGGCAGCATCCTCTTTCCCGTAGCGGCGTTCGAGCTCCGCCCTGAGGTCTGGTGCGAGGATGTTCCACATGAGGAACGGTGTCATACCATATTGCATGAAGAAGATGCTCCTTGCTGAAGGGTCGTATCGAATAAAGGATACTATGACGGGGAAAAGTGTGGGAAGCACGTGAAAGCATTCCTGGAAAGGGATCTATGAGCAGTCCATTCATCTCCCTCGCCCTCATTATGGCAGTGGCGGCGGCCGCTCCGTATGTGGCAAGCCTGATACCCGGCCGAGCGGTTCCGGAAGTGGTCTTTCTGGTCTTTGCCGGAGCGCTCCTGGGCCCCCACATGGCAGGCCTCATCGATACCGCATCCACTGCCATCGACCTCGTCTCCGATCTCGGCATGGCATTCCTCTTCCTCAATGCCGGCTACGAGATCAATCCACGGGATCTGGGAGGGCGCTATGGCCTCCATGCGATAGCGGCCTGGGCTGTCTCGCTCCTTGTCGCCCTCGGCATCACCTCCCTCTTCATGGCAGAGAGGTTTCCGGGGCAGGCGGGGATAGCCTTCTCGATCTGCCTCACGACGACGGCCTTCGGCACGCTTGCCCCCATCCTGCGCGACCGCCATCTCATGGGCACGCCGGTCGGCAAGGCCGTGAGCGTCTACGGCGCCTACGGCGAGCTTGCGCCCATCCTTGCGATGGCGCTTCTGCTCTCGACGAGGAGCACGCGTGCCACCATCGCGACGCTCGTGGTCTTTGTCGTCGTCTGCCTGGCGATACTCGCCTTCCCGAATATCTTCCCGCGCTTCCGCAAGCGGGTGGGCGCCTATCTGAAGGAGAATGCCTGGAATGGCTCCAGGCCGCTTCTGCGCATCTCCATCCTCCTTATGGTGGTGCTCGTGGCCCTCTGCAAAGTGCTCGACCTCGAGGCGGTGCTGGGCGCCTTCATCGCTGGCTTCATCCTCGGGGCCTTTGCGCCTGAGAACCATGAGCTGGAGGAGAAGCTGGGGGATGTCGGGAACGGCTTTCTGACCCCTGCGTACTTCATCATCTCCGGCGCTGACATCTCGCTTTCGGCTGCCTTCCAGGATCTGGGCCTGCTTGTCGGCTTCATCGTCCTGCTCGTGCTCGTGAGGGGCATCGTGGTCGCCGTATCGCTCCATGTGAACCCCGAGACACGCCCGCTCCACAAGCGCGAGAAGTACGCTGTCTCCGCCTACTGCACGATGGCACTGCCGCTGATCGTCGCCGTGACCGACAGCGCTGTCGAATCCGGGGCCATGGGGACGCAGACCGCCTCGGTCCTCGTCTGCGCTGGCGCCATCACGGTCCTTCTGATCCCGTTAGCGACGAGCTTCGTGCGCATCGGCGCCGAGGCCAAGGCAGACCAGCTCGTGGTCGAGCTGGCAAGCGAGAAGAAGCCCTTCCAGGAGGTCTGGGAGCAGCATCGGGCGCTGCTCCACGAAGACCAGGAGCGCTTCGAGGCTGCCGTGAAGGAGCAGCGCGAGCACGGGCACAAGCTCGACTCCTTCGAGTATCTCGTGACAGGGGCGCGTCCGCCCAGAAGGCAGGACGAAGCTGCGCCGGCAGGGGATGGACAGGAGCTATAGGCAGGGGAAAGGCCGCCACAGGGGCGGCCTTGCGCTTCTCATGTTCTCCTGCCATCCCAATGGATCCGTGCCGGATCGAAGCGTCCAGGCCCTGTCGGGGCGGGCTTCCGTGCCGGATGCCCCACGGCGACGATCGCGAAGGGGACGATATCGTGGCGGCCGGCAATGCCGAGGAAGCGGGCGACGGCGTCTGCGCGCTCCTGGTCGGGATAGATGCCCTGCCAGACCGCGCCCAGGCCCAGATGGGTCGCCTCGAGCAGGAGGTTCTCGGTCGCGGCACCCATGTCCTGCGCAGCCATCCCGGGGACAGGCACGCCCTCTGTCTTGATGCAGGGCACTATCGCGGCAGCAGCGCGCTTCGTGGGCCCCGCATAGGGGGAGCATGAGGAGAGCTCCTCCAGGCGTTTCCTTTCGGTCACGATCCAGAATTCCCAGGGCTGCTGGTTTGTGGCAGAAGGCGCCGCCATCGCAGCACGCAGAAGGCGCTCGAGATCCTCTGCCGCCACTGGCTCGTCGGTGAAGCTGCGGACGCTCGTGCGCTCGAAGATGAAATCGTCCTCCATTGCCTGTCCTTCCTCGCTCGATCACGATGAGGCTATTCCCTGATTGGGGCACGCGTTGCGCCAGGCTGTGCAGATTTCGGCTAGATGGAGCCGTGCTGTCCCTGATCTGGATGGGTGTCTGTCTCTGTCCCTCTGCGGTATCCTTGTCCTGTCCACGGGAAGGGGAGAGATGACGCTCACACAGCTCCGCTATGCAATCGAGGTCGCCGAGGCAGGATCGATCTCGCAGGCAGCGCAGAACCTGTTCGTTGCGCAGCCTTCCCTCTCGAAGGCCATCTCCGAGCTCGAGCACGAGATGGGGGTGCAGATCTTCGAGCGCTCCCGGAGGGGCGTCGAGGTGACCGAGGAGGGCACGCGCTTCCTCTCCTATGCCCGCCAGGTCGTGGAGCAGGCAGACCTGCTCGAGAGCCAGTATCTCGGCAAGGCGCCGAGCGTGCGGCGGGTCTTCGGGGTGTCTGCCCAGCACTACGCCTTCGTCGTCAATGCCTTTGCAGAGCTGGTCCGCGAATATGGGCAGAGCCGCTACGAGTTCTCGCTCCGGGAGGGCACGACCTTCGGGACGATCGAGGATGTGCGTCTCCAGCGCTCCGAGCTTGGCGTCCTCTTTATGAATGACTTCAACCGCGAGGTGATCGGCACGGCGCTGAAGGATGCCGACCTCAGGTTCACGCAGCTCTTCACGGCGCGAGAGCACGTCTTCCTCTCCGCAGACCATCCGCTCGCTGGCAGGGAGAACGTGAGCCTCGAAGACCTTGCGCCCTACCCCCGGCTCTCCTACGACCAGGGCATGAAGAACTCCTTCTTCTTCGCCGAGGAGCCCTATCCGACCGAGCCTGTCGACAAGGCCATCGTCGTCACGGACCGTGCGACCCTCTTCAACCTCCTGATCGGCCTTGAGGGCTATACGATCTCTTCCGGCATACTCAGTGCCGACCTCAATGGCACGAACATCATCGCCCGCCCTCTGGAGCCGGCAGGGACGATGGAGATCGGCTACATCAGCCAGCAGCGCCGGCCCCTCTCGAAGCTTGCCCAGAGCTATCTGGAGCATCTCGAGGCCTACGTGGAGCGCTATTTCTCCGACCAGTCCACGCTATAGCCAAAATCTATGAATAGCGATAGATAACCCATATTTTTCTATGGATTGGACTTCTGGGACCATGTCAGTGCCAAACAGAGCTGCACAGAAAGGGCACGTCATGGGCATTGCATATGACCGCACGACACCGCACCGCTTCGATGTGGTGGGAAGCTTCCTGAGGCCAGCCAGGCTGCACGAGGCACACCATGCCTGGAAGGAGGGGCGCCTCCCGAAAGAGGAGCTCGCGCGCATCGAGGACGAGTGCATCGAGGATCTCATCCGCAAGGAGAAGGCAGCAGGCTTGGGCGTCCTGACCGACGGGGAGTTCCGCCGCGAGGCATGGCATCTCGACTTCATGTGGAGCTTCGCAGGCGTCGGACACAAGCCGACCGAGACGGGCCTTCCCTTCCACGACGAGGCCGCCAAGATCGACGACACCTATCTGACAGGCCGCATCGCCTATACAGGCTCCCATCCCTTCATCGACCACTTCCGCTTCGTCCAGGCGCTCGAAGACGAGCGCACGGTCGCGAAGCTCACGATTCCAGCCCCTGCCCAGTTCTATGAGCAGTTCGCGATGCCTTTCAATGCGCAGACGACAGAGCGCGTCTATGCGAGCCATGCAGAGCTTGCAGACGATATCGTGAGAGGATATGCCGCCTTCATCCAGGACCTCCATGCCGCAGGCTGCCGCAACCTCCAGCTCGATGACTGCTCCTGGGGCATGGTCGTGGATCCGCATGCCGAGCAGTACTTCGGCGTCGATGCGGCAGGCCTCGAGCGGGTGAAGGAGGAGCTCCTCGAGGTGAACAACCGCGTGCTCGAAGAGGCCCCATCCGACCTCACGATCAACACGCACATCTGCCGCGGCAACTTCCATTCGACCTGGGCATGCGAGGGCGGCTACGACGGCGTGGCCGATTTCCTGCTCGCCCGCGAGAAGGTCCATGCCTTCTTCCTCGAATACGATGATGCGCGCTCGGGGAGCTTCGAGCCTCTGGCGAAGGTGCCAGAGGACAGGCTTGTCGTGCTCGGCCTCATCACGACCAAGCGCCCTGAGCTCGAGGACCGGAACCAGGTCATTGCCAGGATCCATGAGGCGGAGCGGTATGTGCCGCTCGAGCGTCTCTGCCTCTCCCCGCAGTGCGGCTTTGCCTCCTGCGACTGCGGCAACAGGCTCACGGAGGAGGAGCAGTGGGCGAAGGTGGCGCTCGTGCGCTCCATCGCCGAGGAGGTCTGGGGATAGCCCGGATCGTCCTGCAGGAAGACGAGGACGCCCCCTGCTGGCATGAGCCGGCAGGGGGCGCCTTGCGCTCTTTCAAGGAAGCCGCTCAGCTCGCTACGAGCTCCGAGAAGTCGGGCTCGAAGATATCGATGCAGCTGAAGGTGCGTGTCTCCGTGTCGTAGACGATCGTGAAGACCGAGCAGTTCTTGATGCCGGGATGGTACTGCACGACATTCGTCTCTTTCCAGGACCTGAGGAAGTTCGCGCATGCCGCGCCATGGCTGACGGCCAGCACGATATGGTTCTCGGGGTCATCCATAAGGGAGGAGAGGGTCGTGTTCATGCGGTCGATGAGGTCCTTCTCGGAGTCCCCGCCATAGGGCACGAAGAAGTCGCCGAAAGGTGGCTTGGGATTCAGGAAGGAGTCCTTGCCCTCGAAGGCCCCGAAGTTCCATTCCTTCAGGCCACGGGTGCGCACATAGGGCGGAATCTCTCCAAAGGCCTCCTGGCAGACATCCTCGAGGGTGTCCGATGCGCGCTCGCTCGTGGAGCAGAAGAAATGGTCGGGATGGATCGCGTTGTCGCGGAAGAAGCGTCCGGCGATGCGGGCCTGGGCATGGCCAAGATCTGTCAGGGGCGAGTCGCACCATCCCTGGTTCTTCTTCTGGACATTGAAGAGGGTCTGGCCATGGCGCATGAGATAGAGCGTCTTCTTCATGGGCTTCCTTCCGGAGGGCCTGCAGTGCCTCCAGTATAGGCGCAGTGGCAAGGCTCCCTCATCGGATGCCGGCAGGAAGGAATTTAAGGAAACATCAAGGTCACCTTCAGATGTCTGACAGGCTTGCGCCGGGTCTCTGTCGTTGGGCCAGCCCTGCGGTGCGCATGCTCTTGAGGCGGTATAACCCTCTCAGACAGAGACCCAGCGCCTGTCGCTGCGGCCATCTGGTGGTTCCTTGAGAGGAGATTGGCATGATGCGACCTTGCTCGCGTGATGAAGAGCTCGTGCAAACAGGCCAGACAGGACGGAAGACCTATCGGATGGAGCTGAGGCGTGCCGGCGTGGCAGCCTTGACGGGAGCGCTCTTGCTCTCGGGCACCCCGATCTGCGCCATCGCCGAAGGGGCTCCGGCAGCTTCTTCCCAGTCGGCTCCGGCGGCTCCGCCTGATGGACAGGCAGGAGGCTCCAGCATGGGAGGCGCCCTTGGAGCTGGCGGTGGCGGTGCCGATACGATGACATACGACTATTCGGGGACGCTCTCTGGCGCACTCACGGCCAATGGGGAAGAGACGAGCTCCTCTGACAGCATCTCCTCCACTACATCTGCCGAGAATGCGGCGCTCGTGGAGGCAGGCGGCGCCCTGGCGCTCGATGGGGCGACGCTCACGAAATCAGGAGACGATACGGACGGGGATGCCTGCAACTTCTACGGCGTGAACTCGATCCTGCTCGCAGTCGGCTCTGGCTCGACGGCCACGGTGCAGAACTCGTCGCTCTCTGCCACGAGCGAAGGCTCGAACGGCATCTTCGCGACCGATGGGGCCCAGGTGCTCGCGAAGGACACCACGATCTCGACGACGGCCGGCAACTCGCGTGGCCTCGATGCGACCTACGGAGGGAGCATCTTGGCGGGAGGAATGACGATAGAGACCAAGGGGGACCACTGTGCAGCGCTGGCCACTGACCGTGGCGGCGGCACCATATCGGTCACGGACTCCTCGCTTCAGACGGCCGGTTCCGGCTCGCCGCTTCTCTACTCGACGGGCGATATCGAGGTCTCCGGCGTGAGCGGCACCTCGACCGGCAGCCAGATTGCCGGCATGGAAGGCCTCAACACCATCCTCATCAACAATTCCAGCCTCACGAGCACGAACACCGACAAGACCGCATCGGATCCTGTGGCAGATGCCGTGATCATCTACCAGTCGACCTCAGGCGATGCGGAATCGACGACGGGGGAGTCGGCCACCTTCCAGGCAGCGAACTCGACGCTCTCGAGCTCCATCACATCGGGCTCCTTCTTCTATCTCACGAACACCTCGGCTGACATCGTGCTCTCCCACACGACGCTCGATTTCGACTCTGACAATGCCGACCTCCTGATGGCGGCTGGCAATGATTCCAACAACTGGGGCTCTGCAGGCTCGAATGGCGCCACGGTGAAGCTCACCTGCATCGGCGAGGATCTTTCCGGCACGATCTCTGCCGATACGATCAGCCAGGCCTCGGTCTATCTGACCGATGGCACCACATGGTCGGGCACGACCGAGATCGCAGAGAATGCCGATGCCACGCAGACGACGGAGAGCCCGCTTTCGGTTGCGGTCGATGGCACGTCCACTTGGACGGTCACGGGCGGCTGCACCCTCTCGAACCTCACGGTTGCAGAAGGCGGCAAGGTCCAGGACCAGGACGGCAAGGATGTGAAGATCGTCGACGCCTCGGGCAATGTGCTCAGGGACGGCGACTCGGATGTGACCGTCACGGTCGAGGGGACCTACAGCACCGACTACGATAGCTCCGAGGAAGGCACGCTCGCGCAGACGGCAGACCGCTCTGCGTACGACGAGGCATTCGGCACCCAGACCTCGTTCGAGATGGGCGATGGCTCCTCATCCTCTGCCGCATCGACAGATGAGGCAGGCACGCAGGAAGCTGCAGCATCCTCTGAGAGCGGAAGCCAGGAATCCACCAGCTGGTGGGACCAGATCGTGGCGTTCTTCAAGGGGCTCTTCGGCTAGGCAGCCCCAGAGCACAGGACATGACAAGGAAGCCCGTCCGAACCTCATGAAGGCTCGGACGGGCTTCTTGCTTGCTCTGGCATGAAGAAGTGGAGCGCCCAGAAGGCCCTCAGCAGCCGCAGCCTCCGCCACAGCAGCCGCCTCCGCAGCCATCCTCTTCGCCGTGGCCACCGCAGCAGCCGCCTCCGCAGCCTCCGCCACAGCAGCCCTCGTCTTCCGCAGCGACGAAGACGACGCCCAGGGCATCGCCGATAGCATCGGTCGCGGGATAGCAGCCCTTCGAGAGGAGGGCATCATCCACGAAGACAGCAGGCAGGGCACGTGTCCCCTCTTCTGCGAGAAGGGCTGCGACCGCCTCATTGCGCTCGAAGGCCTCAGGCTCTTCTGCCATGGTGTGATAGGCGATGGGGAAGCCGGCCTGGAAGAGGGCATCGAGGACTGCAGACATGCGCAGGAGCTCGGGGTCGATATCAGGGGTGGAGGCGTCGGCGAGGCCGCCTTGGGCAGGGTCGAACACTTCGATGAGGGGCATGAAGACCTCCTTCAAGGATATGGGCATCCCGAGAAGTGTAGAGGGTAATGGCCGTCCTGCCAATGGCATCTTGAAAGAAGCAGCCTTTTCCATAGCGAAAGAAGCAATGCTGCCGGAATTGCAAGGGCACGTGCAGGCTGGCGGTCTTCTGCAGGCGAAGCGGGGCTGCCTGTCAGCGGATGGACAGGCGCTCTGCAAAGATGCGCTACGATAGGCTTTCCGGAAGCAGGGCCTGGCAGTGCTGCAAGGAGGGGGCCGATGGCGGAAAAGACGAGAAGAAGGCCGCTTCGCATCGCGATCATGGTCGTCGCCCTGGTGGTGGCTGCCTTGGCCATCTACCTTGTGAGCGAGCACTACGAGGCCGATGGGACGGCTGAGGCGGCGCTTGTCAGCGACGATGCGGTGGAGGTCACCGAGTCAGGCTCCACCATCGTCTTTGCGGGGCCGGATGAGGACCCTGCCAATACCTATGGGGTGGTGTTCTATCCCGGGGCGAAGGTGGATGCGCGTGCCTATGCACCGCTCCTGCATGAGCTCGCGCGTGAGGGATGGACCTGCATCGATGTCTCCATGCCCCTCGATCTTGCGATCCTCGACCAGGATGCGGCCGACCGGGCGATGGCAGAGCATCCCGAGGTGGAGCATTGGTATGTGGCGGGACACTCGCTTGGGGGAGCGATGGCGGCTGGCTATGCATCCCGGCAGGCCGACAAGGTCGAGGGCCTCATCCTGCTTGCTGCCTACTCCACAGAGGACCTTTCGGATACCCAGCTCAAGGTCGTGAGCATCTATGGATCGGATGATGGGGTGCTGATACGCGCCCACTACGACGAGGACAAGGCGAACCTGCCCCAGGAGTCGACTTCGGAGCTCGTGATCGAAGGCGGCAACCATGCCCAGTTCGGAAGCTATGGGGCGCAGGATGGGGATGGCGTGGCTGCAATTCCAGCCTCTCAGCAGAGGGATGAGGCTGTCCGCTTCATCGACAGCTGCCTGCGCTGACAGGATGGCTGCGGCTGCTCCGCCACAGACAAGGGCCCGGCATCCCATAGGGAAGCCGGGCCCTCAGCGGAGACTTCGATCCTTCAAGCCCTACAGATAGACATCTGCCTCCTCGCGGCCGAACTTGTGCAGCAGCTCATGACAGGGCCTGCAGGCAGCGCAGTCGCAGAACTTGGCGCCTGCAGCCTTCCTCTTCTCCTCGTGGGCGAGCATCGCGGCTGCCTGCTCCTCGCCGAAGACCTTCTTGCCGGCATCGGAGCCCACAAAGGCGATCAGGCCATCGATTGTGGTCTGCTTCTCGCTGATCTCGTCGAGCAGCTTCGAGGTGGCGGCATCGGCGTCCTTGCCAGCGGCGATGGCGTCCTTCCAGTCCTGTGCAGACTTCTTGGTGGCCGCAGACGCAGAGGGCGCTGCGAGCATCTCGTCGACTTTCGATGCGGTGTAATCCAGAAGCTCCTTGTCCATGCTGATCTCCTCACTGTTGTGTGCAGCCTGATTGCAGGCTTTGGAATGGGACACCTTGATTATCTTCCCGCTCCATCGATGGGACAATCAGGCAAAGGGCAGATTGCGCTGCAGGATATCTCAAAGATCTGGCACGGAGGCCGTACCGTTCGCTAGAGCTGCTCTGTGCCGAGCATCTCCAGCGTCCTTGCATCGCGCCGTCCGTGATAGTACTTCTCGAGGACCTTCCCGAAGACGGCGTCTTTGCCTTTTCCGCCTGATGCCACCTCGAACAGCGTCATGCATGAGCAGAGCTTGAGGTCGTCGGGACGTCCCATCACGCGCTTCGGATCGGATGCATCGAGATCGAGCAGCGCGCCTGCCATCTCATGGAGCCGGGGACCCAAGAGGGGATCTGCCAGATAGGCCCTGGCTTCGCCTGCGTCGGATATCCCATAGAAGTCAGACATGGGGCTTTGGCCCAGTCCTCTGAGCTGCGGGAAGATGTACCAGATCCAGTGCGTCATCTTGCGTCCGGCACGGATCTCTGCGAGGGCGGTCGCATAGCTTGCGGCCTGCGCCCTCCTGAAGCGTTCAAGATCGTATTGGCCATCCATTGCCCCTGCGCCTCTCCGCTCTCTGGCTCCTGCCTGCTTGACCAGCATGATAAGGGTTCAGGGCTGCGCATAGAGGGAGATGCCCCTGCTTTCGGTCAGAGGCATCTCCATGCATTGCATATATGTGCGACGCGAAGCTACGCCGAGGCAAGCAGCTCCTTCAGGGCAGCCTCCGCATCCTCGCGGGTGCAGGCCCAGCTGCCCTGCACCATCTGCGGCTTGCCGCCGCCGCGGCCGGAGAGCCGCTTGTTGAGGAGCTTGCAGGAGGCCCTCAGGTCGTCTTCTGCCGAGGCGATCACATAGGCGATGCGAGCAGGATCGCCTGGCACATCGGAGAGTGCAGCACAGACCTTCGCATCGGTCTTCTCGAGCGCCTGTTCGCAGAGATGGCGCAAAAGGTCGATATCGAGCCCTTCCTCGTAATGGACGACGAGGCCTCCTTCAGGCACGAGCGTCGCTGCCTCCTGGGCGATCCTGTCCCGGGCAGCCTGCTTGAGCTGGTGCTTGTAGTCGTCCTTCTCATCGGAGAGGCGATGCACTGCCTCAGGCACCTCCTCGTCGCCTACCGAGAGGAAGTTGCTCACGTCGCGGAGCTTTCCCATGAGATCCTCGCAGGTCTCGAGGGC
Source organism: uncultured Actinomycetes bacterium (assembly GCA_900313905.1). Classification (GTDB taxonomy): domain Bacteria; phylum Actinomycetota; class Coriobacteriia; order Coriobacteriales; family Atopobiaceae; genus Olsenella_L. The sequence continues at coordinate 87,140 of OMTG01000021.1, read as the reverse complement.
ACGCCTGCCACAGAGGAGCTCGAGGCGGGTCTTCTTCTTTTTCGTCGTGATGCGCAGGACCTTGATGAGGCCGACCTGGCCCGAGGAGGAGACATGGGTGCCACAGCAGGCGCAGGTATCCACATCGCCGATCTTCACGATGCGGATCTGCCCTTCATGCTCCTTCTTGCTGCGGTAATCCATTGTCTCGAGCTCTTCGGGAGAGGGGAGGAGCGCCTCGACGGGGACATCCTCGCGCACGGCAGCATTGGCGCGGCGCTCCACATCGAGCACCTCATCGGGAGCAAGGACGCCGTCGAAGTCGACCTCGATGCAGCGGTCTCCCATATGGAAGCCGATGTTGCTGTAGCCGAAGAGCGCATGCACGATGCCTGAGACGATATGCTCGCCCGTGTGCGCCTCCATATTGTCACGGCGCCAGGTCCAGTCGAGCGTGCCATGCACGGTGGTGCCGACAGGAAGCGCCCTGTCTGCGAGATGGAGGACGGTGCCCGGCTCCTCTCCGGGGATGGCTTCGTGCACCTTCGCCACGACCTGGGCGCTCTCCTCGTCCTCGGCTGCTGGATCCTCGTAGGAGAGGGTGCCTCGGTCGCCTGGCTGGCCGCCGCCGGTCGGATAGAAGGCAGTCTGGCTCAGCCCGATTGCAAAGGAGCCGTCCTTCTGGGGTGTGCAGGAGGTGACGGTTGCATCGAACTCGCGCAGATAGGGCTCGGTGTAATACAGCTCGTCGAAGGTCTCCATTGGTCGATCTTCCCTTCTGGATAGAGGCGCCAGACGTGCTGGCGCAGCTTGGTCACATCGGTACATGATAGGCCGTATTGCATGAACATGCGGAAAACAGTCAGGGACTCCTGCGAGAGCGTGCCGGTGGGCTACCATGGACGGGAACCTGAGGCCAAGGCAAGGAGGCACCTATGGACGAGGAGCGGTTCGCGCGCCAGCGCAGCTTCATCCTCGAGATCGACAAGGAGAAGCTCGTGCAGCGCCAGACGCACCTGACGCATCATGGCAGGCGTGAGGATGATGCCGAGCATGCGTGGCATATGAGCGTGATGGCATACCTGCTGCGGGAATATGCGAACGAGGACATCGATATCGCACGGACGATGGTGATGACGCTGACACATGACCTGGTGGAGATCTATGCAGGCGATACCTATGCCTACGATGCAGCCGGGCAGGCAGACGCAGAAGACCGAGAGAGGCACGCCGCAGAGCAGCTCTACGCGCTTCTTCCTGAGGACCAGGGAAGGGAGCTCCGTGCCATCTGGGAGGAGTTCGAGGCGAACGAGACCCCTGAGGCGCATTTTGCCCATGCGATGGACAACCTGCAGCCGATGCTGCTGAATGATTCCAACGACGGGGGAGACTGGAAGGCCCATGGAGTGAGGCGTGCAGGCCCTGCAGGCAGGAATGCCGTCACGCGCCTGGGATCTGAGGAGCTGGCCGACTACGTGGAGGGAAGGCTCGATGCCCAGGTCGCTGCCGGAAACCTCCTGCCCGACGATCCGGCAGATTCCCAGGAGCCTGTGGCCCAGATGAACTATGTGGATAAATGACCGGGTGGAAAGGGCGGCAACCACCAGAGCATGAGGTGGCTGCCGCCTTGTCATGGGGATGCACCTTGCCGCTTATGCCAGCCGCCGCAGGCCTGCATGCGGAGCTTGGCGGGACTTCTATGCTCTCTAATCCTTGTCGCAGAGTATTTCCTTGGTGTGCCGGATGATAACGAGGTCATTCAGCTCATAGGGCTTGTATGGGTCAGGAATCTTCAGACCGCATGCCTTTCTGGATGCCAGGTATTCCTCGTCGACTCCGGGGAGGCTGTTTGTCGGTACCAGGCAGTTGTGGAGCTTCGCGACGGCATCCTTGTTCCTTCCCGTCAGCCGCAGGTAGATTCTGACCTCATCTTTGTCGGCTCTCTCGTATCCATCTGCGTGCGTGTAGGCGCTCCACCGGTCATGCTCCATGCGGCAGCGCCAATTCTTCAAGGCTAGCTTGGCAAGCTCGGGAGTATCCAACCCTTCCGGCATGACCCGGTCGATATAGTCGCCATATGCGGCAAGCAGGGCATGGCAGGGCCCATTCTCGGCTTCGTCGGCGAGCACGGCGTACAGCTGGCCCCAACCGGACATGCTCTTTTCCTGTCTGGCCAGGCCCTTCAGGCATGCCAAGGCACGCTCGTCACGTTCGATATCATACTTGCCTAGGTACATGTTGCGGCAATAGATGAACAGGCCATATTTGAGATGTATTGCCGAAGCGACCGATGACTGGCGGTTGTACTCCTTCTGCTCATAGTTGTTGTCCGCGTCCGTCCTGAGCTTTTCGCGCATCGGTGCGGTGCTCTCCTCATACACCTTTGAGTAGACACGATTGACATTCTTGCCGTACCGGTCGAGCTCGGGATGGAAGATGCTGTCATAGGAGAAGGCGTTCTCTTCGGATCCGACTGCGCAGAGATCGTAGCTCCTTGTATTTTCGTGCAGGTCATCCAAGAGGCTTGCCAACGAGGAGCTGCTTGCCACAACACAGATGATGGGACGGCAGCCGTGGATATGCTCAGGGGATGAAGCTGCCTGATTCCGGATGAGCTGCTGGTCGCCAATCTCGCGTATGCGCATGGCCAGCCGTGTGTTCTCGAGCTCGTTGCCGACGTCGACCAGAATGAAAGTGAGGTCGCCTGCTGTGCTTCGGAGGTAGCGGGCGATGTCTGCATCAGAGCCTGCCTCTCTGAAGGCTATGGCCGGAATCGAGGCAGTGCTTCTGGACAAGAGTCCAGGCGCCTCGAAGACGAGGCGGTCCTTGATTGTATGGACATTCTTTGCCACCACATCGATCTGGACCTTGATATCATCTCCCAGGCATCCTGCCCAGGCCGCATTCTTGAGATAGCAGTAGGCGAAATCCGTCGAGCCAATGATCGCGATATGCCTTCTCGGTCGCTCATAGAGCTCGCGATCCTGGACGGGCACGTATGCGCTGCCGGAAGATTCGTCTGGCGCTCGGAAAGGATTGGGCGTTCCTGTGAGGAAGAGAGGATAGCGGGAGAGCATCAGCTCGACAGCTGACTCCCGCCAGTCGACACGCCGGATTGCAAACTCCTCCGAATTCTGCATGCCATCCATGCGTGCATCGATCAGGTGCATGGCAGCCTCGGAGGAGGAGAAGATATAAATCTTGGACGGACGGCCAAGATGGGGCTTGCCATCTCCGGACAGCAGCTGGTCCGCCAGATCAAGTCCCTCATCGAGATTCTTGACCTCATCCTCTTTCGAGAAGAGGAAGCATGTCTTGGGACGCTCTGATCCATTGCGATCCTTTGGTTCATGGAGCCATCTGGCGATGATGGATGGTGGCTCTTCGCAGCAGATGGCATGGCTCTCGAGAATCTCGCCCGGGGCATCATCGGCATTGGTATCAGCGAAGATGATGAGGCATTTCTTCGATATGCCGTGATAGTGCCTGAAGATGCTCGTGGCAAAGGTGACGGACTGCTGGTTCGCCCCTGAGAAGATGTAGACATCTCTCGATCTGGACAGGATCCTTATCCACGGCTGATGGAAGATGCGACTTGCCAGGGAGAAGAAGGTCCCCAAGGTGAGGACGGGTGCCAGGATATACAGCACGCCGTCATATGCAGTGTAGATTGCGGTGAGGACACCGCACGAGCTCGAGAAGGCTGCAAGATTGTCTTGGATATTGCCATTGCCGAAGAACATCGAGATCGGATTGTAGATGGCATCGAAGAGGATCCCCGCATCCGAAGGCGTGGCAGCTCCTGAAAGCTCTTGGGACAGCACCAGCACGAAGATTGCTGCGAACGTTCCGAGCATGCACCGCGCCAGGATCAGCGATGAGCTGCTTCCGCCCCTCTCATACCGTTTCCTGAACAGATGGAATGCCCGTATGAAAGTGGAGATGAGGATGGCAGCAGAGGCAATCAAGCCCGCTATCGCGACAGTCGTTTCACTCATGGCAGCAGCCTCGCAATCCAGGACGACAGCTTGTCGGGGAAAGCATAGCATGCGAAAGGCTGGCCAGAGATCTGCCAGGCCCAGCGGAGGCGGCAGGATTCTCGGATACCAGATGCCCATGCCTTCGGGATTCCCGTCACGGGAGTCCCTGCAGGGAGCACGATAAAGGTGCACCGCGATGCCTGTCAGCAAAGTGGAGCCGGGCGACGCTGGCGCTGCCATTCTGGAAGCCCGGTGGCCACCGGGCTCTTTCCACGATCCGGGCATCATCCCTTTCGGTGCCGAAACTCCTTCCTCCTCTCATCGACCTCCCTGACGATGTCAGGGCGGCCTTTGCGATGCCCGCAAGAAGCGCGAGGGCGCTCATAATCTCGAGGACATGGTCCCGAGGCGCCTCTCCAATCTCTTGGAGCGTCGCCCGCATCGGGACATCGACGGTGCAGGGGAATGGCACCAGCCGCATCTGGCAACGCGGGGGCTCGGCCAGCCTAGCTTCTGCCTCGCCGTGGAAGGTCGCGGAGCGCACCGGGGGGCGCTGGGCCTGAACAGGATGGGCGGCCCTCTCTGGACTGCCCCGAGCCATCCTTTCCGTCAGCCCCCAGCCAGCTCCGTGAGGCCTGGCCCCTGCCAAAGAGGCTGCCACTGACCATCCGTACAGGTACGGATGAGCGGCGGAGCAGTTCTGATGAAGTCTGGATTCGATGAAGTCTGGATTCAAGGGAAGATGCAGACGCCTGTTTTCCCGATGACAAGGTTTTGCACCCGCATATGCCTGCGCTATACTGTCTTTTCAGGGGAGCTGGGATACATGGCCCGGCTGAGAGGCAGCTACCAGATGCTGCGACCCATAGAACCTGTCCGGACAATGCCGGCGTAGGGACCAGGGCAAAGCGAACTTTGGGCACCTACGGACAACGTGGGTGCCTTTTTTGGTGCCCTGGAAAGGAGCCGCATGAACTGTTCTTGCGCGATACAGTACCTGCCGATGGATGCAGGGTCGGATGAGGAGGTCTGCCGCATTGTCGATGCGGTGATCGCCTATATCGATTCGACCGGCATCGACTACTATGTCGGACCGTTCGAGACCGCAATCGAGGGCGATTACGACCTCTGCATGGACATCATCAAGAACTGCCAGCTTGTCGGTGCCAAGGCAGGCTGCAAGCACGTCGCGACCTACGTGAAGATCGACTACAAGTCCGAGGGCGACGTGATGACGACAGAGCACAAGGTGGGGAAGTACCATCAGACCGACTCGGAGTTCCAGAAGAAGGGCGAAGAGGTTGCCTAGCGCATCTGAGAGCCGGGAGAGGGAGGCCGGGCGCCGCGCCCGGAGGAGATGGACCGTCCCGACGATCACGATCGTCTGCATCCTTTTGGTCTGGCAGGCAGTCGTCGCTTTCGGCATCGTCCCGAACTTCCTGCTGCCAAGTCCCACGCAGGTGATTGCCGCCCTCGTGGCCGATGCAGCGCTCCTTCTGGGCCATGCCGCCACGACCCTGATCGAGGCCTTCTGGGGCCTCGTGATCGGCGTCGCGGTCGGCTTTGCCGTGGCGGTGCTGATGGATCGCTTCGAGACCGTGCGCCTGGCGCTCGACCCCCTTGTGACGGTCTCCCAGACCATCCCGACGGTCGCGATCGCGCCGCTTCTCGTCCTGTGGTTCGGCTATGGGCTGGCGCCGAAGATCGTCCTCGTCGTGATCTCGACCTTCTTCCCGGTCACGGTGTCGCTGGTCTCTGGGTTCGAATCGGTCGATCCGGATTTGCTCGACCTCATGCGGACGATGAACGCATCGAGGTGGCAGATCTTCTGGCAGGTCAAGCTCCCCTCTGCTCTGGGGGAGTTCTTCAGCGGCCTGCGCATCTCTGCGACCTACGCGATCGTCGGTGCCGTCATCGCGGAATGGCTGGGCGGCTTCAGCGGACTGGGCGTGTACATGACACGCGTCAGGAAATCTTTCTCCTATGACCGCATGTTTGCCGTCATCCTCATCATCTCCGCGCTCTCCCTCCTCCTTATGAAAGCAGTGGATGCCCTCCAGCGGCTGTGCATGCCGTGGATCAGGGCAGAAAGGAAATAGCTCATTATGAAGAACATCTCGCGCCGCGCATTCCTGGGGACCAGCGCCGCTGCAGCAGCGACCGCCTTCCTTGCAGGCTGCGGAGCCTATGACAACTCGGGCGCCCAGAGCGCCTCATCCGATTCCTCGTCCTCTTCCACTACGGGCGACACCACCCATATCGACTTCTGCCTCGACTACACACCGAACACGAACCACACCGGCATCTATGTGGCGCAGCAGAAGGGATGGTTTGCCGATGAGGGGCTCGATGTGAACATCATCCAGCCGGCTGACGATACGGCAGAGACGATGATCGGCTCGGGCCAGGCGCAGATGGGCGTCTCCTACCAGGATTACATCGCCAACGCCCTCGCCTCCGACAACCCGCTTCCGATTCAGGCTGTCGCCGCCATCATCCAGCACAACACCTCTGGCATCATGAGCCGCCAGGCCGACAACATCACGCGTGCCCGCGACATGGAGGACCACGTCTATGCGACTTGGGACATGCCGGTCGAACAGGCCACGATCAAGCAGATCATGGAGACGGACGGCGGGGACTACTCGAAGCTCAAGATGGTCGCCTATTCGGTGGACGACGAGGTCGCTGGCCTCAAGGCCAACATGTTCGATTGCGTGTGGGTCTACGAGGGATGGGCTGTGCAGAACGCCGCTGTGCAGGACTATCCGGTGAACTACTTCAGCTTCATCTCGATGGATCCGGTCTTCGACTTCTATACGCCGGTCCTTGCCGCGAACAATGACTTCTGCAAGGAGAACCCGGATGTCGTGAAGGCCTTCGTGCGCGCTGCGAAGAAGGGCTACGAGTTCTGCGTCGAGAATCCGGACGAGGCAGCGTCCATCCTCTGCGAGCAGGTGCCGGAGCTCGATTCGGCGCTCGTCGAGAAGAGCCAGGCCTACCTCGCCGACCAGTACATCAACGATGCGTCCTCCTGGGGCGTGATTGACAAGGATCGCTGGGCTGCCTACTTCCAGTGGCTGAACGATAACGATCTGGTCACGAACAAGCTCGATGTGGATGCGGGCTGGACCATGGACTATCTCGAGGCATAGACGATGGCAGATGCAGCAGCGCTCGAGGCCAGGCACCTCACCCTCTCCTGGGATGGAGGAGAGCATATCGTCGTGGAGGACGTGAGCCTCTCCGTCTCGTCCGGCGAGGTCATCTGCCTTGTCGGCCGCTCGGGCTGCGGCAAGACCACGATTCTCCATGCCCTGTCCGGGCTGACCCGTCCGCTCAAAGGCGAGGTGCTGCTGGGCGGCGAGAGCATCAATGGCATCCCGGGCAAGGTCAGCTACATGCTCCAGAAGGACCTCCTGCTCCCGAACAAGACCATCGAGGACAATGTCTCGCTTCCGCTCGTGCTCAAAGGCATGAAGCCCAAGGACGCACGGGAGAAGGTGGCGCCGCTCTTCGACCGCTTCGGGCTGGAGGGCACGCAGAAGAAGTGGCCGAGCCAGCTCTCTGGCGGCATGCGGCAGCGTGCGGCATTCCTGCGCACCTATGTGATGGGCAATTCGGTCGTGCTCCTCGATGAGCCGTTCAGCGCCCTCGATGCCTTGACGAGGACCGACCTCAGGAGCTGGTACTGCGATATGGCCCGCGGGCTCGGGATCGCGACGATCGCGATCACCCACGATGTGGACGAGGCGGTCTCGATGTCCGACCGGATCTATGTGCTCGGGGGCAACCCTTCGGAGGGCATCCCCTCGAAGGTCGTGAAAGTCATCGGGATCGAGCGGTGCGGCCTCTCTGCGGAGGCATTTGCCCTGAAGCCGGAATTTCTGGCCTACAAGAAGGAAGTGCTCGCCCTTCTCAAATAGTGCTACAAGATGATGGCGAGACGGGATGCGCACGGCGCTTCTCTGCCCTGCATGAGATAATGGGTCCCGACACTTCGGTGAAGGGACCCAAGTCTTATGGCAATGACGCTCAACAATGCACTGGACCATCTGAAGCCCTCTGGCATCCGCCAGTTCAGCAGGCTCGCCGCCGAGACGCCGGGCTGCATTTCGCTCACCTTGGGGGAGCCAGGAGAGACGACGCCTGAGGAGGTCAGGCACGAGGTCTCGTCTTCGCTCGAGGCGGGAAAGACCCACTATCCCCCCAACAATGGCCAGCCCCGCCTCCGGGAGGCGATCTCTGCCTACATGGCAGAGGAAGGGCTCAGCTATCCCGAAGACCAGATCATCGTGACCTCAGGCGCCACCGAGGCGGTCTTCACGGCGCTCATGACGATGCTCAACCCGGGCGATGAGGTGATCATCCCGACGCCTGCCTTCCTGCTCTACGATGCAATCGTGAGGATCTGCCGGGCGACGCCTGTGGCGCTCGATTGCGAGCCGGATGATTTCCAGATAGATCCGGAGAAGCTCGAGGCGGCCGCATCGGAGCATACGAAGGCCATCATCCTTAACTCGCCCCTGAACCCCACAGGCACCGTGCTCACGAAGGAGAGCCTTGCTGCCGTGGCGAAGGTGGCGCGCGAGCACGACTGCTATGTGATCTCGGACAATGTCTACGAGAAGCTCATCTATACAGATGCCTATGAGGGCTTCGCCCAGGCCTATCCGGAGCTTTCCGACCGCATCATCGTCGTGAACAGCTTCTCCAAGCCCTATGCGATGACGGGATGGCGCCTGGGCTGGCTTGCAGCGCCATCGTCTCTGATGGGCGCCCTCTCCATGGTGCACATGTATGCGATCTCGAGCGTCGTCTCCTTCACGCAGGATGCAGCCTGCGTGGCGCTTGCAAGCGATGTGGAGCCCTTCCGGAAGAGCTACGAGAGAAGGCGCGACATCACGGTCTCTGCCCTCTCTGAGATGGGGCTTTCCTGCGTGAGGCCGGAAGGCGCCTTCTATGCCTTCCCCTCGCTTCGGGGCTTTGCCGATGCGGATGGAAAGCAGATCGCCTCGGAGCGCTTCTGCACCCGTGCCATCAAGGAGGCAGGCGTGGCCCTGGTGCCAGGCACCTGCTTCGGGTCGGAAGGCCATGTACGCCTGAGCTATGCCTGCACAGAGGAGACCTTGAGGGAGGGGCTTTCCCGCCTGGGGGCCTTCTGTGCGAGCCTCGAGCGCATCTGAGAGAAGGCATGGCTGCAAGAAGAGAGGGCGGCCCTGTGGCCGCCCTCTTGCTTCTGGCTGCTGTATCTGCTCAGGGCATGCGGATGAGCCGCTCGTAGGTGGCAAGGCCCTTCGCCAGGATCTCCTCATCGAAGTCGAAGGTCGCCGCATGGAGCGGGATGCCCGTCCCTGTGCCGAGGAGCAGGAACACTCCTGGCAGATACTGCTGGTACCAGGCGAAGTCCTCGGCAATGAGGAGAGGCTCAGGCAGGATCTCGAGATCGGGGAGCGCCTGATCGACCTGGCTGAAGAGGGCAGAATCGTTCATGACGGGAGGATAGCCTTCCGAGAAATGGACCTCGGCCGTGCAGCCCTCCTTGGCTGCAGCATCGGCCGCTATGCCGGGGATGGCATCCTGGATCGTCTGGTCCATTGCGGTCGAGAAGATGCGCAGAGAGCCTTCGAGGCGCGCCGTGTCGGCTATCTGGTTCCTGACCGTGCCTGCTGTCATGTGGCCGAACTTGAGGATGCAGGGCTCCTCGGCCTGGCGCTCCTCCATATAGGAGCTGGCGGCAAGGAGGAACCACGCTTCTGCCATGAGGGCATCTGCGCCCTGGTCGGCCTTCGCGATATGGGAGGCCCTGCCATGCATCGTGACGTTGGTCTCGTGGGAGCCTGCCAGAAGCGAGCCGGGCCTCGATGAGAGCGAGCCCTTAGGGAGGTCGGGCCAGAGATGGAAGCCGAATATGCGGTCCACGTGGAGCCTCTCGAAGATGCCGGTCTCGCAGACGACCTTGGCGCCGCCCGTCGTCTCCTCAGCGGGCTGGAAGACGAGGAGGACGGAGCGGGGAAGCTCGCCAGCGTGGAGGACCAGATGGTGGGCAAGGCCCAGCAGCATCGCCATGTGTCCGTCATGGCCACAGGCATGCATCTTTCCGGGATGCTTCGAGGCGAAGGGGATGCCGGTCTTCTCGGTTACCGGCAGGGCGTCCATATCGGAGCGCAGGGCGGTCGTGTGCTCGCTTCCGCGGTCGAGGAAGAGACAGATGGTCGAGCGGCAGGGATGGATGATCTCTGCCTTCTGGCCCAAGGCTGAAAGCTCGGATGCGACCTCTTCGAGCTCCCGCTCGATGTAGGCCAGGGTCTCGGGCAGGTCGAAATCGGTCTCCGGCATCTGGTGCAGGTCGCGGCGCCAGCGGCGCAGGTCGCAGGTAGTTGGCTCTGAGATGATGGATTCGCGCATAGGCTCTCCGATAGGGTCGTGTACGGCACGGATGCCGTTTTTTCCAACGATTATAGGGAAGGGCCCCGGCGTTGTGGGCGGCCTGTGTGGGCGTGCATCCATTCTGTTACATGGCTCGAGGCAGGTCGGCAGGCCTCCGTATAATCAAGACCACAACCTGATGGCACCTGCTGGGGAGTGCCTTGGACCAAAGGGAGGCAGCGTGGCGCAGCGCAAACGCCCCTTCGTCACGAAGGAGCAGCTCGAGGAGATAGCGAAGGCCTATCCCACCCCCTTCTATCTCTACGATGAGAAGGGCATACGCGAGAATGCGGAGCGGGTCGTGAAGGCCTTCTCCTGGAATCCAAAGTTCAAGGAATTCTTCGCGATCAAGGCGACCCCCAATCCGACCCTCATCTCGATCCTCCATGAGTATGGGTTCGGCGTGGACTGCTCGAGCGAGGCCGAGCTCATGCTCGCCGAGGCTCTGGGCATCACGGGCCGTGACATCATGTTCAGCTCGAACGACACCCCGAAAGACGAGCTCGCCTATGCGGTGAGCCTCGGTGCTGGCATCAATCTCGACGATGTCACCCATGTGGCGCTCCTGAAGGAGGTCGCAGACCCTGTGCCGGAGTTCGTGAGCCTCAGGTTCAATCCAGGCGGCGACTTCGCCTTCGCGAATGGCATCTTCGGCTCGCCCGAGGATGCGAAGTTCGGGATGACAGAAGAGCAGATCTTCGAGGCAGCCCGCGAGCTCAAGGCAGCCGGCGTGAAGGAGTTCGGCCTCCATGCCCTGCTTGCCTCCAACACGGTCACGAACGACTACTACCCGGCGCTTGCACGCACGCTCTGCACGCTGGCGGTGCGCCTCACGCGGGAGTTCGGCATCAAGGTCACCCTCATCAACCTTTCGGGTGGCGTCGGTGTCGCCTACAAGCCAGAAGAGGAGCCGAACGATATCGCCCTCATCGGCGAGGAGGTCCACAAGGTCTTCGACGAGATCCTGCTGCCGGCAGGGCTTTCCGATGTGGCGCTTGGGACCGAGCTCGGCCGCTTCATGCTGGCACCCTATGGCGGCCTTGTCACACGGGTCCTGCACCTCAAGCACACCTACGACGACTATGTGGGCGTCGATGCCTGTGCTGCCAACCTCATGCGGCCCATGCTCTATGGGGCCTACCATCACATCACCGTGATGGGGAAGGAGGACGTGCCGGCGACGGAGCGCTACAGCGTGACCGGCATGCTCTGCGAGAACTCGGACCGCTTCGCGACGCACCGGGCGCTGCCGCCCGTCGAGATCGGCGACCTTCTCTTCATCCACGATGTGGGCGCCCATGGGCATTCGATGGGCTACAACTACAATGGCCGGCTCCGCTCTGCCGAGATCCTCCTCAAGGAGGATGGCTCGACGAAGCTCATACGCCGTGCCGAGACCCCGCTCGACTACTTTGCGACGCTCGACTTCTCGCCCCTCTATAAGAGGCTCGAGGAGATTCAGCACGGCATCAACACGAAGAAGCCCCAGGCTTGATGGAGGAAAGGAGCACATCCATGGATGCGCAGGAGATCATCGACTATATCGCGAACGCACCGAAGAAGACGCCCGTCAAGCTCTATGTGAAGCTTGCCCCCGAGGCGCAGATGGACTGGATCGACTGGGGCGAGGATTCCCATGTCTTCGGCAGCGGCCAGTGCGCCGTCGTCTTCGGCGACTGGGCGGACCTCGAGCCAGCGCTCTCCGAGCATGCTGAGGAGATCGAGGACGTCGTGGTCGAGAACGACCGCAGGAACTCGGGTGTCCCCATGCTCGATATCAAGGACATCAACGCCCGCATCGAGCCGGGCGCCATCATCCGCGAGAAGGTCGAGATCGGCGACAATGCTGTCATCATGATGGGTGCCATCATCAACATCGGCGCAGTCGTGGGGGAGGGCACCATGATTGATATGGGCGCTGTCCTGGGAGGCCGTGCCATCGTCGGCAAGCATTGCCATATCGGTGCCGGCACCGTGCTTGCAGGCGTCGTCGAGCCCGCCTCTGCCACTCCCGTCATCGTCGACGACAATGTGATGATGGGCGCGAACGCCGTCGTGATCGAGGGCGTCCATGTGGGCGAGGGCGCGGTCGTCGCTGCCGGCGCCGTCGTGATCGAGGATGTGCCGGCAGGAGCCGTCGTCGCAGGCTGCCCTGCCAAGGTCATCAAGATGAAGGACGAGAAGACGCAGGGCAAGACCGCCCTCGTCGATGCCCTGAGGAACCTCTGAGCTGCATCCTGTAGCCATATATAAGAGAGACAAAGAAGCGCCTGGCTCGAGAGCCAGGCGCTTCTGTCTTCAGATTCTCAGGCAGGCTAGGCCATCTTCAGGAAGGCACAGTAGCCCTTGTATGCCTCATGGATGTCGGCCTTGCTCGTTGCCTCCCAGGGAGCATGCATCGAGAGGACTGGCACGCCGCAGTCCACGACATCCATATCGTACTCGGCAAGGATGTAGGCGATGGTGCCGCCGCCACCGGCATCGACGCGGCCGAGCTCGGCTGTCTGCCAGCGCACGTCCGCCTCGTCCATGGCACGCCTGACCTGGGCCAGATATTCGGCATCCGCATCATTGGAGCCGCCCTTGCCGCGCGAGCCCGTATATTTGTTGAACGTGAGTCCGTGGCTCAGGTAGCAGGAGTTCTTCGGCTCGAAGACCGAGGCATAGAGCGGATCGAAGCCTGCCGAGACATCGCTCGAGAGCATGCGGGAGCGGGCGAGGCAGCGACGCAGGGCAAGCGGGGAGGTCTCGCCGGCAAGGGCAAGCACCTCGGCGATCGTGTTCTCGAAGAACCTGCTCGTCATTCCTGTGGCGCCGACCGAGCCGATCTCCTCCTTATCGACCAAAAGGGTCACTGCCGTGCGCGCTGGCGTCTCGTTCTGCAGCTGGGCCATGAGGGAAGGATAGGCGCAGACGCGGTCATCCTGGCCATAGCCTAAGATCATCGAGCGGTCGAGGCCCAGATCGCGGGCGGGGCCTGCCGGCACGACCTCAAGCTCGGCGGAGAGGAAGTCCTCCTCCTCGATTCCGTAGCTGCTCTTGAGGAGGGAGAGGACATGGGCCTTGACGGGATCTTTCTGGTCCTTATCGTCGCCCTCCACCTTAAGGGGCTCGTTGCCGACCAGGAGGTCGAGGAGCTCGCCCTCGACAGCATCGGCAGCCGTCTTTGCCATCTGGTCCTTCGCCAGATGGATCAGGATGTCGGAGACGCAGAAGACGGGATCGTCTGCAGCCTCGCCGAGGGCCACCTTCACGGTCGTGCCATCCTTGCGGCAGATGACGCCGTGGAGGGCAAGCGGCAGGGCCACCCACTGGTACTTCTTGATGCCGCCGTAGTAATGGGTGTCGAGGTAGGCAAGGCCATTCTTCTCCTCGAGCGGATTCTGCTTGATATCGAGACGGGGAGAATCGATGTGGGCGCCGAGGATGTTGAGGCCTTCCTCGAGGGGCGCCGTTCCCATCTGGAGGAGCAGCAAGGTCTTCCCGTGGTTCACGGCGTAGACCTTGTCGCCTGCCTTGAGCGTGCCGCCTTCTGAGATCACGTCCTCGAGTCGCCTGTATCCGGCCTCGCGGGCGAGCTTCACGCCTGCCGCGCAGCATTCACGCTCGGTCTTGTTCTCGCTGATGTAGGCCTTGTAGCCCTCGCAGAAGCTGGTGATGGCTCGGCGCTCCTCTTCGGAGGCTGCGCTCCATGCATTCGGACGTTCCATGGCTTCCTTTCCGTCGAAGATTGATACGTTGTCCGTCAGGTATTGTGCCATATCGGAGAGAGGCGTGCAGGTGCGCCCCGATAGGGGAAGGGGCAGCATCGCCTGGATGCTGCCCCTTCGAAGACGCTGGAGATATGTGCCGGGCTATTCGCTTGCAGAGCCCGTCGTGGAGCTGGAAGAGCTGGTGCCCTGCGAGGAAGTGCTCGTGCCCGAGGTGTCCGTGCTGCCTGACTTCGAGCTTGTGGAGCTGGAGTCCGTCGAGCCGGTGCCCGAGGTGCCGGAGCCCGAGGTTCCCGAGGTGCCTGAGTTCGAGGAGTTCGTGCTGCTCGTGCCCGAAGAGCTGTTCTTGGACGAGGTATCCGAGCTCGAGGATGTGGAGCCGGTGTTCGAGGATGAGCTCGTGCCCGTCGTGTCCGAAGAGCTCTTCGTGGAGGTGCCAGAATCCTTGGAGGAGCTCGATGTGCTGTCGCTCGTGCTGCTCTTGCTGCTCGTCGAGGAGCCCGTGCTCGAGGAGCTCTTGTCCGTGGAGGTCGAGGAGTCCGTGGAGGATGTGTCGTCTGTGGTGGCTGCATCCTGCTTGGTGTCGGCTGCTTCGTCAGTCGTTTTGCTGTCCGTCTCCTCCTGGGTCGGGGCAGAGGCGACGAAGGTCGTCTTGGTGCCGAGGCCATTGCCGGCGGTCGCGGTGTTGATCACAGCTGCGCCGATCGCAACGGCGACGATGGCGGCGACGGTGGCGATAATGACAGCGATGCGCTTCTGGCGCTTGTCCTGCTGGCTGGCGGCCTCGCGCATGGATTCGGAGGCGATGCGGGTGCCGTCCGGCCCGATCTCGTAGTCATCGAGCTCGGAGGAGTCCATCACGCCTGCGATCTGCTCCTGGTTCTTCTGGCCCAGGTTCTTGAGCTTCTCTGCGGAGCGGGAGATGAGCGTCTTGTAGAGCGATGTGACGATGGCGGAGGCTGCAGCGCCGAGGCCGACGCCGATGAGGCCACCGACGATGCCGATCTGGGAGGAGAGGAAGGTCGAGGTGACGGCTGCGAGGGCCGTGGCGATGACCTGGGCGCCAGAGAGGTCGCCGAAGATGCCCTTCTTCTCTGCTGCAGAAGCGTCCTGCGCAGCGCTGGCTGCAGCAGGGCCCTGCGCATAGCCAGCCTGGCCATATGTGGTCGGGCGGTAGCTGCGGGTCGCCCCGTACGGGTTGCCCTGGCCGGCGTTGGTCTGGACGCGGCCTGCCTGCTGCTGGCGGAGGCGTGCCTGGACGGCGCCTGGTGCGACGACGGTCTCGTCTGCACTGTAGGAAGATGCGCTGTGCGGCGCTGCCTCCTGCCTGCGTCCTCCATTGACGACCTGGGTCGCATCTGCGGCCTGCGCAGGCCTCGCCTGGCCCTGTCCGCGGTATGCCCTTGTCGCCTGATCGTTTCTATTGGTGTTTGCTGCTGTCAAAGGTGATTCCCCCTGTCAGTCGAACATGATGCATGAGGTTGGTGAGTGTCCTCTCGGATTGGGAACGACAGTATAGAGACGATCTGTGGCGTTCGCGTGAGGGGCGCGAAGCCTTTACAACTCCTCCCAGAAACGAGCGGCAAACCTCTACAAAAGGTGAAGCCGCTTTCAGATGCTGATGCAGGGAAGCTGTGCAGCCATTCGCCTATGCGCCATCTGCATTCAGGAAATGGGCCATTTGGCGAAAACTTATGCACTCTGGCACCTTTTCGTCTGCGGACGCGATAAAGCGGTAATATTGCTATGTGCAAGTGTTTTGCCAGTTCCGTCAAACGGAGGTTAGAATGCTCGTCAATGCAACGCACATGCTTCAGTCCGCCGAGAAGGGCCACTATGGTCTTGGTGCCTTCAACACCAACAACCTTGAGTGGGCCCAGGCAATCCTGACCGCAGCCGAGGAGGAGCAGTCCCCGCTGATCATCCAGTGCTCCATGGGTGCAGCCAAGTATCAGGGTGGCTACGACGTCGTCGCAACCATCGTGAACCACCTCGTGAAGAACATGAACATCACGGTTCCTGTTGCCCTTCACCTGGATCACGGCACCTATGAGGCCTGCTTCGAGGCCATGGATGCTGGCTTCACCTCCATCATGTATGATGGCTCCCACGAGGAGACCTTTGACATCAACGTCGAGCACACCAAGGAGCTCGTGAAGCTCGCCCACCAGAAGGGCCTCTCCATCGAGGCTGAGGTCGGCGGCATCGGCGGCACCGAGGACGGCGTCACTGGCATGGGCGAGATTGCAGATCCTGAGGAGTGCAAGGTCATTGCTGACCTCGGCGTCGACTTCCTCGCCTGCGGCATCGGCAACATCCACGGCCTGTATCCTGCAAACTGGAAGGGCCTGCAGTTCGACGCCCTCGCAGCCATCAAGGAGAAGGTCGGCGATCTTCCGCTCGTCCTCCACGGCGGCACTGGCATCCCTGAGGACCAGGTCAAGAAGGCCATCTCCCTCGGCGTCTCCAAGGTCAACGTCAATACTGACCTCCAGGTAGTCTTCGCTGAGGCTACCCGCAAGTACATCGAGGCCGGCAAGGACCAGCAGGGCAAGGGCTACGATCCGCGCAAGCTCCTCGCTCCTGGCAAGCAGGCCATCATCGACCGCACCAAGGAGCTCATGACCGAGTTCGGTTCTGTGGGCAAGGGCTGGGAGTAAGTCGTATCCCATCCATTCAGGAAGGGGCTGCATCTCCGGATGCGGCCCCTTCCTTCTGTTCTGGCGGGGGATTGCGGAGCTGTTTACAGATTTCCTGCATACCTGGGGTGATTATTTGAATTGTGCAACAACAGGTATACCGCAGGCCGAAACTGCTAGACTGATTTAAGTACTTCTATGACATGGGGCCGGCATGACCGGCTCTGTCCATGAAATGACGACCGAAAGGGGCTTCATGACGCACAGAAAGACCGTTGCTTTCGCAATCGCCTCCGTGCTGGCGTTCGGCGGTACCCTCGGGGCGATTTCGGTTCCCGCCCTTGCCGAGGATTCGGCAACGCTCCAATCCGAGCTTGACGCCGCTAATTCGCAGCTCACCGAGATTGGCTATCAGCTCGCTGCCTCCCAGGAGGAGCTCAACAATACGGTGGTGCAGCTGAACGACACGAACGCGAAGATCGACCAGCTCAATTCCGACATCGCCGAGAAGCAGAGCGAGCTTGCAGCTGCCCAGGACACCCTGAGCAAGCGTGTCTCCGCAAACTACAAGACCGGTGGCGTGAGCGTGCTCTCGCTCGTCCTTGATTCCACCAGCTTCGAGGATCTCTTCGAGCGCGTCTATTATGCTGACAAGGTGGCCGAGTCCGATGCTGAGACCATCAATACAGTGAAGACGCTCCAATCTGAGCTCGAGGCGCAGCAGTCTGAGCTCGAGGACCAGAAGAGCCAGCAGGAGGCTCTCGTCGACCAGCAGAGTGCCCAGACCCAGTCGCTGCAGAGCCAAGTGGCTGACCAGCAGGCCTATGTGAACGGGCTCAGCGACGAGGTGAAGGCTGCCGTCCAGGCGGAGGCTGACGCACAGGCACAGGCTGCCCAGGAGGCAGCTGCCAGTGCAGCGGCTTCGGCTGGCCAGAATGCAGAGGCTGCCATCGAGAGCACCCAGAACAATGCTTCCCAGGCTGATACGGGCGCTTCCGACAATGGCGGAAGCAGCGACAATGGTGGCAGCTCCAATACGAATGCCAATACGAACACCAGCACCAATACCAACAACAGCAGCAACACCAACACCAGCTCGAACACCAATACGAACAATGGTGGCAGCAGCAACAATTCGAGCAACAACACGAGCAAGAACACGAGCAAGAACACGAGCAGCAACTCGAATTCCAGCTCGAACAAGAATTCCAGCTCGTCCAACACGTCTTCGAACACGTCTTCGAGCGGGCTGACGAGTGCACAGCGTTCGGCGATCCTGAGCGCTGCCTATAGCGCCATCGGCGTGCCGTATGTGTATGGTGGCGCTTCCTTCTCTGGCTTCGACTGCTCTGGCCTGACGATGTATTGCTACGCGCAGGCGGGCATCTCCCTGCCGCACTCTGCAGGCGCACAGACGGACTACTTCACGAGCGAATCGCTGTCGCAGGCACAGGCAGGCGACCTGATCTGGTACAGCGGCCACGTCGGCATCTATGTGGGCAACAATACGATTCTCCATGCTCCGTATCCTGGAACCTACGTCAGGACCGAGAAGGTCTGGTCTGGCTATTACATGGTCGGCACCTACCGGTAGGCAATGGCAAGGATCTGCCTGAAGAGGCGCGGAAGCGAAGTGCTCCCGCGCCTCTTTTTTCTTGTGCTGGATGGGCCGGAGGGGAGAGCGCATGAAAATGGCCACGGGGTGAACCCGTGGCCATGGTGTTGCCTAGGCAGGTTGGAGATCAGGTGGCATCCTCGCTAGCATGCAGGCCTGCGGGGGCTCCCGTCCTTCTTGCCAACCTGCTTCTTCGCATCGCGTTCATCGAGCTTCTCTTCGGCCTCGCGCAGGGCGAGCTCCTCAGGGGTCAGCTTCGTGAAGCCGGCTGAGAGGGTGATGTCCTTCAGCGTCTTCGAGTCGAGATACTGCGAGGTGACCTTGCCGAGATCGCGGTAGATCATCACAGTCGGGCAGTCGGCAAGGCGGCTGCAGATGTCGCCCGTCGAACAGTCGAGGCAGGCGACCGGGGCAAGCGAAGAGCCTTCGGCAGCACGCAGAATCTCGCCCAGGGTGTAGTCCTCAGGCTTGCGGGTGAGGCGATATCCTCCGCCCTTGCCGCGCTGGCTCTCCACATAGCCTGCCTTGTGCATGAGCGCGATGACCTGCTCGAGATACTTGCGGGAGATGCCCTGGCGGCGGGACACGTCGCCCAGAGACACCCATCCCTCATGGGTTGCAAGATCGGCCATGGCCCGGAGGGCATAGCGGCCTTTGGTGGAAAACATGTTTCCCGCCATGGCTAGTCCTTGTCCTCCGTCGTGGACGCCTTGTCGGTCGTGCCCTTGAGCATCTCCTCCAAGGTCCTCCAAGAGAGCTCGGCGCACTTGACGCGCGCCGGCATGTGGGAGACCGACTTCAGCGTGGCGGCCTCGTCGAGCTCCTCGAGCTTCGCGTCATCCGTCTCCTTGCCGGTCACCATGTCCATGAAGAGCTCGCAGAGCCTGATGGCCTCCTCGGGGGTCTTGCCGACCATCAGGTCGCTCATCATGTCAGCAGAGGCCTGGCTTACGGCACAGCCATGTCCTGTGTAGGCAGCCTCCTTGATGGTCCCATCGTCGGCCAGCTTGACCGAGAGCACGAGGTCGTCGCCGCAGGAGGGGTTGATGCCCTCGTGGCTCATGCTGGGATCGTGCATCTGGTATTTGTAGTCCGGATGGGCGACGTGGTCGATGAATTCTGCATTGTAGAGATCAGTTGCTTCCATGGAACACCTGCCAAACGAACGTGAGGCCGTCGATCAGACGGTCGATGTCTTCCTTGTCATTGTAGAACGCGACAGAGGCGCGGCAGCTGCTCGATATGCCCATGTAGGTCAGGAGCGGCTGGGCGCAGTGATGGCCAGCACGGATCGCGACATTGCGCATATCGAGAAGCGATGCCACATCATGCGGATGGATGCCCTGCACATTGAAGGAGACAGCGCTCACATGGCGCTCAGGCTCCTTCGGCCCCACCATCTCGATGAAGGGAAGCGATTCGAGCTGCTCGGCAAGATAGGAGGCAAGCGCGCGCTCGCGGCTCTCCAGGGCATCGAAGCCCTGCTCCTCGAGGTAGGAGATTGCAGCACCGGTGGCATAGATGCCAGCTGCATCCTGGGTGCCAGCCTCGAACTTCTGCGGGACCGGAGCCCAGACGGCATCCTGCTCGGTCACGGAGTCGATCATCTCGCCGCCCGTGAGGAAGGGAGGCATGCTGTCCAGGATATCCGCCTTGCCCCAGAGGACGCCTATGCCCATGGGGCCGCCAAGCTTGTGGCCGGAGAAGGCCAGAAGGTCTGTGCCCATCGCCTTCACGTCGATCTTCATATGCGGGACCGACTGGGCGCCATCGACGACCATATAGGCGCCGACCTCGTGGGCACGCTTTGCGATCTCGGCGATGGGGTTCTCGACGCCGAGGACGTTCGAGACCTGGGTGACGGAGACGATCTTCGTCTTCGGCCCGATCTTCGTGGCGATCTCCTCTGGCGTGAAGCGGAAGCCCTCATCGAAGCGCAGATAGACGAGCTTGGCGCCGGTCTCGCGGCAGACCTGCTGCCAGGGGATGATGTTGGAATGGTGCTCCATGATGGAGACGCAGACCTCATCGCCCTCGTGCAGGACCGGCTTGCCGAGCGTCCAGGCAACGAGGTTCAGGGCCTCGGAGGCATTGCGCGTGAAGACGATCTCGGAGCCCTGCGGCTCGCCCTTCTCATTGGTGGCGTCGATGAAGCGGGCGATATGCTCCCGGGTCGCATCGATTTCCTGGGTGGCCTCGACGGAGAGCTTGTAGAGGCCGCGGAGCGGGTTCGCGTTCATCGTCTCGTAGAAGGTCCGCTCTGCATCGAGCACGGCTGCCGGGCGCTGCGCGGTGGCAGCGGAGTCGAGGAAGGAGAGCTCGGGATGGGAGGCAAGAAGGGGGAAATCCTTCTTGTAGGGGTTCTGGGTGATATCGGACGTATCCATTCCTATGCCTCCTCTTCCTGCTCGATCTCAAGGCCTTCGAGGGCGTCCTCGAAGGCATCCTTCCCGAGGACCGCGCCGGCACGGATGCCGAGGGCCTTGCGGGAGGCGGCCTCCGGTGCATGGATCAGCGCATCGTCGAAGATGGCCCGCGCGAAAAGCTGGCGCACCGCGTCACCTGCGAGGCCACGGGCAGCAAGATAGGCCTCCTGCTCCGGGCTGATCGAGCCGATCGATGCGCCGTGGTTGCCCTGGACATCCTCCTCGTCGCAGAGGATGACGGGCAGGGTCTTGTTCACGATAGCGTCGCCGTCGATAAGGACGGTCTCGAGCTCGTTGCCCTTGGAGCCCTTGCCGCCGTGGATGAGGTCGATGGTCTCGCGCATGGTCTTCTCGGCCGAGTTGGCAAGGAGTCCTGAGGCGGCAAGGTCGGCGCGGGTGTTGCAGCCGCGCTGGCGCACCACATGGTTGAGGTCGAGCTTCTCGTTGCCGCGAACGAGATAGCGGCTCGTGAGCGTGAAGCGTGCCTCATCCTGGGCAAGGTCGGTCGCAAGGCCGGCTGCCACCTTCTGGCCGCCGAGCGCATACTGGCGGACCTCGACCTGGGCACGCCTGTCTGCGTGGATGCCGAGGCCTTCGAGATGCTG
The DNA here is from genome assembly GCA_900313905.1 of uncultured Actinomycetes bacterium. Classification (GTDB taxonomy): domain Bacteria; phylum Actinomycetota; class Coriobacteriia; order Coriobacteriales; family Atopobiaceae; genus Olsenella_L. The sequence continues at coordinate 65,757 of OMTG01000021.1, read as the reverse complement.
GTGGCCTTCAGGGACCGCCATGAACTCGAGGACCATGACCTTTGCGTCGTGCTCAGCCACGATGCGGAGGAGGTTTGCCGAGGTGGCCTCAGCCTCCTGCTCGCCCGAGGTGACCATAACGATGATGGCGGAGGCATGGTGGCGGACCATCACGCCGGTATCTGCGACCTCGCCTTTGTCTGCATCGATCGCAACGACGATTGGCGTCTCGCGCACGTGGTGGGCGGGCACCTCGATGTAGGTAGCATCCCCGGCGGAGTACTCGATCCACTTCACGGCCTCAGCGCCGATGCCGCACTCGATGCCATCGAAAAGGCGGGGGAGGCGGGCATAGACGTCGCCTGTGACCTTGGGGGCCGGCACCTCCATCGACGTCTCGTCGATCTTGAGGTAGTTCCAGGTCTGTGCAGGAGGAACATTGATGTGGGAAAGCGTTGCAAGCTTTGCTGCAGGTGCTGCCATCAGCCAATCGCCCCTTCCATCTCGAGCTTGATCAGGTTGTTCATCTCGACCGCGTATTCCAGCGGGAGCTCCTTCGACACGGGGTTGGCGAAGCCGTTCACGACGAGCGTGCGCGCCTCCTGCTCGGAGCAGCCGCGGCTCATCAGGTAGAGGACCGTGTCATCGGAGATGCGGCCGATCGTCGCCTCATGGCCGACGGAAGCAGAGCTGCAGCGCACGTCCATTGCAGGGATCGTGTCGGAGCGGCTGATATCGTCGAGCATGAGCGACTGGCAGGACACCGTGGCGCGGGCACGCTCCGCATGCCTGCCGACGACGACCGAGCTCCTGAAGGTGTTGATGCCGCCGTCCTTGGAGATCGACTTCGTCTCGACCGAGGCAGTCGTGTCGCGGCCATTGAGGACGACCTTGCAGCCGGTGTCGAGGTCCTGGGTGGCGCCAGCGAAGGTGATGCCCGTGAACTCGCAGTGGCTGCGGTCGCCTGCCAGGATGGTCGTCGGATAGAGGTAGGAGACATGGCTTCCGAAGGAGCCCGAGACCCATTCCATCGTCGCATCCTTGCCGACCGTGGCGCGCTTCGTGTTGAGGTTGTACATGTTCTTCGACCAGTTCTCGATCGTCGAATAGCGCAGATGTGCACCATCCTTCACGAAGAGCTCGACGGCGCCAGCATGGAGGTTCGCCTCATAGTACTTCGGGGCGGAGCAGCCTTCGATGAAGTGGAGGTTGGCACCGGGCTCGACGATGATGAGGGTGTGCTCGAACTGGCCAGCGCCCGAGGCGTTGAGGCGGAAGTAGCTCTGGAGCGGGTACTCCACCGTGACGCCTGCCGGCACATAGACGAACGAGCCGCCCGACCATACGGCATAGTGCAGGGCTGCGAACTTGTGGTCGCGGGGCGGGATCAGCGTGCCGAAGTACTCATGCACGACCGGCTCCCACTTGGGATCGTGGAGGGCGTCCTCGATCGTCGTATAGACGACGCCGTACTTCGCGACCTCCTCGCGCATGTTGTGGTAGACGATCTCGGAGTCATACTGGGCGCCGACGCCTGCGAGGCTGTCGCGCTCCGCCTGCGGGATGCCGAGGCGCTCGAAGGTGTCCTTGATGTCCTTCGGCACATCGTCCCAGCTGCGTGCCTGCTTCGTCTTCGGGTTCACATAGGTCGAGATGTGGTCCATATCGAGATGCTCGATGGAGGGGCCCCAGTTGTCCGGCATCTTCATGTCCTGGAAGAGCTCGAGCGCGTCGAGGCGCTTCTGGAGCATCCACTCCGGCTCGTCCTTCTTCTCGGAGATGGCGCGGACGATGTCCGGCGTCAGGCCATTGGCATAGCGCTCATAGCCCTCTTCCGGCATAACGAAATCATAGAGGGAGCGGTTGATGTCCGCTACCTGGGTCTTCTTCTCGCTCACGTGCCTCAGGCCTCCTGGGCGTCGAGCTTGGCCTCGAAGCGGCCGAAGCCATTCGCATCGATCTCGTCGATGAGGGAGGCGGGGCCTTCCTCGACGAGGTGGCCGTGGACCATCACATGGGTGCGGTCGACGGAGAGCTTCTCGAGGATGCGCGTGTTGTGCGTGATCATGAGGAGCGCCCCGTCGCAGCTCCTGCGGTAGGCCTCGATGCCCTTGGAGACGACCGAGAGGGCATCGACGTCGAGGCCGGAGTCGGTCTCGTCGAGGATGGCGAGCTTCGGCTGGAGCAGCAGGAGCTGGAGCATCTCGATCTTCTTCTTCTCGCCGCCGGAGAAGCCGACATTGAGCTCGCGGGTCAGGAACGACTCGTCCATATCGAGCTCATCGGCGATCTCGTTCACGCGCTGGCGGAACTTGCGTGCCGTGGTCTTGAGCTCGGGGCGCATCTGCGTGATGGTGCGCAGGAAGGTGTAGAGGGGGACGCCCGGCACCTCGACCGGTGCCTGGTAGGAGAGGAAGATGCCGGCAAGCGAGCGCTTGTCCGCCGTCAGCTCCGTGACGTCCTGTCCATTGAAGACGATCTTGCCTCCGCTCACCACATACTGGGGATCGCCCATGATGACGTGGCCGAGGGTGGACTTGCCTGCGCCATTCGGCCCCATCAGCACATGGGTCTCGCCTGTGCCGACCGAGAGGTCGATATCGTGCAGGATGGGTTTGTCTTCGGTGCCAGCGGAAACGCCGCGTACCTCAAGCAATGCTTCTGACATGTTGTGCTCCCAAACTCATGGGGCCCTTGCCCCATTCCGTCGCTGCGGCGTGGCCGCAGCTGCCTGTCAAGCCGGTTTACTTGCGCCAATAGGGGCATTCAAGAGACAAGCCTCGCGCAGATCCTGCGAAGTGCTGCTATAGTGGAGCGAGCAGCGCAGGTGCGGCTGCGAGCCTTCTTTCTTAAATCCTACTGGCCAGATGGTATTTTACCGCGTTTGCTCCTTCCTATACCAGAGAAGCTGGCCCGGCCGCAAAGAAATCAGTGGCATCTGCACACTTTTCCCTGCATCCCCAGGGCAGGCGGCCTTCCTGGCCCTCCCTGAACGTTGCGGAAGGGTTGCAGCGTCCCGAATCTGGGGCATCCCGTTATAAAATGATGAACCGAGTTCTTGTGAGGCAGATCGGGAAGGTAGGGGATTCATGCCGTTGAGCAGAGAAGACGTGGCAGGGATTGCGGACTATGCCCGCATCCATCTGACACCTGAAGAGCTGGATGAGATGACCCAGTATATGAATGATGCGGTGGAGCTGCTCGAGCCCATCCGCGAATACGACCTGGAAGGGGTCGAGCCGACCTTCCATCCCATCGGAGACCTCTCGAACGTGATGGGGGAGGACATCGTCGACGACTCCGTCCGTGCCCTCGATATCGAGACAGCCCTCCACAATGCTGCCTCGACGCATGACCGCTATTTCCGTGTCCCCTCGATCCTGGGCGACGAGGAAGGAGACCGCTGATGCCAAACATCGACGAGCTGTCTGCAGCCGAGATCGCATCTGGCGTGAAGGCGGGCGATTTCACGGCCACCGAGGTCGCCGAGGCCTCCCTCGACGCGATCGACAAGCGTGAAGGCGAGGTCCAGGCATTCCTCCAGGTCGTGCCCGAGCTTGCGCTTGCAGCAGCGAAGAAGTGCGACGAGGCCCGTGCGAAGGGCGAGGAGCTCGGCGCCCTGGCCGGCGTGCCGGTCGCCTTCAAGGACAACATGCATCTGGTCGGGACGCGCACGACCTGCGCCTCCCGCATGCTCGAGAACTATGATTCGGTCTTCACGGCGACCTGCGTCCAGCGCATGCTCGATGCTGGGGCGACGCCCCTCGGCAAGACCAACATGGACGAGTTCGCCTTCGGCTCCTCGACCGAATCCTCTGCCTTCCACCGCACGAACAATCCGTGGGACACGACGAGGGTCCCAGGCGGCTCCTCGGGCGGCAGCGCGGCTGCCGTCGCAGCAGGCGAGGCCACGATCACGCTCGGCTCCGACACGGGCGGCTCGATCCGTCAGCCGGCAAGCCTCTGCGGCGTCGTCGGCATGAAGCCGACCTACGGGGCGGTCAGCCGCTACGGCGTCGTCGCCTTCGGCTCCTCCCTCGACCAGGTAGGACCCTTCGGCAGGAGCGTCGCCGATGTGGCGCTCGCGATGAACGCCCTCACCGGTCCGGGACGCGACCCCTATGATTCCACGAGCCAGAACTGCCCGGTCGACTTCCTCGAGCACCTCGACGATCCGATCGAGGGCAGGAAGGTCGGCGTCGTCCCTGCCCTCATGGAGGCAGCAGGACTTACCCAGGAAGTGAAGGATGCCCTTGCCGGCGCCATCAAGGCGCTTGAGGACCAGGGCGCGGAGATCGTGGAGGTCGAGCTTCCGAACATCGCCTCTGCCATCGCCGCCTACTACGTGATCGCCCCCTGCGAGGCCTTCTCGAACCTCGCCCGCTTCGACGGCGTCCGCTATGGCTACCAGGAGCCGGACTGCCTCTCCCTGGCTGAGCAGACGGCCAAGAGCCGTGCCCATGGCTTCGGCGAGGAGGCAAAGCGCCGCCAGATGCTCGGCGCCTACCTTCTGGCATCGGGCGTCTACGACAAATACTACTATCCTGCCCAGCAGGTCCGCACCCTCATCACCCGCGACTACGTCGAGGCCTACAAGCGCTGCGATGTGATCCTCATGCCGGCGGCTCCCCGCACGGCCTTCAAGTTCGGCGAGATGAGCGATCCCACCCAGATGTATGCCTCCGACATGTTCACGATCTCGAACAACATCGCGGGCAATGGCGGCATCTCGGTGCCGATAGGCCTGGGCGCGGAATCGAAGCTGCCGGTATCGGCACAGCTCCAGGGGCCGGCCTTCTCCGACCGCAGGCTCCTGCAGTTCGCCCGGGCCATCGAGCGTGCGTATGTGGCCAAGGGCGTCGTCGCGCCGGCCTTTGCCGGGAAGGGAGGCGATCTGGCATGAAGACGCTGGAAGAGGTGCTGAAGGATTGGGAGGCCGTCATCGGCCTCGAAGTCCATACCGAGCTCACGACGCTCGATACGAAGATGTTCTGCAACTGCAGGCTCTCGCACAACGATCCGCCCAACACGAACGTGTGCCCGGTCTGCCTCGGCATGCCAGGAGCCCTGCCGGTCCCGAACAAGAAGGCCATCCAGTCCATTGTTATGGCCGGCCTTGCGACGAACTGCCAGATCATGAAGCACTCCATGTTCTACCGCAAGCACTACTTCTATCCGGACATGGCGAAGAACTACCAGACGACGCAGGGGCCGGTCGCCTTCTGCATGCATGGGCATCTCGACCTCAAGGTCTCGGGGGCTGGCGCGAAGGAGCGCCCTGCCTGGGAGACGCTTGCCGGTGACGGCGAGACCGAGATCGAGCGCGAAGAGGATGGCTCCTACACCGCGCCTATTCGGATCCTCCGCATCCATATGGAGGAGGACGCCGCGAAGATGGTGCACTCCGGAGGCGAGGAGGGCCGCATCACCGGCGCCGCCGAATCCTTCGTCGACTACAACCGCTGCGGCACCCCGCTGATCGAGCTCGTGACCGAGCCTGACCTGAGGACCCCTGAGGAGGCCCGCCTCTTCATGGAGAAGCTGCAGCAGACCTTCCGCACCCTCGGCATCTCCGACTGCTCGCTCGAATCCGGCTCGATGCGCTGCGACGGCAACATATCGCTGCGCCGCCGGGGCGAGAAGCGGCTGGGCACGAAGGCCGAGATGAAGAACATCAACTCCTTCAAGAGCCTCCACGATGCGCTCGAGTATGAGATCCGCCGCCAGGCCGAGGTCCTCGAGGAGGGCGGCATCATCTATCAGGAGACCCGCCACTGGGAGCCTTCCAAGCGCCGCACCATCGTGATGCGCCAGAAGGAGACGGCAGACGACTATCGCCTCATGCCCGATCCCGATCTGGCTCCCTTCGACCTGAGCGATGAGTTCATCGATGACTGCCGTTCGCGCATCCCCGAGCTCCCGGACGAGAAGTGCGCCCGCTACGAGAAGAGCTACGGCATCAAGCACGCGGATGCAGCCCAGCTTGCAGGAGACCCGGACGTCTCGAAGTTCTTCGAGGAGGCGCTTGAGGGCGTCGAGGGCAAGGCTGTCGCTATGGTCGCCAATGTGATGGTGAACCTGGCACCGAGCTACGATGCGCTCGCGCCTGCGCAGGTGGCTTCGATTGCGAAGCTCCTTGCTGCCGATGCCATCACCTTCGCTCAGGCACGCGAGGTCCTCGATGCGGTCAATGGCACGGACAAGGACCCGGAGGCGGTCGTCGACGAGCGCGGCATGCGCCAGGTGAGCGATGCCGGAGCGCTCGAGCCGATTGTGGATGAGGTGCTCGCGCGCTGCACAGACCAGGTCGCGCAGTACAAGGCGGGCAATAAGAAGGTTGTCGGCTATCTGGTCGGCCAGTGCATGAAGGCGTCGAAGGGCAAGGGCAACCCGAAGCGGTTCAATGAGATGCTGACGGCCAAGCTCGAAGCGTGATCGGCGCAAAGCATTGTCTTGCGTGGGGAGGCTGCCGGAAGGCGGCCTCCTCTCTTTCAGGCAGGGCCGCTGCCTTGTCAGGCAGCTGAAGACGCTGCCGCAGCGGCACAGGATGTCCAGCAGATTCCCATCAACAAACCAGATTTGGAGGCCCTCCCGACCGCTTACCGCGAAAGTCGCCCGCGGGGCTTCCGACGTGTCTTCAGGTGGCAGGTTGGGGAATCATCTGCAGTGTACATAGATGATGTACACAGGGCAGACGCGAACCGGCGATGTACTCGGCACCGCATAGGGGAGGCCAAGAGCCCGAAAAGTGGGGGTCCCGTGGGTCTGTCCGGGGCCCCCGTCAAGTTTATGGACTGGCCGTGCCCGCCTTGCCTCGAAGATGATCTGCTCAGGGAGGCGCCGATGGGCAGGCACGCATGAAGGCCCGGACACCTCATCCGGGCCCTCGCTGCACTTGCTGGATGATATGACGCGTGATGCTAGCGGACCTTGGCAGGCTCGTCTGCCTGCGCGCTGGCTGCTGTGGCCTGTCCCTGGTCCTTGTGGTGGGACAGCCGCGCCTCCTCTGCCCTCTTGCGGATCGCCTCGATATGGGCCTCGATCTCTGCGCGTGCTACAGGATCCGAGCGCACCGCTTCGGCCTTCTCGCGGAGATCCTGGAGGCGGCGGGCTAGCTCGGGGTCGTCCTTCAGGGCATCGGCATGCCCATGGAGCTTGCGGATGCGCTCCTCGACCTCTGGCCGCTGCGCCTTCCCGATATCGTCGCGGAAGCGCCTGGCGTGCCGGAGCATCAGGGACAGGGTCACGGCCAGGCCTTTCGGCAGGCTGGTCGCATCGATCCATTCCTCGCGGGTATGGGCGCCGCCGCCTATGATGGTGCCGACCGACGTCGCCGGTATCCCCATGGAGAGCGGGATGTTCGCATCGGTCGAGGCAGGGGAGAGATCGGGCCGGACGCCGGCAATCTTCGTGAGGGCATCGACACAGGCCTGGGTGAGCTCGGCTTCGGGCTCCTCGGGTACCTCGCCGTTGCCGGGGCGGTTGCCGATGATGGAGATGGAGAACGTGCATTCTGGGGCCTGCAGCTTGTCCACTTCCTGCCTGAGCTGCTTCTCCAGCGAATCGAGGACCTCCTCTGAGGTCGAGCGGAACTCGAAGAGGAGCGAGGCGTCCTCTGCGATCGAGTTTACGGTCGTCCCGCCCTCGATCTTCCCGACATTCATCGTCGTGCGGGGATCCTCGGGGAGCGGCAGGGCATAGAGGCGCTCGACGAGGGCGCAGATGCGCTCCAGGGCATTCGGCGTCCCATAGTCTGCCCAGGAATGGCCGCCACGGGCATGGCAGGAGATCTTGAAGCGGCGCGAACCCACTGCGACGGAGCAGCACTGCGGCATGTAGCGGTCGAAGGAGATGTATTCGTGGATCCTGTGCCCGAGGGCATTGAAGACCTGCTTTGTGCCATCGAGGTTGCCAAGCCCCTCCTCGCAGGAATTCGCGACGACGAGAAGGCCGGTGTCCATATGGCTTGTGATCTCGGGATGCTGGATCAGGTAGCGGGCGGCAAGCATGAGCCCTGCCAGGCAGGCAGTGTCATCGCCGATGCCGGGGGCTTCGATGCGGGTGCCGGACACCTCCGGATGGAAGGAGTCCCGGTCGGGGAAGACCACATCGGTATGGGCCGCGAAGACCGCCAGGTCGCGTGGCGTGCCATCCTCGTTGCGGGTCGCGATGGGGACGATCACGTTCTTCTGCTCATCGATGTAGGCCTCTGGGGCGCCGTTCGCATGGAACCAGTCCACGATGAAGCGGGCCCGCTTCCCTTCATGGTGGGAAGGGGCGGGAAGGGACGCAAGAGCGCTCACCAGCATGATCTCTTCGTCGTAGACCGATCTCGCATAGGACTGGGCGAGGGAGAGAAGCTTCGGATCCATGGGGCACCTTTTCCTGTGTCTGGCATTATCCTGACACATAGGATATACCCCCGGAAGCGCCCTGTCCTAGTCCTCTTCTGCGCCCTCGTCGCCATCCAGCTCGTGGAGCAGGGCTGCGACCTTGCGAAGGAGCCGTGTGAGCTCGCGGGAGTCATCCTCGCCGAGGACCGTCTGGAAATCCTTCACGATCGCAAGCAGGTCCGTCCGCATGCCCGAGACGACCTTGTGGCCCTTGCGGGTGACCGAGACGCGGATCTTGCGGGCATCGCTCGGGTCCTTCACGCGCTTGGCGAGGCCCATCTCCTCGAGCGAGTCGACGATCTGGGTGATCCGTGGGCGGGTGAGGCCGACCTCCTCCGAGATGCGGACAGCGGATGTGTCATGGCGATGGGTGTCGAGATAGAGGAGCACCGTGATGCTGCCCTGGGAGAAGGCCCTGAGAAGCGGCGTCACGAGCCGATAGAGGTCCCCGACAGCGGCGAGGTAGCTCTCTGCGTCCTCCTGCCGTTCTGCGTCAGATCGTCCATCCCCGTCCTCGGATGCGCGGATCTGGCCTGCCATGCCGGCAAGCGCCTCTGCGTGCAGGACTCTGGATGCAACCGACTTGACGGAAGACGTGTTGCTGTGTCTCATCGGAACCTCTTTAGCAAAACGTTCAAGCTGCGTGTTCCTCCTCATCATAGAGCATTGATATTGAACGAATGCATGATTTTACAGATTCAACGCAGGTCTGAGAGCGCAAATCGGCTGATTATAGATACACATGTACCATTGTGGGCGGGATATCCATCCGGCCGGCCCTGCGGGTGCAGAAGACGGCTTCGTGCCGTGGACGTTTCAGGGCTATTTCCGGCAGGGGAGATATCTTTTTCGGGGGCGTGGCGCGTGGTACCATGCTCGTACGTAGAGGCGCGGACAGATGATGTCCAGGCGAGCCGGCAGGCTATGAACCTGGACGGAGGCGGAATCCGCCGAACTCATGCAGCAGGCATGCTGCAGGGGTGGGCCTCGGCGGAATACGCCGGGGACTGTCTGCAGGAAAGCTGCAGGAGCGCTATGTGATGTGACAGGTTGTCGCCAGCAAAGCCGCTCTTTGCTGGCGATTGTTGTCTTGGGGCCTCGCGGCCCATCGTGGATAGGAGTTCACATGGATTTGCAGAAGCTGACCGGCTCCATCGTCGCCCTGGTCACCCCGTTCAATGAGGACGGCTCGATCGACTATGCCTCGCTCGACAAGATCCTGGAGTTCCAGGTGACGAATGGCACGGATGGCATCCTCGTGCTGGGCACGTCGGGCGAGTCTGCGACCATGACAGACGCAGAGGACATCGCGGTCGCGAAGTTCGCGGTCGAGCATGTGGGAGGTGCGGTCCCCATCATCGGCGGCGCTGGCTCCAACTGCACCCGCGAGAGCTACAACAAGTCCCTGGAGCTCGAGAAGGTCGGCGTCGATGGGCTCCTCGTGATCACCCCGTACTACAACAAGTCGAATGAGGAGGGCATCTACCACCACTTTAAGCAGGTGCTCGACGCGGTCGATGTCCCTGTCATCCTTTACAACGTCCCGAGCCGCACGGGCTGCTCGATCAGCGTCCACAACCTCGAGCGCCTTGCCCGCCATCCCCGTGCCCTCGCCATCAAGGAGGCTTCGGGCTCGATCGGCTATGCGACCGAGATCGCCCACTGCCTGGGGCCTGACTTCGGCATGTTCTCCGGCAACGACGATATGGTCCTGCCGCTCATGAGCCTGGGCGCCCGTGGCGTCATCTCTGTCTGGGCGAACGTTATGCCCAAGGAAGTGCACGAGATGTGCGCGAACTATCTTGCCGGCAACGTGGATGCAGCCCGCGAGACGCAGCTTGCCTGCCTCGACCTGATCCATGCCCTCTTCTGCGAGGTCAACCCCATCCCAGTGAAGCAGGCGCTTGCCGACATGGGCCTCATCAAGCCCAACTACCGCCTGCCGCTCTGGCCGATGGCAGAGGAGAACCATGCCCGCCTCACCGCTGCGATGAAGGGGGTCGGTCTTCTTGGCTAGGGTCGTCCTGATCGGGAATGGCAAGATGGGGAAGACGATCGAGGGTCTCATCGCTTTCCGTGACGATATGGAGGTCGTGGGCGAGGTCGGCATCGAGAATGCCGACATCCTGCCCGATGGCCTTCCCGAGGCAGAACTTGCGATCGACTTCTCGAATCCCGCCCTTCTGCCGGGCCTTGTCGCCTATGCCCAGCGCGTGAAGTGTGCGGTCGTCTCAGGCACGACGGGCCTCACCGCAAAGCAGCTGGCGGATCTTGCCGATCTTGGCAAGATGGTTCCCGTCATCCATTCCGGCAACTACTCGCTCGGCGTGGCGGTGCTCCGCAAGCTCACGGCCGAGGCAGGGAAGTATCTTGCCGGCTGGGATGAGGAGGTCGTCGAGACCCACCACAACCAGAAGGTCGATGCTCCGTCGGGCACGGCGAAGATGCTGGTGGCAGCCCTCGATCCTGAAGGCACCCGCCCTGTCGTCTATGGGCGCGAGGGGATTGTCGGCGCCCGCACGAAGGACGAGATCGGGGTCCACAGCCTGCGTGGCGGCACGGTCGCCGGCACGCATGAGGTGCACTTCTTCGGGCCTGATGAGGAGGTCGTGCTGACACACCGGGCGAGCAGCCGCACCATCTTCGCTGAAGGCGCCCTGGCTGCGGCCACGCGGCTCCTTCAGAGGGAGCCCGGCTTCTACACCTTCGACGAGCTCATGTTCGGCGCAGAATAGCTCCGGCCCGACACCGCGATTGCAGGATTGCTGCCGTTCACCAATCGGTGAACGGCAGCTTTTTAAGAATATATACGGGTCTGGTGGACCTTACTCCGGTATTTTTGCAGCTGAAAGCCTAAAAAGGTACATCTGTACCAATACTTTGGCTTCAGCGTTTCCAAGATGGCTGAGAGCGGAGGCGCGTGCCCATAGGGTATGGTTTCGATGGTTCGTTCATCCCCCTGAAGGAAGGAATGATATGGCTGTCAATCGCTTCGTTCTGAACACCATCTCGTATCATGGCGCGGGCGCCATCAAGGAGATCCCGGGCGAGATCACCCGCCGCGGCTACAAGAAGGCTTTCGTCTGCTCCGATCCTGACCTCGTGAAGTTCGGCGTCACCGCCAAGGTAACCGACCTGCTCGACGAGGCGAAAATCCCCTGGACCCTCTATTCCGAGATCAAGCCGAACCCGACCATCAAGAATGTCCAGGACGGCGTGGCTGCCTTCAAGGAGTCCGGCGCTGACATGATCGTCACGATCGGCGGCGGCTCCTCCATGGATACCGCAAAGGCCATCGGCGTCATCGCCGAGAACCCCGAGTTTGCCGATGTCGTGTCTCTCGAGGGCGTCGCTCCGACCAAGAACCATGCCACCTTCACGATCGCCGTCCCGACGACCGCAGGCACCGCCGCCGAGGTCACGATCAACTATGTGATCACCGACCCGGAGAAGGTCCGCAAGTTCGTCTGCGTCGACACGAACGATATCCCCGAGGTCGCTGTCGTCGACCCTGACATGATGAGCTCGATGCCGGCAGGCCTCACGGCCGCGACGGGCATGGATGCCCTGACCCACGCTATCGAGGGCTACACCACCAAGGGCGCCTGGGAGCTCTCCGACATGTTCCACTTCAAGGCCATCCAGCTCATCTCCCAGAACCTCCGCGATGCCTATGCAGAGGCGAAGAGCGGAAAGCCTGCGAGCGGCCGAGAGGGCATGGCCCTTGGCCAGTACATCGCTGGCATGGGCTTCTCCAATGTCGGCCTCGGCATCGACCACTCGATGGCCCACACCCTGTCTGCGCACTATGACACGCCGCACGGCGTCGCCTGCGCCATGCTCCTGCCGATCGCGATGGAGTTCAACAAGCCGGTCGTCACGAAGCGCCTCGCCGAGGTCGCCGTCGCTATGGGCGTCGACACGACAGGGATGACGGACGACGAGGCGGCAGATGCCGCCATCGCTGCGGTCCGCCAGCTCTCCGAGGATGTGAACATCCCGAAGACCTGCAAGGGCCTCGTCGAGGAGGATCTCGACCAGCTCGCGACCGATGCCCTGAACGATGCCTGCTATCCGGGCAACCCGCGTGAGGCCACCCACGAGCAGGTCGTGGAGCTCTTCCGCAAGATCATGGCATAGCATCCCGCACAGAGATGGGAATTGGCGCCTTCTGGGGCATTGGCTCCAGGAGGCGCCCTTGTTTTGGGTAGGATGCTTCTGACGGCGGAATGGGGAGGCAGACGTGGCAGACATCGACAGCTATCTCAGGTGGCGGGGAGACCTCGACTTCCAGGAGCGCCCCTTCAATGAGGTGGACAACCTCATCTGCTCCGTTGTCGCCTATATCGATTTCACGGGGATCGTCCCTTGGGAAGGGGAGGAGGGCTCCATCACCGTCAGGGACGCCTGCCGGAAGATCCTCGAAGTCTCCGGTGGCGACATCGCGCCCTACGTGAAGTCGATGGCGAACATCGAGGCACCGACGCTCGAGCTCCTGAGCGCCTCGAAGCGCTTCGGGCAATGCCGGCTCCATGATCTCATCGATGTCTTCAGGCCGGAGCTCTCGCTCCAGATGAGCGGCCTTGCGATCGACCTCACGCCGCAGGAGACCTATATCTCCTTCCGGGGAACGGACAACACCCTCGTCGGATGGCAGGAGAACTTCATGCTGAGCTTCCAGGTGACCGAGGCCCAGCAGGAGGCTGCGCACTATCTCGAGCGGGCAGCACGGCGCGCCCAGGCCGAGGGACGCAGGCTCTATGTGGGCGGCCATTCGAAGGGCGGGAACCTTGCCGCCTATGCAGCGGCCGCACTTCCCCGAGATCTCAGGAGCACGGTGCTCTATTGCTGGAGCAATGACGGGCCTGGGATGGACCGCTTGGTCGTGCCGGAAGGCGCCTACGACGTGCTGGGCCACAGGTTCCTCCGCATCCAGCCCCAGTACTCGGTCGTCGGCATGTTCTTCGACCGTCCGGAGGAGCCCCGCATCTATGTGCAGAGCTCCCAGACGGGCGTCCTTCAGCACGATCCGACCTCCTGGGAGACCGGTCCGGGACGGTTCGCCCCAGCAGACGATCTCCTGCCGGAATGCAAGGTCACGAACAGCATATTCGCCGACTGGATCGCCTCGATCCCGTATGGGCAGAGGAAGGAATTCACGGAAGAGTTCTTCCAGGTCCTCCGGGCAGGGGGCGCCAAGACCTTGGACGAGGTGACGGCCACGCCGGAGAGCATCCAGAAGGTCCTTTCAGCCCTTGGGGAGTCGAGCCAGACCACGAAGGATGCCATCATGAAGCTTGTCGGCTCGACGGTCACGAACACCTTCTCGGCAGCCCGGGAGGCTGCATCGCGGGCGGTCGAGACCGCCGCTGCGAACGCTGCCCGCCTTGCCGGCAGCTGGTCGCAGGGACGCCTAGCCGAGCACGGCGTCCAGGATGGCCGTGCAGATGGAGATGAAGAGGGCACCCCAGAAGGCAGCTCCGAAGCTCGTGATAGCGATGCCGGCGGAGAAGACTGAGAGCGCAAGATAGCTTGCAAGCTCCAGCGCTATCGCGTTCACGATGAGCGAGAAGATGCCGAGCGTGAGGATCGTGAGCGGAAGCGAGAGCGCCTTCATGATCGGCTTGATCGTGGCGTTGATGAGGGCAAGGGCCAGAGCTGCGAAGACCGGGCCTGCGATCGTGCCGCCGACCGGCACGATGCCGGGGACGAAATGAATCGCGAAGGCGATTGCCAGCGCGAGGAAGAACCAGGATTTCAGGAAATGCATCGATGCTCCTTGCTGCTATGCGATGGAAGGGCAGGCACAGTGTACCCGCAAAGCAGGAAGATGTGCCTGGTGCCCAGGCGTCACCACAGCTCCCGCATGGAAACGTGGAGCCTTGTGCCGGCTTCTACTTTAGTGTGGTAAAGTATTGAGCCAACGCAGAAGCTGCGAAGGAGGGTGCATGTCGTCTAAGGAGCAGAGGGCCGAAGAGCAGGCGAGGCTCATGCAGGCATTCTGCCAGCTCAAGACCCCGGACGAGGCAGAGGCCTTCCTGCATGATCTCTGCAGCAGGCGCGAGATCCAGGACCTTGCGCAGAGGCTGGAGATGGCACGGCTCCTTTCTGATGGAGCCTCCTATGCAGCGGTCTCGGAAGCGACCGGTGCCTCCTCGACGACAGTGAGCCGGGTGTCGAAGTGCCTCAATGGCCCGGAAGGCGGCTATAGGCTCGTGCTGGAGCGCCTCGAAGGGCGTGCGGACGCGTGAGGCAGCCCTGAATTCCTGTCTGGCTCCTGCGCTATGATGGGTGCTGATACGCCAATCGCGCAAGGAGTGGGATATGGGGCTCAAGATCGTCCATGCAGCAGATGAAGGCATCGCAAGCGAGAGCGTGCGGGCAGCGCTTGTCCGCGAGCAGGAGCTGCGCGGCGCTGTCCTTCTCGTCCCTTCATTCGAGGCGCAGCTCGAGGCCGAGCGGGAGCTGAGCGCTGTCCATGAGGAGAAGCTCTTCGGGCTTCCGGTCACGACCATCTCCGCCTGGCTGTCTGAGCGCTGGGAGGTCTGGGGCGACGGGACCCACCTGATCGAGCCGGCAGCGCGCACCATCGCAATGGAGCAGGTGCTGCTCGAGGAGGCAGAAGGGGTGGGGGCGCTGAGCTTCAATGCCGGCACCCTGAACGTGCTGATAGGCCTGGCATCGAAGGCCCTGCCTTGGCTGCCGCTCGAATCCGATGGAACCCCTGACAGCTCCCGTGCAGAGGCACTCGGCCTCACGCCGGCAGAGGCTGCGGCAGCAGGCATCGCAGGCCGCTACCGTGCCCTCATCCATAAGATGGGCTATATCGAGGAGGCAGAAGCTGCCGCCGGGATCGTGGGGCGCCTCTGCGATGCCGGGGCGAAGATCCCTGCCTTCGTCGTCTCGGGCATGCGCTCGCTTGGGCGCTGGCAGCGCGAGCTCGTCCTCTCGCTGGCCGAGGCATCCGAAGTCGTCCTCATCCTGCCCTGCATGAATGCTGCGGCCGATGCGGAAGGGGAGGAGCTTGCACAGCTACTGCGCGATGCAGCAGATGAGCGCGGGATTGCCTGGAGCATGGAGGATGGAGGCGGATGCCCCAGCCCTTCGCGTGCCCCTGAGCTTGAGCAGCTTCTGGGCCAGATCTTCGAGCCTGGCGAGCCGCTTTGCGCCACCGGCGCGGTCGAGCTCCTCCGCCCTGCAGGGCCTCTGGCCGAGGCAGAGCTTGTCGCTAGACGCATCCAGACGCTTGCCGAGAAAGAGGGAGCCACCGATATCTGCGTGGCCGTGCCTTCGACGGAGCAGGCGTGGCGCGAGCTTGCGCCCAAGCTCTCTGCACGCGGCATTGCCGTCAGGACCCGTATATCCGCTCCTCTTGCGAAGCTCGAGGCTGGCCGTGCCTTCATCGAATACGCCGAGACGGTCGCCTCGCTCGATGAGATGGCCCAGAGCTGGCCGCTCCCGACGAGGACGGAGGATGGCTCGACGCTCGTGAACCTCGGCGATATGGGCTGGTGGCCGCCACGGGAGCTCTCCGATTTCCTGCTGAGCGATATCGCCCACATGCCCGTCTCCAAGGTCCAGCGCATCGACGCGAAATGGCGCGGCGACCGGCTCCTCACGCCCCAAGAGGTGCTCGCGGAGCTCCAGAGCCCGAAGACGGTCTCGAAGCCGGTCGCCCAGGCGACGATGGAGCTCCTGCGGGGGCGCATCGGCACGGCGGCATCGAAGCTCCTCGCCCCCTATGTGGCAGGAGGCGAGCCGGTGCCCGACGATGTGGCCACCGACGATATGGGCGATGTCGCAATCCGTGTGCCGCGGCTCGAGGACCATCTCTCGGATGCCGAGGCGGAAGGCGTCCTCGCTGGCATCCTCAATCTGGCTGGCACGCTGAAGGAGCTGGGCATCACGGCCGACCCCAAGGCAGAGAAAAGGACTCCTCTGGCTGCGGTCGTCGCCCTCATGAAGCAGGCGATGCAGCAGACAAGCGCCGTCGTGCGTCCCGAGGTGGCACTCCAGGGAGCGAAAGCGCAGGTCACAATCGTCTCGCGCAGCGAGGCAGCGCAGATGGAGCCCTGCTCCTGCGATGCTGCGATCCTCTGCGGGGAGACATCGGCCGAGGCAGCCGTCGCGACCGGAGATGATGTGCTGAGCGCCCTTCTGGAGCGCTGCGGCGTGGAGCCTGCGCCCAACCCCATGCAGGAGCGGCGGGCCGGATTCTGGCATGCAGTGGCAGCGGCCTCCTCGCACCTCATCGTGGAGAGGACGCAGAAAGACAGCGATGCGGAGGCCTGCTACCCGTCCGTGATGCTCTCGGAGCTCCTGTCCTGCTACCGCCTCAAGGACGACGAGGCGGAAGATCTTGAGGGATGCCGGGAGCAGGGGATGCCGGTCTTCGAGCGGAGCGAGCTTTCCACCACCGAGAACCTCTCCTGGGGAGGCTCGTCTCCGTGTCTCGAGGCGAGCGAGCCTATCGGGCCGACCGGGGCGATAACAGAGGGGCACCGGGATTGCGTGGTGGTGCCGCCCACAGGGCGCACCGAGCTTCTCGATGGGAGGCCGCTGCTTTCGGCCTCCCAGATCGAGTCCTATCTTGAGTGCCCCTACAAATGGTTCAGCCTGCGCCGCCTGGGGCTTGGCGACTGCGATGCTGGATTTGGCAGCATGGAGATGGGAACCTTCGCGCACCGGGTGCTCGAAGTGACGCATCGCCAGCTGCTCGATGAGGCCTTGGACGAGGCTGAGCGCGCAACCGGCATGCGTCCGGATGTGGCGGCAGAGCCCTGGCTTTCCGTCAGGGGCTCGCGCGTCACGCTGGAGGATGCCGCCGGGCTTGCCCATGCGAAGGAGATCCTCTCCCAGGTGTTCGATACCAATCTGGACCGCCAGCGGAAGCTCGAGCATAAGCAGGAGCGCTGTCAGCCCTTCGTTCCCCATACCGAAGAGGAGCGGGGGCTTGTCACGACGCTGAAGCGCGACCTGCTCTCGGAGCTCGACTACGAGAGCGGGCTCTTCCAAGGCTTCGAGCCACGGCATTTCGAATGGAGCTTCGGGCGCAAAGGAGAGCTCATCCCCTATGCAGGGGCCTGGCTCACCGGCACGATCGACCGTGTCGATGTGGATGCCCACCACCAAGCGGTCGTGATCGACTACAAGCATATGTCGCCTGCAGGCTTTGCGAAGAAGTATGCCGCCTTCCCGCAGGGAGCGCCTGAGCCGGGGGCTCCGCTCGCGCTGCCGCGCCGCGTCCAGTCGCTGATCTATGGACAGGTCATCCGCCGCAAGCATCCCGAGCTCAAGGTGGTGGCTGCCGTCTACCTGGGATCGAGGGGCGACCATGCGATCTCCGGCGCCGCCTCCGAGAATGTCTACGCGCGGGTCTTCGGCGCCCACCAACTCTCCTCGAGGTCCGAGGGCATGGTGATCGTGCCCGACCATGAGGGATTCGGCAGAAGCGACGAAGAGGGGATGTGCGCCCTGCTCGACTCCTGCGAGGAGCTCATTGCGGCAAAGATTGCCGAGCTGCTCGACGGCAACATCGAGGCCAATCCGATCGATGCAGACGCCTGCAAGTTCTGCCCGGTCCTCAACTGCGAGAAGAGGATGAAATGACAGCGCATGTTGATCTTTCGACGCTGAGCGATGGCCAGCGTGACATAGCGACCATCTTCGACCGCCCGCTGTTCGTCGCGGCAGGCGCCGGGTCGGGCAAGACCTTCACGCTGACCCAGCGCATCGCCTGGGCCTTGGCGCCGGGGTCGGGCGAGGATGGGAAGGCCTATCTCGACGATATCTCCCAGGTGCTGGTGATCACCTTCACGAACGCGGCGGCCCGCGAGATCAAGGAGCGGGTGCGCTCCACGCTCAGGCAATCTGGCATGGCGGACCAGGCCCTCAAGGTCGACAGCGCCTGGATCAGCACGATCCACGGGATGTGCTCGCGCATCCTGAAGCGCCATGCCCTCGATCTGGGCATCGATCCCGAGTTCCGGATCGCTTCGGGAAACGAGGAGGATGCCTTCCTGTACCAGGCCCTGAACGAGGCCGTGGGCGAGGCGCAGCGGAAGCAGAAGGCAGATCCCGCCCTCCAGCAGCTCTTCGACCAGTATGGCTTCGGCACCAGGAGCGCCTCGGGCTATACCGGCGTCCTCGATATCGTGCAGCGGCTGAGGCAGGCGGCCATCGCCTCGCCTGACGGCTTCGAGGGGCTCTGGATTCCGCCTGCGGCAGACATCGCCTCCCTCATGGGGGAGTTCACGACGCTCTACGGCTCGCTTGCCGGATGCAAGCTCAGCAAGACGGCGCTGCCCCTGGTCCTCTCGTCGCTCGATGCGCTCGAGGCATTCGGCAAGCTTGCGCCGGGTGCACGCACGGCCCAGGAGGCCAAGGCAACGCTTGCGCAGGTGAAGATGCCAAGGAGCTCTGCCGGGATAAAGGAGTTCCTCCCCGAGGTGAAGGAGGCCTTCCAGGAGCTTGAGCGGGAGGTGGAGCTTGCCCTCATGCGTCCCAGCGCCGAGGCTGCGATCCAGATTGCCCAGGATGCCGACAGGCGCTACGGCGAGCTCAAGCATGAGCATTCGCTGCTCGACAATGATGACCTGATCAGCCAGGCTCTCTGGGCCCTGCAGACGATGCCGGACGTGGCCCGCGACTACGAAGGACGCTTCAAGCTCGTTATGGTCGACGAGTTCCAGGACACCGACGCAAAGCAGGTCAAGCTCATCAGCCTCCTCTCCGGAAAGGATGCGGAGCACCTGACGACGGTCGGCGATTCGCAGCAGTCGATCTACCGCTTCCGCGGGGCCGATGTCTCGGTCTTCCAGAAGAGGGGAGCGTCACTGCCCGAGGAGAGCCGGATCCAGCTCCAGACCAACTTCCGCAGCCATCGCGACATCCTCTCCTTTGTCGACGCGGTCTGCGGAGGCAAGGCAGGCGTCCTTGCGGACTTCATGCATCTCGATCCTACGGACAACGAGAAGAAGGTGCAGGGCCACGAGAAGGCATACCGGGCAAAGGAGCTGCCCCGCATCGATATCGAGCTCACGCGCGGAGAGAGCAGCATCTCGCAGATGCAGACCGCTGCAGGCGCGATGGCGATAGCGAAGCGCTTCCGGGCCTATGCAGATGCCGGCGAGCTGCCTGGCAAGATGGTGCTGCTGCTCCGTGCAGGCACGCATGCAGACCTCTACATCGATGCGATCAGGAAGGTCGGCCTCGAGTGCGTCGTGACCGGCGGCTCGACCTTCACGCAGACGGCCGAGGCTGCCACGATGCAGGCATTGCTGCACTATCTTGCCAATGACCACGACACGCAGTCGGGGCTCTTCCCGCTGCTCTCCTCGCCGCTCTTCGGCCTCGAGGCCGAAGACTTCATCGAGCTTGCGACAACATCGCAGCCCCGATGCGACGCTCCGGCGAAGCGGCAGATCGAGCGGGGCTTCGAGACGATGAAGCTCTGGGGAGGCACTGTGCCCTCTGCACGCCTCAGCCGTGCCCACGGTATCCTCACCCGTGCGCGACAGCTGGCCCGGAGGCTTCCTGTGGCTGATGTCTGCACCTATGTGGTGAAGGAATCGGGCTGGCTTTCGCGCCTTGCCACGCAAGGGGCCGAGGGACAGGCCACAAGCGCCAATGTTCTTGCAGCCCTGCGCTACATCCGTGACCTCACGCAGGATCTGGGGCTGGGGCCAGCACGCGCCGCCTCCGAATTCGACCGCTGGCTCGAGGTCTCGAAGATTCCGCCAGCCTCGCTCTCGGGTGGCGAGTCCTCTGCCGTCAAGATCATGACAATACACGCCTCGAAGGGCCTCGAGTTCGATGTGGTCGCGGTCGCTGAGTGCTGGGCCAATCCACGGGGATCCTCCTTCGTCACGGGACCAGTGCCCGAGACGGATCGGCGGGCATGCATCCTGCCGCCGAAGGATGCCAAGCTGAAGCTGCCAGATGAGGCGCCAGAGGACCCGAAGACCCTCGGAGCCTGGTACGCCGCCCTCAAGGAGCAGGACCTCACGGCTGAAGCGGAGGAGTCGGCGCGCCTCCTCTATGTGGCGCTGACCCGAGCGAAGGAGGCATTGATCCTCGGCCTTTCGGTCGCAGAGAAGAAGGATGGATGCCTCGCGCCCCAGCTTGCTGCAGGCGTGGCCGACGCCCTCTTCGAGGGCAATCTGCCCGATTCTGGCACCTCGCGGATTGCGTATGGCGGGACCGAGGATGCCCTGGTCCATACGGTAACGGTCCGGAAGGAGGCCTCCGAGGACGGCAGGAAGGGCTTTGCGATCGATTCAGGCGGCTCTGTCCCTGAGATCGAGGGTGACTGGGCAGACGATCCTGCTGCGCTCGTGGCATCAGAAACAGGGTCTGGCACGCCTGCAGCTCCCTCCTTCGACCTCTTCGGAGGAGAGGAGGATGTGCTGGGCGCCTGCACCCGCATGAGGAGATCGCGCGAAGGCGTCTTCAGCTTTTCCCAGGCCAAGGATGCCATGGATGCCATGGCAGGGGCATCCGGCCTCAAGGCGGAGCGGGTCGTTTCGGGGCGGGGCAGGGCGCTTCCGAACCGTGCCGAGCGCGATGCGGAGCTCGAAGGGGCACCGGTGGCTGCCGATGAGGACAAGGCGACCAACCTTGGATCTGCCTTCCATCTTCTGGCCCAGTCCATGGTGGAGACCGGGAAATATCCCGATGAAGGGCATATAAAGGCGATGGAGGAACATTGGCGGCTGAGCCCAAGGGCGTGCAGCCGGCTTGAGCGTGCACTGGCACGCTGGTCATCCTCGTCGGTCCGCAAGGAGGCGCTCTCCTATGCGCATCTGGTGCCCGAGATGCCCTTCTTCAGCGAGGCGCACTCGGAACTGGGCAGCCAGGTGGAGGGAGCCTTCGACCTTGTTGCCTGGAATGACCGCTCCCATGCCCTCCTCATCGACTACAAGACGGGAGACACGACGCTTGGCCCCGAGGAGATATCCTCCCGCCATGCCCTCCAGGCCGACCTCTATGCCCGCGTGCTCCGGGATGCAGGCTTTGCGGACATCGACTGCCGCTTCGTCTGCGTGGAGGTGGCAGATGGAGAGCATCCCGATGAGCCCTTCGTCGCCTCCTACCACTACGACGGGGAGCATGAGCCCTATCTGTGGTAGCACAGATGTTCGCATGATTTCTGCTATGCTAGGAAGGGAGCCTGCCGCATGCAGGCTCCCTTGTCTTCGCAACGATCTCTGAAGGAGTGACAGATGGCTTTCGTGCATCTTCACAACCACTCGGATTTCTCCCTGCTGGATGGCGCCACCCGCATCCCGGCGATGGTGAAGAGGGCGGTCGACCTCGATATGCCGGCAGTCGCGCTCACCGACCATGGCTACATGTTCGGCATCCCCAACCTCGACCTCGAATGCCGTTCCTACAACGACAAGCAGGCGAACATGAAGCAGTGGCGCCACGATGTGGAGTGCTTCAAGAAGGGCTGGGATCTCGAGGAGCCTGAGAACGCATCGCCTGATGCAGACTACTTCGACGATGTGCATGCGCAGTGGGCATCCGATGTCGCGGTCTGGGAGAGCTCGGACCACGATCTGGCCGCTGTCCAGGCGAACCGTCCCCGCCTCAAGATCAAGCCGATCTTCGGCTGCGAGGCCTACTTCATCACCGATGACTGCATCCCGCGCGGCACGAAGCAGCGCCGCTACCATCTGATCCTGCTCGCGAAGAACGAGACGGGCTATGTCAACCTCATCAAGTGCATGTCGAAAGCGGCAGGCCACGAGATGATGTACTACAAGCCGAGGACGACGCTCGCGATGCTCGAGGAGTACCACGAGGGGCTCATCTGCCAGAGCGCCTGCGTGCAGGGCATCATCCAGCAGCGGATCCTCGACGGCGAGTTCGAGGATGCCATACATTGGGCGAAGGAGTTCAAGCGCGTCTTCGGCGACGACTTCTATATCGAGATCCAGGACCACGGCCTCAAGTTCCGGAACGGCTGGGATGACCGCAAGCTCGATGAGCGCCTCGTGAAGATCGCCCATGAGCTCGACATCAAGGTCGTCGCGACAAACGACTTCCACTATCTCACGCGCGAGGATGCGAAGACCCAGGACCTCCTGTCCTGCATCGGCAAGAACACGACCGTGAACGACACGACGCGCATGCGCATGGAGGGCACGGAGTTCTACATGAAGACCGAGGACGAGATGCGCGAGCTCTTCTCGTGGATCCCCGAAGCCTGCGACAACACGCTCGAGGTTGCCGGCAAGTGCAATTACGAGCTCGACTGGAACTCCATGTACCTGCCCGAGTTCCCAGGACTCCGGCCTGGCGAGACGGCCGAGCAGCGCTTCCGCGAGGAGTGCGAGAAGGGCCTTGCCCGCCGGTATGGCAAGGACTGGAAGAACGTCACGATCAATGGGATCAATGTCGAGGAGCGCTACGAGCACGAGGCTGGCATCATCATCGGCAAGGGCTTCGCGAACTACTTCCTGATCGTGCAGGACTATGTCCAGTGGGCGAAGGACAATGGCATCGGCGTCGGCCCAGGCCGTGGCTCTGCCGCAGGCGCCATCGTCGCCTACGCGATGAACATCACGAACTTCGACCCGCTCGAGAACGGCCTCATGTTCGAGCGCTTCCTTTCCCCGCAGCGCACCGAGATGCCTGATATCGATATGGACTTCGACGATGAGCACCTCCAGGACGTCCTGCAGCACGTGCGCGACGTATACGGCGAGGACCGCGTCTGCAAGGTCATCACCTACTCGCAGATCAAGGCGAAGCAGGCCATCAATGATGCGAACCGCGTCCTGGGCTATCCGGTCTACATGGGCCAGAAGCTCTCGAAGATGCTCTCGAACGACCCGAAGCTGACGCTTGCCAATGCCCTCCACAAGAATCCGGACAAGCCGGACCAGTATTCGCCCGATTTCGAGGATGCGTACAACAAGGATCCCGACTCGAAGGCCATCATCGATGCGGCCATGTCGATCGAGGGCTACATGCGCGGCGAGGGCGTCCACGCCTGCGCCACGCTGATCGCGCCGACGCCTGTCACGGACCACGTGCCGACCAAGCTCGATACCAAAGGCAACGTCACGATCACCCAGTACGAGGGCCATTCGGTCGCCGACATGGGCCTGCTCAAGATGGACTTCCTGGGCCTCAGGACCCTGACTGTCATCAACAAGGCGCTCGCGAACATCAGGGTATCCTATCCGAATGCCTCAGACATCGAGGGCATGCCCGAGACCGTGAAGAAGGCGATCAAGCCCGGTGCCACCTGCGTCGATATCGATGTGGACAAGATCGACTTCACCGATCCTGCGATCTACCGCCTCATGGGCGATGGCCGCACGGCCGGCGTCTTCCAGGTCGAGTCCGCGGGCATGACAGCAACGATCAAGAACATGCAGCCGCGCGAGTACAAGCAGATCGTCGCTCTGATCGCCCTCTACCGCCCGGGCCCTCTCGGCGCCGGCATGGTCACGAGCTACATCAACCGCATGAATGGCAAGGAGCCGGTCGTCTTCTACGATGACCGCCTCTCCGACATCCTGGACGAGACCTACGGCACGATGGTCTACCAGGAGCAGGTCATGCAGATCTCGATGAAGATGTGCGGCTTCACGCCAGGCGAGTCCGACTCCCGCATCCGCAAGCCGGTGGCCAAGAAGAAGATCAAGATGCTGACGAGCCAGATCTTCCACTGGGAGGGCAATGGCGCCGACGAGACGATCTACGACCACTGGATGAATGGCGCAATCGCGAATGGCTACAAGAGGGAGGTCGCCCAGAAGATCTGGGATGATGTCCTGGAGTTCGCCTCCTATGCCTTCAACAAGAGCCACTCTGCCGGCTATGCCATCCTGGTCATGCAGACGGCCTGGCTCAAGGCCCACTTCCCCCGCGAGTACATGGCATCGGTCCTGACCTCCTACATGGGCAAGACCGACAAGATCGTCCACTATGTGAACTCCTGCCGCCACGAGGGGATCAACATCCTGCCGCCAGACATCAACGAGTCCGGCCGCGACTTCACGGCGACCCACGAAGGCATCCGCTTCGGATTCGCCGGCATCCGCGGCGTCGGCGAGTCGGTCGGCGAGGCCATCATGGCAGAGAGGGAGAAGGGCGGCCCCTTCAAGACGCTCCATGACTTCGTGGACCGCGTCGATTCCTCGCAGGCGAACCGCCGTGTCGTCGAGGCGCTGATCAAGAGCGGCGCCTTCGATTCCACGGGCTACACCCGCAAGCAGCTCATGCACTTCGTCGACAAGAACAATCCCCGCAACATCATCGACTCCGCCGCGAAGCGCCAGCGCGATCGTGCGGCAGGGCAGTCCTCGTTCTTCGACATGTTCGGCGCCGTCGAGGGGTCGGGGTTCGAGGATGAGGTGCCAGAGCCCGATGGGGTGGAATGGGACCGCCGGACGAAGCTGGCCCAGGAGTACGAGGTGCTCGGCATCTATGTCTCGGACCATCCGCTGCGCCCGTATGAATATGCGCTCTCGAAGGCCCGCGACTACAAGCTCTCGGACCTTGAGGTCTCCGAGGAGGTCACGAATGCTGGCACCGGCGCCACGCAGACCCGCTACCTCGTCGAGGAGGGCAAGAGCATACGCCTTGCCGGCATGGTGACAGGCGTGCAGAAGAAGACCACGAAGACCGGCAAGTCGATGGCAATCGTGACCTTGGCGGACATGGAGGCCGAGACCACGGTCGTGATATTCCCGAAGCTCTACGAGGAGTGCCAGGGCCCCCTCATGGGCGAGGTCGACGAGGAGACCGGCGAGACCGTGGGCGATGTCTTCATCCAGGTGCGGGGCAAGCTCGAGCGCTCCGATCGTGGCGATCAGATCATCGCCACGACGGTGGAGCCTCTGGTCCTGAACGATTCGACGAACCGCCCGAAGGTCCTGGAGGTCAACGTGCCCTACACGATGCTCTCCCGTGCCGAGATGGAGATCCTCGAGTCGGTGCTCGTGCGCTATCCGGGGCTCGACCTGGTCGAGCTCTGCGTCGAGACGGCCGAGGGGGATCTGGTGCGCTTCGGCCTTCCCTGCAAAGTGGATGCCCGCAACATGGTGCTTCTGGCCGAGGTCTCCGATTTCGTCGGCCATAAGGGGAAAGTGGTGGTGGCCTAGCCTCTGCTCCGCTCCTGATTAGATTCTGTGCGGGAGGGGAACAAGAGAGTAGTGCAATGTCCACAGAGAGGGGTATGGCTATGAGTGAGGCAACGTTCTATCGCTGCAGCAAGTGCGGCAACCTGGTGGCTGTGATCAACAAAGGCGCCTGCACGCCGCAGTGCTGCGGCCAGCCGATGGATGAGCTGGTTGCGGGCTCCACGGATGCCGCTGTCGAGAAGCATGTGCCGGTCTGCGTCCGCAAGGATGGCAACCTGGAGGTCACGGTGGGCTCTGTCGAGCATCCCATGCTCGAGGAGCACTACATCCAGTGGATCGCCCTGGCCCAGGGAGACCGCCTCGAGGTGCACCATCTGCATCCCGGCGAGAAGCCGCAGACGACGTTCGCGCTGGTCGCAGATGAGCCGGCAACGGTCTATGAGTACTGCAACCTCCATGGGCTCTGGAAGTGCGAGCTCTAGGCGCTCTTTGGGAATAGTCCCTGTTTCGAGAAGGACGGGCTCGGGCGCATGACGCTCGGGCCCTTTTTTGGATGGTGCTGCATGAAGATTGCCATTGCGCAGATTGCGACGATTGCAGGGGATTTCGAGGTCACCGCAAGGCGGATGCTCGAGTATGCCCGACGTGCGGATGCAGAAGGCTGCGACCTCGTGGTCTTCCCCTATGCCAGCTTCACTGGCACGCAGGAGATCGACGAAGGCGACTACGATGCCTATCTGTATGATGCGAGCGAGACGCTTGCCCACTTTGCCACGGAGCTGCCCTGTGCCGCGATCGTGCCGGTGGTGCGCGAGGTCTCGGGCGATATCCGCTCCGAGGCGTTCCTCTTGGACAATGGGGATGCGACCCCGTTGCGCATGAGCGCCTTCGCATCCTCTCTCAGCGCCCTGCGGCAGCAGAAGTCGTTCCCGTCGCCGGACGAGATGCCGGCACCGGACCTGCCCGAGTTCGAGTTCCGCGGACATAGGTGCGGCCTTGCCTTCACGGTCGACAATCTCGACGATTACCGCGATTTCGACTTTGATATCGACGTGCTCTTCTACCTGCCATCCGACAGCTATGTGAAGGACGATCCGGACACCCTCTGCGCAGCGGCGCTCGACCGCAGCCGCTATCGCAACGATGCGATCCAGACATCGTCGTGGCTTGTCTGCGCGAATTCCCTCGGCGGCTACGGGGACAACATCTTCATCGGCGGAAGCTTCGTGCTCGATCCTGAAGGGTCGCTCGTGAAGAGCGGACCGTTTTTGGAGGAGGCCCTCATCTGCTGCGACCTGGAAGGGTCGGAGCAGGTGCAGGAGATCGAGCCCTCCCTGCCCGATGGCCCCAAGGAGCGGCGCCTGCTCTGGGGCGCACTCGCCAGGGGCCTTGCCGATCTGGTGCGGGAAGGGTCCGCAGACGGCGTGGCGCTGATGCTCGATGGGAGCCTCCCGTCGAGCCTGCTTTGCGCCCTTGCCTGCGATGCGGTCGGCCCCATGAAGGTCAAGGCGCTCCTTGCCACTGACGATCCAGCCACCTTGGAGCTTGCACGCAGGCTCCACATCGAATGGCGGACGCCCGATTTCCGGATGCCGGTGCCCCAGCCAGGGGCCTGGGCCCAGGGCTCTCCTGAGCTCGAGCGCAGCATCCAGGAGGCGTTCCTCCAGGAGCTTGCCCGCCAAAGCTCGTCTCTTGTCCTTGTGGACGACGACAAGACCGGCCTTGCTCTGGGCGAGTCCATAAGCTGCATCAGGTATGCTTGGGCACCATTTGGTGACGTATACAGGAGCGAGCTCATCGGCTTGGCAGAGGCGAGGAACGAGATCTCGCCCGTGATCCCCGAGGCGATCCTCGGGCGCTTCGAAGTGCCGGAGATCTTCGGCATTGAGCATGCCGCGCCAACGCCGCGCAGGCAGCTTGCCTGCCTCGATGCGCTGCTCGCACGCAGGATTGACCAGTTCTGCACCTACAACGAGACCATGCAGCTTGTGATGGACCCCGACTTCAAGAAGGCGGTCCTGCACCGGCTCTACGATGCACTGCCGAAGCGGATGGTCCTCCCGCTGTTCTTCGTGGTATCGCTCCGGACGATCGATGAGATGAAATCCCCGCTCGGCAACGTGTGGATGGACCATGAGAGGGAGGCAGAGGATGCGCCCAGCTTTGGGGAGATGATGGAGAGGCTCAAGCAGGGTCTTGAGGAGGGCGCTGGCAGGAGCGATGCAGGCGAGATTCCCCCAGCAGGCGACCAGCAGGCGCTCCGCGATGCCTTCGAGCTCATCCGCGAGATGTCGGGCGGTGCTTCTGGCAAGCATCAGGACGAGGAGGGGCAGGAGCCTGAGGAAGGCGGCTTCTCGCTGAAGCCGGGATTCCCCTCATGGGAAAATCCCTTCTCGGAGAACTGAGTGTCAGATGGAAGCCTGTGGTACCATGGGGAAGCAGAACTCATGTTCGGGGAGCTGACGGCATCAGATGGTAATCATGGGCATCGACCCTGGCCTGGCGCATACGGGCTGGGGCATCATAGAGACACGGGGCAACCAGTACCGCGCTCGCGCGTATGGATGCATCGCGACCGGGGCAGATGAGCCGCTGCACGAACGGCTGGGGCGCATCTACCAGGACGTGAACGATGCGATCATCCAGTTCGAGCCGACGGAGCTCTCGATTGAGAAGATCTTCTTCGCCGAGAACACGAAGTCGGCCATCGCGACAGCGCACGCGCGGGGTGCTGCGCTCGTAGCGGCAGCGGAGAAGGGCCTTGCGGTCGGCGAGTATACGCCGATGCAGATCAAGCAGGCAGTCGTCGGCACCGGCGCCGCTGACAAGCATCAGGTGATCTTCATGGTGAGGCAGGTGCTGAAGCTCGACCATGATCCGCATCCCGATCACTGCGCCGATGCCCTGGCGGCAGCCATCTGCCATGCGAACCTGCGGCGCACGCAGGACATCTCGCGCTACGCGAATGGCAACACGAAGACAGCCGCGCTGGTCCGCGAGGCCGAGCGGGCGCAGGCAGAGCAGGAGCGCCGCATGAAGGCGCAGGAGACGGCCGCAGCGACAAAGGCCCGTCTTGCGAAGATGGCGAGGGAAAGGTCATCCAGGTGATAGTGCAGCTGACAGGAACCCTCGTCGAGGTGCTTCCGACCCATGTGGTGCTCGATGTGCAGGGCGTAGGCTATGAGATGGGCGTCTCCGCCAATACGGCAGCGCAGCTTCCCCAGGTGGGGGAGGCGGGCGTCACGCTCCTCACCCGTCTTGTCATGGGGCAGGATTCGATCAGGCTCTATGGCTTCGCGACGAAGGAGGAGCGGGCGCTCTTCGACCGGCTGGTCCAGGTGTCGGGCGTGGGGCCGCGCCTTGCGCTCTCGGTGCTCTCGACCTTCTCGCCAGCCGAGCTCGCGGAGATCGTCGGCACCGACGATGC
The DNA here is from genome assembly GCA_900313905.1 of uncultured Actinomycetes bacterium. Classification (GTDB taxonomy): domain Bacteria; phylum Actinomycetota; class Coriobacteriia; order Coriobacteriales; family Atopobiaceae; genus Olsenella_L. The sequence goes on along the minus strand of OMTG01000021.1, from coordinate 36,856 downwards.
AGTGCGGATGGCACGGGTGCCGGGCGTCGGCAAGAAGACGGCCCACCGGCTGATCCTGGAGCTGCAGGGTGTCTTCACGAAGGATCCCGAGCTCATGGGGCTAGTGGGCAAGGCCGTCTCGAAGGGTGCGCAGGGAAGCCTCGCACAGGCGCTCTCGCCTGCCATCGAGGAGGACGTGACGCAGGCCCTCCTCTCCATGGGGTTCAGCCCCCAGGAGGCAGAGCTCGGCCTCAAGGGTTACGACGAGGCAGGGGCCACGACCGTCGAGGCGGCGCTTGCCTATGCGCTCAAGCGATTGGGGGGACGCATCTAGATGTGGCAGGCAGATACTGACGACCTCTTCGATGATATGGGGCACGCTGGCTACTCACGCCAGGTGTCGGGCGAGCTCGCGGAAGACGATATCGAGGTCGACCGCACGCTCAGGCCGAAGACCCTGGATGACTATATCGGGCAGGAGCGGGTGCGCGACAACCTCCGCGTCCTCATCGAGGCTGCGAAGAAGCGTGGCGAGCCGCTCGACCATGTGATCTTCTCGGGCCCTCCAGGCCTTGGCAAGACGACTTTGGCGAACGTCCTCGCGAACGAGATGGGCGCCAAGATGCATACGACAAGCGGCCCTGCCATCGAGCGCACGGGCGACCTTGCTGCGATACTCACGAACCTCGAGGCAGGAGATGTGCTCTTCGTCGACGAGATCCACCGCCTGAACCATCAGGTGGAGGAGGTGCTCTATCCGGCGATGGAGGACTTCTTCCTCGATATCGTGATCGGCAAGGGGCCTGCCGCCCGCTCGATCAGGCTCGACCTCCCGAAGTTCACGCTGGTCGGCGCCACGACGAGGACAGGCCTTCTGACTGGCCCTCTGCGCGACCGCTTCGGCATCTCCTACCGGCTCGACTACTACACGATTCCCGAGCTCTCCCAGATCGTCATCCGCTCTGCGGGCATCCTGGGCGTCTCCATCGATGCGCAGGGCGCTGCCGAGATCGCCTCGAGGAGCCGCGGCACGCCGCGCCTCGCGAATCGGCTCCTCAAGCGCGTGCGCGATTATGCGCAGGTCAGAAGCGATGGGACCATCACCGAGGAGCTGGCGCAGGAGGCCCTCTCCTTCTTCGAGATCGATGAGCTTGGCCTCGACTGGATGGACATCAAGATTCTGAAGGCGCTCACCCAGACCTTCCGGGGACGCCCCGTCGGCCTCACCACGATCGCCAGCGCCGTCAGCGAAGATCCTTCGACCATCGAAGACGTCTACGAGCCATATTTGCTACAGTGTGGTCTGGTGATCCGGACGCCCCAAGGCAGGAAAGCGACCCGTGCAGCGTTCGACCATCTCGGACTCATTCCGCCTACGGATGCATAGGAGCACTTCATGCTGCAACGCGACTATATCCTGATGCTGATCTCCCAGTTTGTGGATGCGATCACAGACCCCACGATCCATGCCTTCCAGCATGCCGACCTGAAGTCGATCCACCAAGTGGAGCATGCGGTCGGGGAGATCCTCCAGCTCGATCCAGAGACGGCGCTCATGCTGACGCCGGATTCGCTCGTGACGATGATGGACCTCTCGGGCATCGGCGACACGGTGGCAGGATATGTCGCCTACACCCTGAATAAGCTCTCCTCGCTCTACGAGCGCAGGGGCGATGAGGGCATGGCAGAGCTTCGCCTCAACCAGGCACGTGCCGTGGCGGTTGCCTTCGGCTGGGACCTCTCGACGGTGCCCGACGAGCTTGTGGCGCTGGATAAGCAGATCAGCTAGCTCCATGCGCTGCTGGAACGGCCGGAATGGCGCCCGCGCCCGCAGGCTGCAGGCGACCATTTGCAGAGATGGAGCCGGGCGATGCGGCACAATCCCTTCCTGAAGCCGTAAAGTGAGAACTGTCGGCATGCAAACGAAGGAGGTGCCTCTGTGTCCACCTATGTCCTCTCTGACATCCATGGGCGGATGAAGACCCTTGAGCGGCTGCTCGAGCGTGCTTCGCTCACGGAAGACGACGAGCTCTATATTCTGGGCGACATGGTGGACCGAGGCCCTGATTCCGTCGGGGTCCTGAAGCTGTGCCGGAGCCTTCCGAACACGACCGTGCTCCTCGGGAACCACGAGGGGCTCATGCTCGACTTCTACGCCCACCCGAACAACGCGATGGCCATACTCAACTGGGTCATCAATGGCGGAGCTGCGACGGCGAAGGGGCTTGAGGCCCTCGAGGCCGAAGAGCGCCAGGATCTGCTGGACTGGGTGCGCAGCCTCAGGCGCTGGGTCGTGAAGACGGTGGGGGAGCGCACCTATATCCTCGTGCATGCTGGCGTCATGAGCGCAAGCCTTCCCGAAGATGCGAGAGACCACATCGAGGAGGCGCTTTCCGTCCAGGATCCTGACGACCTGATCTGGGTGCGCGAAGGCTATCTCGACTGCCCGACCGGCCTTGTCGACGAGAAGGGCCAAGGCCCCATCATCGTCGCCGGCCATACGCCGACCGTGCTCGCCGAGACCATGGCCGATGTGGCCGACAGGCCAGCCCTCAACGAGGATGGGCGCTGCCAGATGCTCTCTCTGGGCGCGACTGAGAAGACGGGGATGGTCGCCGACCGCCTCGTTATCGACTGCGGGGCAGGATCTGTCCCGGAGCATGGCAGGCTCCTGCTGCTTCGGCTCGACGACCGCAAGGAGCTCTACGAGGACGTGCTGGATGGAGACTGAGACCGTCATCCATCCGCTTGCTCCGATCATACAGGACGATGCACGGGTGCTCATCCTGGGAAGCCTGCCAAGCCCGAAATCCCGTGACGCTGCCATGTATTATGGCAATCCGCAGAACCGCTTCTGGCGGGTCTTGGCTGCCCTCTGGGAGGAGGATGCGCCCATCCAGAATGGGGAGCGCATCGCTTTCTGCCATCGCCACCGCATCGCCCTCTGGGATGTGATCCACAGCTGCAGGATCAAGGGAGCCTCCGATGCCAGCATCACGGATGTGGTGCCGAATGATGTGGCATCGCTTCTCACGCATGCGCCGATCCAGGCGATCTTTGCGACTGGCGGCACGGCAGCGCGGCTCTATCACCGCTTCTGCGAGGCAAGCTGCGGCATGCCGGCACGTGGCCTGCCCTCGACCAGCCCTGCGAACGCACGCTATCGCCTCGAGGATCTGGTCTTGGCCTATCGGCCGGTGCGCGAAGCTGCAGATTCCTGCAATCCCCGCTAATATAAAAGGGATGTGGCAGAAAGCTGCCATCAGAGGAAGCTTCCAAGGGGTCCGTGCAATGAGTCTCAAAGACATGATGTTGAATGAAGAGACACGCTCCGAGCTGGTCAGCGCTCCAGCCAGGCGCTTCCTCCATGGATGCGTGAGGACAGAGGATGGGGCGGATGGCTTCGTGCGGCCGTGGAGGATCGGCTCCGAGCAGCTGCGCATCCTCGGGAGCTGCATGGCATGGCATCCCGGCCTCTTCAAGCAGATGGCTCGCACGACTGCAGGCGTGACCCTGCGCATCAGGACCGACTCCATGGAGATCGGCGTCGAGATCAGATGCGACGAGGAGCCGCGGGGGACCCGCGAGGTCCTCATGGACATCGATGGCACAGATCCTGAGGGCTGGCTTCCGCATGACGGGCTGGGCTGCCTCTGCGATGGGAGGAGGCTTGCCTTCGTGCCGGCTTCTTCCGGCCCTGCCTTTGCTAGCTGGTTCCTCGATGCGGATGATGTGCATCCCGGCTGGCATCTCCAGCGTCTTCCGGGCTTCGGCCCTGAGCATGCGGTCGAGATATGGCTGCCTGCCCTGAGGGGCTGCTGCGTGGGCCACATCTGGGGAGACGGGACCTATCTGGAGCCGGTGGAGGCAAAGCGCGAGCTTCTGGTCCTCGGCGACTCCCTCGCGCAGGGCTTTGTCGCAGAGGACCCTTCGCGCTCTTGGGTGGGGCTTCTGGCCGACAAGTGGGGCATGGAGGCCCTCAACCAGGGCATCGGCGGCCAGGTCTTCCAGCCGCAGTTCCTGGAGGGCATGCCCAAGGAGGTGGCGCCGGCAGCAATCGTCGTGGAGTATGGCGCGAACTACCGCTACGAGGGATATGCAGCCTCGAGGCTCGAGCGCGATGTCCATGGCTTCCTTGCAGGAATCCGGAAGCTCTGGCCCGAGGTCCCCTGCTATGTGATCACAACCATGCCAGCGAGCATGGAGCGCTATCCGACGCATCCGGCAAGCTGCTATGGGGAGGTGCCCCAGGTCCTGGCCAAGGAGGCAGGGCGCTTTCCCGGCATGGAGATCGTCTCTGGAGCGCATCTGGTGGATCCAGGACGTGAGAGCTTCGCTGACGGCGATGGGCACCTCACGGCTGCATCGCAGAGGCGCCTGGCGGACAGGATCTGGCTGCTCCTCCATCCCGAGACGCGATCGCAGGAAGAGCTTTCCGCGGCAGCGGCGAAGCTCCTCGCTAAGGCGCCCCGTGCCGCTTTCCCGCTCCGTGAAGCTGCCCGCCACGGCAAGGCGCGCTGGCTCTTCGTGGACGAAGGCTGCATCCTCTGCAGCTATCCTTCCGGCTCCCAGGTGGCCTATGCGGCTGACCCCGAGCTGGGACGCAATGTCCTTGCGCTCATGGGAAGCAGGACGGAGCTCTGCCTGATCGGATCGGGGCTCGAAGGCTTCGCGCAGGAGGAGCTCGGCCTTGCGGATGCCTCTCCGCTCCACCTGGCTGTCTACAAGGGGAAGCGCCGGATCAAGGTGCCGGTCCGCTACCTCATCGAGCCCATCGGGCCCGAGCGCACAGACGATGCGATGGCCCTCATCGAGGGGAAGGGCTCCATCTCGCGCGAGGAGATGGAGGTCCGGCTTGCGCAAGGGTCGTTTCTCGGCGGCTTCGACGACGGGAAGCTCATCGGCTTCATTGGCCTTGCGGAGGATGGCAGCATCGGCACCTTGGAGGTCGACCCTGCCTCGCGCCGGCGTGGCTGGGCATCGGCGCTCGAAGGCACCCTCGTGAACCATCTCCTCAAGGCAGGCGAGGTCCCTTGGGCCATGGTGGAGGCCAAGAACAAGCCCTCGCTCAGGCTCCATAGCAAGCTTGGCTTCGAGGTGGGTCCGGCTGGCGGGCTCTGCCGCCTCCGCGCCCCCAGACGATAGGCTATGCTGGAGGAAGCAATTGCAACCAGGAAGGGGTTTGGCATGGCAGAGCTCAGAAATCCGCTTGCGCCCCATCTTTCAGGGATCCTCGATCCGGATGTGGAAGAGGGGGTGCGCCGGCAGCTGGCCACGTGCGGGCTCAGCCCCGAGGCGACGAGCGATGCCGCAGCGCTCCGGCGTGACGAGCGCGAGGCCGACACCGAGAGCGTGATGCGCCCCGCATTCCTCCGGGACATCGAGAAGATCATCCACATGCCGGCCTACAACCGCCTTTCGGGCAAGACACAGGTCTTCTCCTTCGCGGCGAACGACGACGTGGCGCGGCGCGGGCTCCATGTGCAGCTCGTCGCCCGGGTGGCACGCGACATCGGCCGTGCCCTCGGGCTCAACCTCGATCTCATCGAGGCCATCGCCCTGGGCCATGATCTGGGGCATACGCCCTTCGGCCATGCGGGCGAGCACTTCCTGAACCAGGTCTTCCACGAGCATACAGGCCGCTGCTTCATGCACAACGTGCAGAGCGTGCGGGTCCTCGATGTCCTCTATGGCAGGAACATCGCGCTCCAGACCCTGGATGGGGCGCTCTGCCACAATGGGGAGTTCGCCTGCCAGGTGCTCAGGACGAGCGGGCTTTCCGGATTCGGCGAGTTCGATGGGATCGTGGAGCGCTGCTGGCAGGAAGGCCCTTCTGTCGTGAAGGGGCTCCGGCCGATGACAAGGGAGGGGTGCGTCGTGCGCCTCTCTGACATCATTGCCTATGTGGGCAAGGACCGCCAGGACGCCATCAGGTCGGGGCTTGTCGGCGACGATGCCTTCGACGATGGGCTGGGCGGCGCCTACAATGCCTGGGCCCTCTCGTCGTTTGTGGCAGACATCGTGAATGAGAGCTTCGGGAAGCCGCAGATTCAGATGAGCGAGGAGGGCTTCCGCGAGCTTGCCCGCGCGAAGGAGGAGAACTACCAGAAGATCTACCATGCCCGCGAGGTCGCAGGAGACTTCTCCGAGCCGATCCTCGAGCTCTTCCATAGGCTCTATGAGCATGAGCTGGCTGCGCTTGCCGAGGGCGATGAGAGCCGCGCAATCTTCCATCACCATATCGAGCCGCTGACTGCCCATCTCTCCCATTACGGGAGGACCTATGACTGGGAGTCGGATCCGGACCAGACGGTCGTCGACTTCATCAGCGCGATGACGGACGACTACTTCATCGCCACCTGCGAGGCGCTCTTCCCGGAGGCCCAGGAGCTCTTCCCGAAACGCTCCTATTTCGACTACAAGGTGGACGGGCAGAAAGGGAGGGGCTAGGCGATGGACAACCTCTTCTCGGGGATGGAGCGCGCTGCCCGCATGAGGCGGGCGCCGCTTGCGGTGCGGATGCGCCCCGAGACGCTCGATGACTATGTGGGGCAGGCCGAGGCGGTCGGCCCCGGCTCCTGGCTGCGTGCCGCCATCGAGCACGACATGCTCACTTCCGTCATCCTCTATGGACCGGCAGGCACCGGCAAGACGACCCTTGCCCATATCATCGCCCATACGACCCATGCGGAGTTCGTCGAGGTCTCGGCCGTGACGGGGACCGTGAAGGACCTGAGGCGCGAGATCGACGAGGCCGAGCACCGCTGGCTCACGCAGGAGCGGCGCACGATCCTCTTCGTGGACGAGATCCATCGCTTCAGCAGGAGCCAGCAGGATGCGCTGCTCCATGCGGTGGAGGACAGGACCGTCGTCCTCATCGGCGCCACGACGGAGAACCCCTACTTCGAGGTGAATTCGGCCCTGCTCTCGCGCTCCCGCGTCGTCGAGCTCGAGCATCTCGCAGACGAGGACATCCGGACAATCGTGAAGCGGGCTGTGGATGCGCCCCAAGGGCTCGATGGCCGCTTCGTCCTGGACGATGATGCGCTCGAGGAGATCGTCACCATGGCGGGAGGGGATGCGCGCGCAGCGCTCACCTCCCTCGAGCTCGCATCGCAGCTGGCTGCACCGGCTGCATCCGGGCGCGGAGATGAGGACAAGGGGCCTTTCCAGATCACCCGCGCGCTCGTCGACGAGGCCAATCCCCACCATGGGCAGAGCTACGACAAGTCGGGGGATGAGCACTACGATGTCATCTCCGCCTTCATCAAGTCGATGCGGGGATCCGATCCCGATGCCACGGTCTATTGGCTCGCACGCATGATCGATGCGGGGGAGGACCCGAAGTTCATCGCCCGCCGCATCCTCATCTGCGCTTCCGAGGACATCGGCAACGCCGATCCGATGGCGGTCGTCGTGGCAGCTGCCGCCTTCCGCTCTGCCGAGGTCATCGGCTATCCGGAATGCCGCATCAACCTCACGCAGGCCGCGCTCTACAATGCCCTGGCGCCGAAATCGAACGCCGCCGAGGCGGCCATCGATGCGGCGCTCGAAGAGGTCAGGCATGGACCGCGGCGCGAGGTGCCGAGCTACCTGCGCGACCGGCATCGTCCGGGCTCGGAAGGCTATGGCAGCTATCTCTATCCCCACGACTATCCGGAGGGCTGGGTGCCCCAGCAGTATCTGCCTGACGGGATCGTCCCGGGCGCCTTCTGGCATCCGAGCGGACGTGGGTGGGAGACCTGGCGGATCGAGCAGACGGCACGCGACCGCCAGGAGGCCCGTGAGCGCATCCAGCGCGGCGGCGGGAAGCCAGATACGCATAAGAGGGATGAAAAAGGATAGAATCCCTTTACAGGAATGCCCGCTTGGCGGGCTGGGGACCGCAATCGTTCAGGGCTTTTCTCGAAGGGAGCCATCATGAGTCTCACGCAGGTGCTTCTTGCCATTCTGGTCGCTGTCGCCATCTGGGCTGTCGCTGAGCTCGCCATCACCATACGCAAAGCGCGCCAATCGATCGACGAGGTGACCACAACAGCCAATGACCGTCTCGAGGAGCTGCAGCCCATCATCGCGAAGGCCGACGGCATGGTGGACGATCTCCAGCCTTCCATGAAGCAGGTCGAGCCCATCGTCGAAGGGGCACGTGATGCGGTCGACAAGGCCAATGCGAGCCTCGAGCGGGTGAATGGCATCCTGGGCGATGTGTCTCAGGTCTCCGGCACGGCAGCAGGCGCGACCGAGGCCGTCTCCGCCGGCGTCCAGAAGGTCGCGGCAGGCGCTGCCACTGCAGGCGCCCGCCTTGCCTCGGCGCTCACCGGCAGCAAGGCCCCGAAGAAGGCGCTGAGCGAAGCCAAGGGCGAGGAGAGCACGCCAGAGCCTGAAGAGACCGTGGAGCCTGCCCATGCAAGCGGCTATGTCACCTATCCGGGGGTACAGGAGAAGGCAGAGACCGCAGAAGACAGCGAAAACAAGTAGGGAGCCATTTCCATGCAGCAGTACGTAAGTTTGAGCGTCCCGCCGGAGGCGGACTTTGCACGGTCCGTGCGCATGCTTGCCGCCAACCTCGGGGTCGTCTGCTCGCTGAGCGTCGACGATGTGGAGGATCTGCGCATGGCAGCGGAGGAAGGCTTCGTCTATGCCTGCGCCACCGAGCCGAAGACCTGCAACGTCGGGTTCAAGCTCGACAAGGGATCGGTCCAGATCGATTTCGGCCTCGGCGATGCGGATGCGCAGGAGAACGAGGCTTTGGCCTATGCGGATCTGCTCCTGTCTGCTGTGTGCGATGAGTACACGGTCGACCACGAGCAGCATGAGCTTCATGTGGTGAAGCACGTTGGGACGGGCGATAATGCCTAAAGACAATCCAGTGCCCAAGACAAAGGATGCGGCCGAGGTTCCCGAGAAGCCGGTTGCGCCGCAGCCGGAGGGGCAGGAGGCAAAGGCTGCCTCCGAGCCCACGCCTGAAGCTGCCGGTGGCAAAGAGCGCGATGCGAAGGAGCGCGATGCCGCCATCCGCGCAGGCGAGCGGGCGCAGCGCCGGCATGCCTCTTCGCGGATGCCCCGTGGCAAGCTTGCCTGGGACAAGGAACGCACCCGCGAGCTCTTCCGCCGCTACAAGGACGAGGGCGACCTCGATGCACGCGAGCAGCTCATCGTGAGCCATCTCAACCTCGTGCGGTTCCTCGCCTCCAAGTTCAAGAACCGCGGCGAGCCGCTCGACGACCTGATCCAGGTCGGCACCATCGGCCTCATCAAGGCGATCGACCGCTTCGAGCCTGACCGCGGCCTCGAGTTCACGACCTATGCCACGCCGACGATCATGGGCGAGATCAAGCGCCACTTCCGCGACAAGGGCTGGTCGGTCCGGGTGCCGAGGCGCCTGCAGGAGCTCTCGGCCAAGGTCAACCAGGCCACGGACGAGCTCACGAAGGAGCTGCAGCGCTCGCCTTCCGTGGAGGAGATCGCAGAAAGGCTGGGCACCTCGGTCGACGAGGTCCTCGAGGCGATGGAGTCCTCGAGCGCCTACAGCTCGGTGCCGCTCGAGGCGGGAGGCTCCAACGGCGATGAGGATGCGCCGTCGGTCCTCGACCACTATGCGAGCGAGGACGAGAACCTTGCCTTCTCCGACGACCGCATGGTCATCGAGGATGCGATCCGTGGCTTCTCCCCGCGCGAGCAGGAGGTCATCCGCATGCGCTTCATCGACGGCCTCACCCAGGTGGAGATCGCCGAGAAGCTTGGCATCTCCCAGGTGCAGGTGTCGCGCCTGCTGCGCAGAACCTTGAAGAAAGTGCAGGAGAAGATCGACCCGGATGGTGTCATGCGCTGATCAGCCCATAAACCTGCTATCATCAACAGGCTGGGATATGAGCTGAGGAGGGCTGTGGATTCCGGAGAGACGAAATACGCGGCAGCGCGCAAGGCGTTGCTGGTGTCAGGCGCGATCATCGGCGTTTGCGTCGCCCTCGTCGTCGTGGTGCGCCTTCTGGGCTATATCTGGCCCGCCATCGAGCTCCTCCTCGTCGGCGTCGTGATGGGCTTTCTCTGCAGCCCCATCACGAACTGGCTCGAGGACCGGGGCATCGGGCGGGCCCTTGCCGCTTTCATCGCGCTCGCGATCGTCATCGCGGCCATCGCTGGCATCATGGTGCTCGTCGTGCCTCCCTTCATACAGCAGCTGATAAGCCTCCTCCAGGCGATTCCCGGCTACATCGAGAAGCTGCAGTCCCTCTTCAACACCTGGCTTTCCCAGTACACGACCTCGGATAATGCGGATGCGCAGTACCTGGTCTCGCAGACGGTCGGAGCGCTCTCGTCCTTTGGCAGCACGGTGGCGCAGTCTGCGATGGGGAGCATCTCGAATGGCCTCATCACCAATGTGGTATCGACCGTGAACAGCATCGTGACCTTCTTCCTGGGTCTCGTGCTTGCCTACTGGTTTGCGAAGGACTATCCCACGATCGTGCAGGAGTGCGCGACGATCGTGGGATCTCGCCATAAGGAGAGCTTCACGCTCATGCTTGCCGTGATGTCGCGCTCCATGGGCGGCTACATGCGGAGCATGGTCACGACCTCGATCGTGAATGGCGTGCTCGCTGCCGTGGGCCTTGCCCTCTTCTCGCATCCCTATGCCGGGCTCATCGGCGTCTTCACGGGCGTCGCCCATTTCGTGCCGGTCATAGGGCCCTTCGTCGCGTGCGTGGTGGCTGTACTCCTCGGCCTTTTCGTGAGCCCGGCGCTTGCCATCGAGGCTCTTGTCGTGATGGTCATCGCGCAGAACGTGACCGACAATCTCATCTCGCCCCTGGTCATGCAGTCGGCGGTCCAGGTCCATCCGATTCTTTCCCTCATCGGCATCATCATGGGCTCGGCCCTGGGAGGGGTCCTCGGCATGGTCCTCGCGATCCCGCTCACCGCAGCGATCAAGGGTGTCTTTGTGTACTACTTCGAGACCCGCACCGGAAGGCAGCTGGTCTCCTATGATGGGGCTATCTTCAAGGGCAGGCCCTACCACGACGAGAGGGGAGAGATCGTCCCCTCCTTCGATGCCCTAGACGATGACAGATTCTTCGAGAGCTCGCGGCTGGTGAAGGCGGCGCCCTGTCCGGCAGCAGGCTCCCACGATCAGGCAGGGGACCCTGCCAACGCATCTGCAGCTGGATCTGGATCTCGTTCCGGATCCCGAGACAAGTAAGGTTTGGAGAGCAATGAGCACGGCAGACTACAAGACGATGACAACAGCGGAGATCCGCGACGATTTCCTGAGCTTCTTTGAGAGCAAGGGCTGCAAGCTCTATCCCTCTTCCTCGCTCATCCCGGACGACCCTTCGCTGCTGCTTGCCAACGCAGGCATGAACCAGTTCAAGGAGTACTACCAGGGCACCAAGACCATGAAGGAGATCGGTGCCTGCTCCTGCCAGAAGTGCCTGCGCACGAACGATATCGACAACATCGGCGATGCCCGCCACCTCTCCTTCTTCGAGATGCTCGGCAACTTCAGCTTCGGCGGCTACACGAAGGCAGACGCGATCGCGTGGGCATGGGAGTTCATCACGAGTCCCGAGCACCTGGGCCTTCCGAAGGACCGCCTGTACATGACGGTATTCGAGGACGACGACGAGGCCATCGAGCTCTGGCATGCCCAGGGCGTCCCGTATGACCACATCTCCCGCCTCGGTGCCGAGGACAACTTCTGGGCAGCAGGCCCGACCGGCCCCTGCGGCCCCTGCTCCGAGATCTATTTCGACCAGGGCCCCGCATTCGAGGGCGATCGCCCGGGCGACGATGGCGACCGCTACCTCGAGTTCTGGAACCTCGTCTTCACGCAGTATGACCGCCAGGAGGACGGCTCGATGCCGGATCTCCCGCACCGCAACATCGATACCGGCATGGGCCTCGAGCGCATCGCTGCCATCATGCAGCACAAGGGCTCGAACTACGAGGGCGATGTCATGCGCTCCCTGATCGCTTTGGGCGAGCGCCTCACCGGCGTCGAGTACAAGGGCAGCTCGCATCTTGCCTCCGACAAGAGCCTCCGCATCCTGGCAGACCATTCCCGTGCCGTCACCTTCATGATCGGCGATGGCATCCTCCCCTCGAACGAGGGGCGTGGCTACGTCCTGCGCAGGCTGCTCCGCCGCGCGGTCTACCATGGACGCCTGCTCGGCATCTCTGGCCCCTTCCTGGCCACCTATGCGCATGAGGTGACGAACATCCTGGGCTCCGTCTATCCGGAGCTCGTGGAGAATCAGGCGCTGATCGACGGCATCATCAATGCCGAGGAGGAGCGCTTCCGCGGCACGCTCGATGCCGGCGAGGAGATGCTCGCAGCCGAGATGGAGAAGCTGGACGAGGGGGAGACCCTTTCCGGCGCTGTCGCCTTCAAGCTGCATGACACCTATGGCTTCCCGATTGACCTCACCCGCGAGATTGCCGAGTCGGCAGGCCACTCTGTCGATATGGACGCCTTCGAGGCGGCCATGAATGCCCAGAAGGAGCGCGCGCGCGCCACGGCGAACCGCGATGCCTGGGGCCAGGCCAACAATGTCTGGACCGCGCTTTCCGACAAGCTCCCGAAGACCGAGTTCTGCGGCTATGATGTGGACACCCTGGACGGCTGCAAGGTCCTGGCCATCGTCAGCGAGGGCACCGAGACCGACGTCGCCGAGGCAGGCAGCAAGGTCGAGGTCGTTCTCGACAGGACGCCCTTCTATGCAGAGATGGGCGGCCAGGTGGGGGATACCGGCGAGCTTGCCGGCCTCTCCGCGAAGCTCAGGGTCACTGACACCAAGGGCCATGACGGGATGAGCGCGCATGTGGCCGAGGTCACGGAAGGCGAGCTCCATGTCGGGGATGTCCTCGACGCTGCCGTCGACCATGGCCGCCGCGAGCTCATCCGCCGCAACCACACGGCGACGCATCTGCTCGATGCTGCCCTGAAGCAGGTCCTGGGCGACCATGTGAACCAGGCGGGCTCCCTTGTGGAGCCGAACCGCCTGCGCTTCGACTTCACGCATTTCGAGGCGCTGACGGCTGACGAGCTCGAGCGTGTCGAAGGCCTCGTGAATGCCGAGATCTTCGCTGCCGAGCCTATCGTCACCCGTGTCATGGGGCTCGACGAGGCTAAGGCCTCGGGCGCTGTGGCGCTCTTCGGCGAGAAGTATGGCGACGTGGTCCGCGTCGTCTCCACGGGCGATTCCGCGAAGCCCTTCTCCCGCGAGCTCTGCGGCGGCACCCATGCCCGCAACACGGCCGAGCTTGGCTTCTTCAAGATCGTCTCCGAGAGCTCCGTCGGCTCCAATGCCCGCCGCATCGAGGCCGTCACCTCTGCAGGCGCGCTTGAGTACGTCGATGAGCGCCTTTGTGCCATCGACGAGGCCGCGAAGGCCCTCAAGTGCCGTCCGGGCGAGGTCAGCACCCGCATCGTGGCGCTCATGCAGGAGCTGCGCGACGCCGAGCACAAGATCGAGGACCTCATGACCGGAAGCTCCTCCGACCAGGTCGCGCAGGCCGTGAAGCAGGCTGTCGCCCTCGACGGGTACAAGTGCGTCTTCGCGAAGCTCGGAGGCCTCTCCGGCAAGGAGCTCCGCTCCGTCTGGGATGCCGTGCGCGATGCGATGGGTGGCGAGCCCTGCGCTGCGGTCATCGCCAGCGCCACTTCTGACGGCAAGGTCGCGCTCCTGGCCGCTGGCACCGAGACGGCTGTGGAGCACGGCTTCAATGCCGGCGCTGTCATCAAGGCCATCGCCGGCAAGGTCGGTGGCCGCGGTGGCGGCAGGCCCCAGATGGCACAGGCAGGCGGATCTGATGCCTCTGGCATCGCTTCTGCCCTCGATGAGGCGAAGGCAATGCTGGCATGAGGGTCTTGGCGCTCGATATAGGGGAGGTGCGCTGCGGCATCGCGGTGAGCGATGCCTCGGGGCGCCTTGCCTCTCCGGTCTGCGTCCTGCCGACGCAGGAGGTGCTGCAGCAGGCAAAGACATTCCGGCGGGTCCTTGAGGACTATGAGCCGGAGCTCCTCGTCTGCGGCAGGCCCAAGACCATGGCAGGGGAGGATGGCCCCCAGGCGAGCAAGCTCATGGCCGAGGCACGGAGCATAGCCGAGGCGACAGGGCTTCCCCTCGAGTTCGAGGACGAGCGGCTCTCCTCGAAGGAGGCAAAGCGGATCCTGCGCGAGCAGGGCCTTTCGGAGAAGCAGATGCGCGGCAAGGTCGACAGCGTCGCGGCATCGCTCTTCCTCCAGACCTGGCTCGAGAGCCATGAGGAGAGAGCTGGCCGCTGAGTGCGGCATGAGATGGCATGAAGGAAGGCTCTTTCTGCCCTTGGGCAGGAGGGGCCTTCCTTTATATACGGAAACGCCCTTTCATCCCTAAACATGCATATCTGTCAATGCAGATTGCCAATGCTGCGAGAAACTGGACGGTTCAGACCGATTTGTTCTGAAAGATCGTCATTCTGCATCAATAATCGAAAAATCAATTCCGTAAAATAATGATATGTCAATAAAAAACAGGTGAATGGTTATCCGAAGAGAGGGAAAAACGAGCAGATTCGAAAAAATAAAATCAATAAAGCGCAGATAAAAGCGTTTCCGGTAACGTTTATTCCATTTCTTGACCGAATCGGCGACATATTCCCGTAACTTAATGATTGTCGAGGAAATATAATGAGGCGGTGTGGAAAACATGATGGACCGACAAGTACTGGTCGAGCATGTCCACATGTTCTGTTGGCAGCGTGAGAAAAGTAAGGAGGAAGTTGGATGGTAGGAATCGTCCTAGCAAGCCATGGCAAGTTCGCCGAGGGCATCAAGGAATCCGGACAGATGATCTTCGGGCCGCAGGAAGATGTGGCCGCAGTTGTCCTCACTCCCGACATGGGTCCCGACGACATGCACAAGAAGCTGCTTGACGCCATCGCCACGTTCAGCGATCAGGAGCATGTCCTGTTCTTGGTCGACCTCTGGGGTGGCACGCCGTTCAACCAGGTTTCACGCATCATTGACGAGGAGAAGCACGAGGATTGGGTGGCAATCACCGGCCTCAACCTCCCCATGCTCGTCAGCGCGTATGGCTCCCGCATGGGTGCCGACACCGCTGTCGATGTCATGAAGGAGATCTTCCCCGAAGCCAAGGATGGCATCAAGGTGAAGCCTGAGGAGCTGGAGCCCGCATCTGCAAGTGCAGCTGTGCCCGCTGCAGCGCCTGCTGCACCGCAGGGCGCCATTCCCGAGGGAACGGTGCTCGGCACGGGCCACATCGATTACGCCTACGTGCGCATCGATACGCGTCTGCTCCATGGCCAGGTCGCTACGGCCTGGACGAAGCAGGTGCAGCCTGACCGCATCCTGGTCGTCTCCGACAACGTGGCCCACGACGAGCTGCGCAAGACCATGATCGTTCAGGCAGCGCCTCCAGGAGTCCATGTGCATGTCATCCCGATCAGCAAGCTGGTCCAGGTCGACAAGGATCCCCGCTTCGGCGCAACGAAGGCCATGGTCCTGTTCGAGAATCCGCAGGATCTTCTCGAGGCAGAAAAGGGTGGCGTGAAGTTCCCGAAGGTCTGCATCGGCTCTATGGCACATTCCGAGGGCAAGACAGTCATCAACCAGGCTATCGCCTGCGATGCGAAGGATGTCGAGACGCTCAAGGCCATTCGCGACAACGGCACGGAGTTCTACGTGCAGAAGGTCCCGAGCGACCGCGTCGAAGATATCTGGAAGCTTCTTGCTGAGAAGAACATGGCCTAGAGAAGGAGGGAAAAATGTCACCTATTCAGATTATTCTGGTCGTCATCGTGGCCTTCCTCGCAGGCATGGAAGGCATCCTCGATGAGTGGGAGTTCCACCAGCCGCTGGTCGCCTGCACTCTGATCGGCCTTGTCACGGGCCATCTCGATGCCGGCATCCTCCTGGGCGGCTCCCTTCAGATGATTGCCCTTGGCTGGGCAAACATCGGCGCTGCAGTCGCTCCTGATGCAGCACTCGCATCGGTCGCCTCTTCGATCATCATGGTCCTCGCCATCGCTGGCGGAGGCAACCAGCAGGACGCCATCACCACGTCCATCGCAGTGGCTGTGCCTCTGTCCGTCGCAGGCCTGTTCCTGACGATGATCTGCCGTACGATCGCAACGGCAATGGTCCACGGCATGGACGCCTGCGCTGAGAAGGACGATATGCGCGGCATCGATATGTGGCAGTACGCCGCAATCGCCATGCAGGGCCTCCGTATCGCCATCCCGGCTGCAGTCCTCTGCTTCATCCCGTCTGAGGCAGTCACTTCTGCACTGAATGCTATGCCCGCCTGGCTCACCGGCGGCATGGCAGTCGGCGGCGGCATGGTCGCTTCCGTCGGCTACGCAATGGTCATCAACATGATGGCAACGAAGGAAGTCTGGCCGTTCTTCGCCCTCGGCTTCGTCTTCGCTGCCCTCAAGGACCTCACCCTCATCGCTCTCGGTGTCATCGGCCTCTGCCTCGCCATCATCTACCTTGGCCTCAAGGGCATGGCACAGCAGGGCGCTGGCGCAGCAGCCGGCTCCGGCGATCCTCTGGGCGACATCCTCGACGACTACGAATAGCAGAGAAGGAGTGTGAAATAACATGGCAGACGACGCAATTGAAATGGTCGACGGCAAGAAGAAGCTTTCCAAGAAGACCCGCATGGCAGTGTGCAACCGCCACCAGTATCTGCAGGGCTCCTGGAACTACGAACGTATGCAGAACGGCGGCTGGTGCTTCTCGATGATCCCGGCCATCAAGGCCCTGTATACGGACCGTGACGACCAGATCGCAGCTTTGAAGCGCCACCTCGAGTTCTACAACACGCACCCGTACGTGTCCGCTCCTGTCATCGGCGTTGTCCTCGCAATGGAGGAGGAGCGCGCCAATGGCGCCCCGATCGACGACGTCGCAATCCAGGGCGTCAAGGTCGGCATGATGGGTCCTCTCGCTGGTGTCGGCGACCCTGTCTTCTGGTACACCGTGCGCCCGATTCTCGGCGCTCTTGGTGCATCTCTGGCTCTGTCCGGCTCCATCGGCGGCCCGCTGCTCTTCTTCATCGCATGGAACGTCATCCGCATTGCCTTCCTGTGGTACACGCAGGAGTTCGGCTACAACGTGGGCACGTCCATCACGAAGGACCTCTCGGGCGGCATGCTTGGCCGCATCACTGAGGGTGCATCCATCCTCGGCATGTTCATCATCGGCGCACTGGTCGAGCGCTGGGTCTCCATCAACTTCACCCCGGTTGTCGCCCAGATCCCGCAGTCTGAGGGCGCCTACATCGATTGGGCAAATCTCCCTGCCGGCACTGACGGCATCAAGCAGGCCCTGACGATGTATGACTCCATCGGCTCGACTTCTCTGAGCCAGGTCAAGACCGTCACCCTCCAGGCGAACCTCAACCAGCTTATCCCTGGCCTTGCCGCTGTGGGCCTGACGCTCTTCGTCTGCTGGCTCCTCAAGAAGAAGGTTTCCCCGATCGTCATCATCCTTTGCCTCTTCGCATTTGGTATCGCCGGTCGACTCCTTGGCTTCCTGTAGGATTGAAGCAGGTCTTGCCACAAGGCCGTACCCCCTCCGTGGGGTGCGGCCTTTCTCTTAGAAAGGCTCTTGAACCCATGATCCAGTCTCAGAACAGCTCGGTGGAATACACCTGCAAGGCGAGCTCGCTCAATGGCCTCACCTCGAACGGGTCCATCATGGTCGGCAACAATGCCCTCGAGTACTACAACGAGAAGAATGTCGAGGACTATATCCAGATCCCTTGGAACGAGGTCGACTACATCTCGGCATCGGTCTATGGAAAGCGGCATATCGCCCGCTGGGCAGTCTTCACGAAGGAGAATGGGCATTACACCTTCTCGACCGAGGACAACCGTGCGACGCTCAGGGCCATCAGGAACCACGTGGACCCCGAGCGGATGTATCGCTCCAAGACCTTCTTCCAGGTTCTGGGTGCAGGCTTCGTCGAGCTGGGCCGCAGGATCTCGGGGCTCTTCCATCCCGCCAGGAAGAGCGGCGAGCAGGAGTAGCGCAAAGCTAGCAATCACTCGTTTTGAGGTGCCTGAACTGCAGAAAAGTGCGTGATTACTCTGTAGAGAGAGCTTTTGCCAGCATGCAGGTGGCGTTTGTGGCGTAACCTTATGGAGTCATGACAGAAAGAAGGGCAGGCATTCAGATATCTGGATGCATACGCCCCCATACATAAGGACACCGATGAGCGCAACTCCTCGCCATGAATCGCCGGCACCCCGTCGTGGCCAGAATGCCACGGACAGAAGATCGGCCGGAAAAGAGAGACGCAGCCGCAGCAATGCCCGCGCGGTGGGCACTGTTCCGGCTACGCATCTCTCTTCCCGCACCGCACAGGTGACACAGCGCAACCGCGCGAAGAGGACAGGTGCCCATAGCGCAGAGCCCCAGCGCAGAAGCCGCGGGGTCGTGCCCTATATCTTCGTCATGATCCTCGCGGTCGCTGTCGTGGGCTTCCTTGCCGTGAATGTGCTGCCGCGGGTCCTCGGCACCCTCCAGCACTCTGACAGCACGGCCTCCGTCGAAGATGGCACGCAGGTGACCGTGACCATCGAGAAGGGCTCCTCGGGCCAGGGCATCTTCAAGACGCTCGTCGAGTCGGGCCTTCTCGACAACAGCCAGTCGACGGAGTTCCTGAACGCCGTCAAGTCGCACGGCGACAATGCCCAGATGCAGGCGGGCACCTATACGCTCGTCGCAGGCTCGACCGTCGACGAGATCGTGGATGCCCTGATTGCGGGCCCCGATGCGAACTATGCCTACAAGCTCACAGTCCCCGAGGGGCTGACCGTCGCAAAGACCGCAGAGGCGGTCACAGCTGCCATCCCGACGATCACCACCGATGATTTCACGGCACACGCCAAGGCATCGAACTATGTGAACGACTACCCCTTCCTCGCCGAGGCGGCGGATGATTCGCTCGAGGGCTTCCTCTATCCCAAGACCTATACGTTCTCGAATGATGTCACGGCCGATACGGTGATCCGTGCCATGCTCGACCAGTACCAGATCGAAGTGGCTTCCCTCGACTTCGCAAGCGCCGAGACGACCCTCAACCAGCGCTACGGCGTCACGGTCTCCGATTACGATATCCTGAAGATGGCATCGATCATCGAGCGCGAGGCTCTGACGGATGACCAGAGGGCGAACATCTCCTCGGTCTTCTACAACCGCCTCCGGATCGACATGCCGCTCCAGAGCGATGCGACGATGGGGTATGTGACAGGTGGTGCCGTCACGGACGAGGACCTGAAGCAGGAGTCGCCCTACAACACCTATCTGAACAAGGGCCTCACGCCGACGCCCATCTGCTCGCCGAGCCTGGCATCGATCCAGGCTGCCATGAACCCGGCAGATACGAACTATCTCTACTTCTATATCGTGCAGGACGGAGATAATACGGTCAGCTCCTTCTCCGAGACCTACGACGAGCATCTTGCCAGCATCGCAGCGAGCTCGGTCGGCGGGCAGAGCGAATAGGCGAAGCCTTGTCTCTGCTTGTGGCCACGCGCTATGTCGCACGCCTTGACCTTGTCGATCTCAGCGTGCTTCGCCAGGATGGCATACGGTTCCTGATGGTCGACCGGGACAACACCTGCATGCCACGGGATACCATGAGGATTCCTGCGGCCATCATCCGCTGGTTCGAAGAGGCCCATGGAATGGGCTTTGCGACCTGCCTCGTCTCGAACAATTTCCATGGGCACGATGTGGAAGGGTCTGCGGAGCTTCTCCAGAGCTCCGTCATACACCATGCGATGAAGCCTGCACCCTTCGCCCTCGAACATGCGATGAGGGAAGAGGGCTTCTCGGCCCAGGAGAGCGTCCTCATCGGAGACCAGGTCTTCACCGATGTGGTGGCAGGCAACCTTGCCGGGGTCAGGACCATACTGGTGAGGCCCCAATCGCGTTCGGATCTGTGGTATACCCAGATCCTCCGTATCTTCGAAGGCCTCGCGCTCAGAGGCCATACGTTTGAAGGTGAATGAGCAGGCGTGCTCCTGGTGGTGGGGATAGCCCTCTTCGCAAGCGTCCGTGACGCACGGGAGGGGATCATCCCCAACACATCGTGCATCATTCTCGCAGCATGCGGCGTATGCCTGCAGATCGTGCGCATGGCGGCACCATCGCTTCTGGAATGCACGCTCTGGGCCCTGGTGGCGCCAGAGCTCGATGGGGCGGCGGCCTCGTTGATTGAGGCGGCGCTCCTCCTTCTCGGAGGGACGGCAGCAGAGCTTTGCTGGCGCCGCCATCATCGGCCGGCGCTCGGCCTCGGCGATGTGAAATATGCCGCTGCATGGACAGCCATCATTGGCAGCTGGATCCTTCCTGCCGTGGCTGTGGCTGCGCTTGCCGGAGCGGTGGTCTCCCTTGCCCGTGGCAGGAGCCATTTCCCCTTCGGCCCCTATCTCTCCTTTGCCTGCATGGGCGCGCTCCTCATGGCGTGCGCTCATGTGTTTTAGGGCAAGAGCAGGCCAGCTTTCCTGCCGCGCACGGGCTTTTCAGGCTCGGGTGCTACAATCGGGCGTACAGCAGCTGGGTCGGAGGTCGTGGTGTCATCAGAGCGTTCGGGATACGTCGTGCATGAAGGGTGCGACCATATCTTCTTTGTCGGCTTCCTCGGCGCCGGCAAATCCACCGTCGCTCGCAATCTGGGCTGCCTATTCGGCCGGACCTATGTCGATACCGACCGCATGGTCGAGCGTGCGATGGGGAAGTGCGTCTGCGACATCTTCAAGGAGGATGGGGAAGAGGCATTCCGGGATGCTGAGACCAAGGTACTGGAGAGCCTTAGGCAGCGCAAGTCCCTTCTGGTGAGCTGCGGCGGCGGCATCGTCGAGCGTCCACGGAACTGCCAGCTCATGCATGAGATGGGGAAGGTCGTCTTCCTCGACGGCGATCTCGAGGATTCCCTGCGCCAGATCCAGCACAAGGAGAGCAGGCCGGATCTCGGCTGCTGCATGCAGGAGACCTGTGCCTGTTATAATCGCCGTCGTCCCCTCTACGAGGAGACTGCCGATTACGTGATCGACATCCACAACAAGGATTTCGGGCAGGTGGCTGCCGATGCAGCGAGCCTGCTGTGGGAGAAAGGGCTTCTATGAGCGAAGAGGAAACAGGCGCTGTGGCTGCAGACGCGCCACAGGCTGCCCCCGAAGTTGCAGCAGAAGAGATGGTCGCAGAGGCTTCTGCCGCTCCTCTCGAGGAGTCCGAGGAGGAGACCAATCCTCTTATGGAGCCGTCCCGCCAGTGGGTATCGCTGCCGGGAAGCTCCTGCAACTTCCGCGTGGGCCATGGGAACACCGAGCGTCTCGGCAAGGACCTCAAGAGCTCGGTCGGAAAGCCGGCGAAGGCAGCGCTCGTCTTCGGAGAGAGCTGCGACACAGATCTCGTGCAGGACATCTACTACCAGCTCACCGATGCCGGATTCAGGGTTGGCAAGGGCACGATCGCAGAAGGGGCCGAGGCGCGCACGCTCGGTGCGGCAGAGGCGCTCTTCGGCGAGCTCTCCCGGCTCCATATCACCTCGGACGACCTCGTCCTCGTGCTGGGCGATGCCGACCAGCTCTCTCTTGCCCTCTATGTCTGCGGTGCCTGGTGCGCAGGCACGCCGGTCTCGGCGTTTCCGCTCGATCTCGAGGCGGCCGTCTGCGCGACCGTGACGCCCCAGGGCCTTTCGGTCGACGGGCATCGGGGGATGGTGAAGGGGCGCAACAGCCTCAAGAACGTCTTCGTCGATTTCGCGCACATGGACCTCTCGGACACCGAATGCCGCCGCCGTGCCTTCGCGACGATGGTGGGGACGGCCGTCTCCGACACCCAGAAGGCCTATGAGGCGCTCTACAACCGCCGTGAGGAGCTCTTCGCAGGCGATGAGGTGACAATGCGCGACCAGCTGAACGAGAGCCTGAGGAGCAGGGGACGCATCGTGTCCTCGACCTCGGTTGCCGTGCGCCAGTCCCTGGAATATGGCCTTCCCTTCGCCGAGGCGCTGCGCACCTTGGTGCCGGCAGAGGTCCCCGATTCGACGCTCCTCGCCGAGGGGCTGCGCTTCTCTGCCCGTGTCGCCGTGACCGAGCAGGAGTTCTCGGTCGACGACATGCTCTCGCAGGACGAGCTCCTCGAGAGCCTGGGGCTCGGCACGGTCGAGTGCACCTTGGAGCCGCAGGCCATCCTCGATGGAATGCGCCGTGCCACCTTCCTGCGCTCCAACCGCTTCATGCTCGCGCTGCCGCGCTCCTTCGGGCGCGTGCGCCTTGCCACGGTCGAGGACGAGACCCTGCTCCAGCATCTTGGTGCTTGGTGCAGCCAGCACGAGAGCGCCTAGCGCCAATAATCGCATTCCAGCTTCTATATTGAAAGGACCTTCATCCATGGCAGATGCCAAAGCCTGTGCCCAGCGCGTCGAGCGCCTCCGTTCCCTCATGCAGGAATACGGCTACGATGCTGTGATCCTGCGCCACAACTCGGATCTGCGCTGGCTCACCGGTGCCGAGCGCACCTTCGACGACGAGGTGGCCCATACCGCCTTCATCACCAGGGAAGGGCAGTGGCTCCATACGGATTCGCGCTACTTCGGGACATTCCAGAACCGTCTCGGCGAGGATACGCCATGGAAGCTCGATATGGACATGATCGGCCATCCTGCCTGGGCAGCACAGCGCATCCGAGAGACCCACTCGCGCGTCGTGGCGCTCGAGGATACGCAGGATCTTGCCTTCTATGATGGGCTCGTGCAGGAGCTGGGCCGTGCCTCGGCTGCCTGCTTGCTTCCGCGCATGCATGGGACCGTCTCGGCCCTGCGCGTCGTGAAGGATGCTGAAGAGGTCTCCCTCATGCGCCATGCCCAGACCATCACCGATGCAGCCTTCGACCACATCTGCGGCTACATCAAGCCAGGCCTCACCGAGCTCCAGATCAGGGCAGAGCTCGAGAGCAGCATGTTCGATCTCGGCGCGGATGCCCTCTCCTTCGACACCATCATCGCGAGCGGCCCGAATGGGGCCAACCCCCATGCACAGCCGGGCGAGCGTGTCGTCCAGGAGGGCGACCTCATCGTCATGGACTACGGCGCAGGCTACCATGACTACCATTCCGACATGACAAGGACGGTCTGCGTCGGCGCGGCATCCGAGGAGCAGAAGCATGTCTACAGCGTCGTGCGTGCCGCCAATGAGACCTGCGAGGCTGCCATCCATGCTGGCGTGATCGGCGTCGATATCCACAACCTCGCCGTCAAGGTCATCTCCGATGCCGGCTACGGCGACTACTTCAAGCATGGCCTGGGGCACGGCGTCGGCCTCGAGATCCATGAGCAGCCGTATTTCAGCCGCTCGGGCGCTCCGGCCGAGCACGGCGTCATCCCCGCTGGCACGGTCATCACGGTCGAGCCGGGCATCTACCTGCCAGGGAAGTTCGGCATCCGCCTCGAGGACTTCGGCCGGGTGACCGAGGGAGGCTACGATGTCTTCACGGGCTCCAGCCATGATCTGGTGGAGATCCCGGTGTAGCAGCGGCGCCAAATTCTTCACACTTTGTGTAGTCGGTCCTCATATCTCGCTATGAGCTGGGGATTCGTCGTATACTTGCGACTGTTTCGGAGTTTTTTCGGATAGGAAAGAGATCATAGTGGCAACTCAGACCATCAGCACTGCTGATTTCAAGAACGGCATGGGCCTCAAGATCGGCAACAAGTACTACACGATCGTCGAGTTCCAGCATGTCAAGCCGGGCAAGGGCGGCGCTTTCGTCCGCTACAAGATCAAGGACCTGCGTGATGGCCGCACCATCGAGCAGACCTGCAATGCAGGCACCAAGTTCGAGAGCGTCCAGCTCATCACCAAGGAGATGCAGTATCTCTACAACGACGGCGTCGACTATTACTTCATGGACAATGACACCTATGAGCAGGTGCCGGTGCCCGTCGACTTCATCGGCGACAACGCGAAGTGGCTTGTCGAGAACGACAACGCCTCGCTGCTCTATGCCGACGACGAGCTGCTCGGCGTGACGCCTCCGATGTTCATCACCGTCGAGATCACCCAGACCGATCCGGGCTTCAAGGGCGATACGGTCCAGGGCGGCACCAAGCCTGCAACCATCTCCACCGGCGCTGTCATCCAGGTGCCGATGTATCTGAACCAGGGCGAGATGGTCAAGGTCGATACCCGCGACGGCAAGTTCGTCCAGCGCGTCTAGCATCTGCCTGAGCGTTCTGCCGCGTCCTGCCATCCGGTGGGGCGCGGCTTTTTCATGCGCAGATGGCGGACAGGCCATTGTGGAGAACATCCAGCGCGCAGAGGCGTGCAGGAAGACTCGCCCACCCGCGGCCGACATTTGCGTATACTTGGAGAGACCATAAGCGGGCCGGGCAGGAAGCATCCCGGCGGGTGGGAAAGGACGTTCAATGGACGAGCTCTCCATCTCAGGCATTGGCATCTCTCGACGTGTCATCGCAACCGTCGTCTCTTTGGCAGCTGAGCGGGTAGAAGGCGTCGCTTCGGTCGGTGGCAATGCCGACCTGGCCTCGAGCCTCATCAGCGTCTTCACGAAGAAGAGCCTGGATCCCTGCCAGGCTGTCGAGGCGGAGGTCGCAGGCGATCGCCTGCATATCACGATTCATCTGGCTGTCTTCTATGGCTATCCCTTCACGGAGCTTGCCGCCAACGTGCGCAGCGCTGTGGCCGAATGCGTGGAGGAGCAGATCGGTGTCAAGGTGGCATCGGTCGATGTCTGCATCGACAGCCTCGTCTTCCCCAAGGAGTAGCAGCTCGTGTCAACGCAGAATCATCTGTTCAAGGGGCGCACCCTCGCCCGCAGCCAGGCCCTGCAGCTTGTCTTCCAGGCAGAAGCGACGGGCCGGAGCGTGGATGATGTCCTGAGCGGCGATTATGCCCTCTCGGAGGGGCCGCTCGACCCCTTCGGCGAGCACCTTGCCCGCGGGACCTGGTCGCTTCTCCCGGAGCTTGACCACATCATCAGCTCCGTCTCTGCCAACTGGTCGCTCTACCGCATGCCTGCTGTCGACCGCAACCTGCTCCGTCTTGCCCTCTATGAGATCCTCGAGGTCGATGAGGTAGCGCTGCCGGTCACGATCGATGAGTGCGTCGAGCTCGCGAAGGCCTATGGCACCGACGAGTCGAGCCGCTTCCTGAATGGCGTGCTGGGCACGATCGCCCGCAAGCTCGATGCTGGCGAGGACCTCATGGCCGAGGCAGAGGCGCAGATTGCCGAAGAGGCAGAGGCCCAGGCAAAGGCGGAGGCTGAGGCAGCCGAAGCCGAGGCAGCCGAAGATGTCGCCGAGGCAGAAGAGGCTGGCGAAGAGGATGCCTCCGAAGATGCGGCGGACGACGCCGAAGAGGATGATATCGAAGAGGCCCTGCCCGATCAGCCCTCCCGCGATGAAGCGCCAGATGGGATGAGCGAATAGGATGGCAAAGATCGATACGTCAGCGTATCAGACCTTCGATTCGATAACGGAGCGGCTCGACGAGATCGTCGGCCAGGTGCGCAGCAAGGACACCTCGCTCGAGCGCTCGCTCGACCTCTTCGATGAGGCAATCGCCCTGGGATCCAAGGCTGTCGATATGGTCGACAGCGAAGATGCTGCCGCAAAGGCGGCACAGAATCCGGGAGCCTGAGGTGGCAAAGCGCCGTCGCCTCGATGAGGAGCTGGTGGCACAGGGATTCTTTGCCACAAGAGAAGATGCCCTGCGTGCTGTCATGGCGGGGGAGGTCTCGACCACAGGCCGGCGCCTGGAAGCTCCGGGCGAGCAGGTGAAGCCGGGCATCCCTCTGCATGTGAAAGGGCATCTTGCCTATGTGAGCCGTGGCGGGCTCAAGCTGGAGCGCGGCCTTGAGGCCTTCGGCGTCTCGCCGGACGGCATGGCATGCCTCGATGTAGGATGCTCCACAGGCGGCTTCACGGACTGCCTCCTCTCCCATGGGGCGAAAAGCGTCCTTTCTGTGGATGTCGGCTATGCGCAGTTCGACTGGTCGCTTCGAAACGACCCCAAAGTCGAGCTTCTTGAGCGGACCAATATCGTCGATGTGCCGACGCCAGAGCGTGCGGGCACGATCGATCTTGCGGTCTGCGATGTCTCCTTCACATCGGTCGTAGCGGTGCTTCCCGCCGTCTGCGCCCTCCTCAAGGAGGAGGGCTCCTTCCTCACGCTCGTGAAGCCGCAGTTCGAGGCGGAGCGTGATGAGGTCGACGAGGGAGGCATCGTGCACGATCCGCGCGTACGCCTCGAGACGCTTGAGAAGGTGCAGGAGGCCTTCCTCGAAGCAGGCCTCGCCCCTCTGGGGGCCTGCCCGAGCCCCATCACGGGTGCCAAGGGAAACCACGAATATCTGCTGCTGGGGCAGCGGGGCTGTGCCGCGCCCTGCGCTCTCGACCTTGCGCCTGTCGTCGAGTCAGGTGCCGTCGTGCGCAGAGAATCAGAACATATGTACTAGTCTTGCCCTGTCGAGGGTGCTACACTACACCTTACCCAGCAGCGACAGGTGAGGTGAGATGCGTGAAGGTGCTTCTGGTCCCAAATTACGCAAGGACTGACGCCGTCGAGGGCGGCAAGGGCCTCGCATCCTGGCTTGAGCATGAGGGCGTCGAGGTCAGATGGGCTCCTGACAAGAGACGCCATGATGCAGAGCGTCCCTGCCTGGCGGAGGGCGCAGACCTCGTCGTCTCCCTGGGAGGAGATGGCACGCTTCTGAGGGCCGCCCGCATCGTCGGGTACCGCGAGATTCCGCTCCTCGGATTCTCCTATGGGCACCTCGGGTTTCTCACCTGTGGCAATCCAGACAACATGTGCGCAACCGTCGAGGCTGCGCTCAACAACAAGATGCACTCGTCCCACCGGGCCACGCTCTCGATCGAGGCAGAGTATGTGCTGCCTGATGGGGAGACCTATACCGACACGAGCTTCGCCCTGAATGACATGGCCGTGACCCGTGGCGGCCTCGGTGACGTGATCTCCTTCGATGTCGGAGTCTCGGGCAACCATATCGACCGCATCCGTGGCGATGGCTTCGTGGTCTCGACTGCGACAGGATCCACCGGCTATGCGCTCGCGGCAGGCGGGCCGATCGTGACGCCCGAGTTCACGGGCATGGTGTGCGTGCCGATTGCGCCCCATACGATCCTCGCCCGGGCATTTCTGACCTCGCCTTCGGATGTGGTCGAGATCGACATGTCCGAGGAGCGTCCAGCCGAGCGTTCGGTCCTGGCCGATGGACGCCTCATGGGCCATGGCGGGCTTGCCATGCATATGCGGGTCAGGCGCGGCAAAGGCGACATCATCCTGCTCGACTACAATGCGCAGAGCTTCTATTCGTCCGTGTCACGCGTCTTCTACGGGAAAGTGGCCAAGTAGATGATTGATGAGATCCAGGTCAGGAATGTCGCCCTCATCAAGGAGGCCGAGATCGAGCCTTCGCCGAAGCTCACGGTGCTGACGGGCGAGACCGGCACAGGCAAGTCCGCCCTGCTGTCATCGCTGAAGCTCCTGGTGGGCGACCGCGCCGATGCCTCCTCGGTGCGCGAAGGGACCGACGGGCTCGAGGTCGTCGGCCGCTTCTTCACCGACGATGGCGACGAAGAAGGCCACATCGTGCGGCGCCGGGTCTCTGCCGACGGGCGGGGACGGGTCGATATCGATGGGCACATGGCATCGGTCAAGGAGCTCGCCCGCACCTATGGGGCGACGGTCGACCTCTGCGGCCAGCACGAGCATCAGAAGCTCCTCGATGTCACGACCCATGTGGGGCTTGTCGATGCCTTTGCAGGGGAAGCGGCAGCAGAGGCGCTCGGCGCCTATCGGGCCGCCCTCAAGGAGGCACGTGCGGCGGCATCAGAGCTTGCACGCGTGCAGGAGGCAGGGCGCGCATCCCAGGAGAAGCTCGATGAGGCGACCTTCGTCCTGGACCGCATCAATGAGGTGAATCCCTCCGAAGAGGACTATGCCCAGCTCGAGGAGCTCCTGCCGAAGGCCGAGCATGCTGAGGCGCTCGTGCAGGCGGCAGGGGCGGCCCACGAGGCGGTGGCAGGGGACAACGGGGTCTCGGATGTCCTGAGCTCGGCCATACAGGGCCTGCGCGATGCTGCGGCCTACGACGCGAAGCTCGGCAAGCTCGCCGATGCGCTCGAGAGCGCCCTCATCGAGGCCGAGGATGCCGCAGGCGAGCTCCGCGACTACCGCGATTCGGTCGACCTCGATCCTGAGGAGCTCGAGCGCCTGCAGGAGCGCGAAGCGTCCTACCAGCATCTGCTGCGCTCCTATGGGCCGGATCTTGCACATGTGCTCAGGCGCCGCGACGAGGCACGGGAAGTCGTCGATGCCGCCCGTGACGGCGGCAAGCGGGAGCGTGCGGCGAAAAAGGCGCTCGAGGCCGCGGAGGCGCGCCTCGCCGATGCCGCCAAGGCGCTGGAGGAGAGGCGCCGTGCGGCTGCGCCTGAGCTTGCCCGTGCCGTCACGGCCGAGATGGCGGAGCTCGAGATGGGGACAGCCCAGCTCGAGATCTCTATCGAGACGCTGCCGCGGAGCCAATGGGGCCCAGACGGGCCGGACCATATCGAGCTCATGTATCGCCCCGGATCAGGGCTCTCGCTGCGGCCGCTGCGCAAGATTGCCTCGGGCGGCGAGGTCAGCCGCGTCATGCTGGCCGTGAAGGTCGTCCTGGGCGATGCCGACGCGACGGACAGCCTTGTCTTCGACGAGGTCGATGCCGGCGTCGGTGGCGCCACGGCGCGCGCCCTGGCCGAGGTCCTGAAGAAGCTCTCCCATACGCACCAGGTGATCGTCGTCACGCATCTCGCGCAGGTCGCCGTGGTGGCGGATACGCATTATGTGGTGACCAAGACCGCCTCGGAGGTGCCGGAGACGACGCTTCGGCGCGTGAGCGGGGAGGAGCGGGTGCATGAGATCGCCCGCATGCTTTCGGGCGACCAGTCCGCAGCATCCCTTGAGCATGCGCGTGCACTTCTGGGCGAAGACGTGCCTTCCTGATGGATTTGATAAAGAGTTGGAGATGGCCCGACTGTTTGGGCCAGCAGAAGGGCTCTCAAGCGGTATGATGTAGGTCCGTACGAAGAGCAGAGCAACGCGTATGGAAGGGTCCTTATGACCAAGCACATCTTTGTAACGGGCGGCGTCGTTTCTTCCCTCGGCAAGGGCATCACCGCTGCATCCCTTGGACGTCTTCTCAAATCACGTGGATACAAGGTGATGATGCAGAAGGCCGACCCCTACCTCAACGTCGATCCGGGCACGATGTCGCCGTTCCAGCACGGCGAGGTGTTCGTGACGGAGGACGGCTATGAGTCGGACCTCGACCTCGGCCATTACGAGCGCTTCATCGACGAGAACCTCACGCGCAATTCGAACTTCACGACCGGCGCCATCTATTCCTCCCTCATCAAGCGCGAGCGCAGGGGAGACTTCCTGGGCGGCACGGTCCAGGTCATCCCGCACGTCACCAATGCGATCAAGGACCGCTTCCGCCGCATCGAGGAGCAGTCTGGCGCCGACGTCGTGATCACCGAGCTCGGTGGCACCATCGGCGACATCGAGAGCTCTTCGTTCGTGGAGGCCATCCGCCAGTTCCGCAAGGAGGACGGCGCAGGCAACACGCTCGTGATCCATGTGAGCCTCGTCCCCTATATCGCAGCTGCCCACGAGGTCAAGACGAAGCCGACGCAGCACTCCGTGAAGGAGCTGCGCTCCATGGGTATCCAGCCGGACTTCATCGTCTGCCGCTCCGACCACGAGGTGGAGGCGCCGATCCGCGCCAAGATCGCCCACTTCTGCGACGTCGATGAGGATTGCGTCTTCGAGAACTCCGACTGCCCGTCGATCTACGATGTGCCGGCACACCTCGCAGCGCAGGGCTTCGACCTCAAGGTCTGCGAGAAGCTCGGCCTCGATCCGCGCACGAGCGACATGAGCGCCTGGAACGATTTCACGTCCGCCATGCATCGCGCCAACGCGAAGCCGGACAAGACGAAGATCCGCATCGTCGGCAAGTACACCCAGCTCCCGGATGCCTACCTCTCCGTGATCGAAGCATGCGGGCACGCCGGCGTCTACTTCGGGCGCAACCTGGATGTCGAGCTCGTCGACGGCGAGGAGCTGAACGAGGAGAACGTCGAGGAGATCCTGGGCGATGCTGACGGCATCCTCGTGCCGGGCGGCTTCGGCCAGCGTGGCGTCGAGGGCAAGATTCTCTCTGCCCACCTTGCCCGCACCGAGAAGAAGCCCTATCTCGGCATCTGCCTGGGACTCCAGGTCGCAGTCTCCGAGTTCGCCCGCAATGTCGCTGGCATGCCGGACGCCAACTCCACCGAGTTCTCCCCGGACTGCGAGTATCCTGTCATCGATATCATGCCCGACCAGGAGGATGTCACCGAGAAGGGCGGCACCATGCGCCTGGGCGCCTATCCCTGCAAGGTCATGCCGGACACGCTCGCGATGGAGGCCTACGGCGAGCCCCTCGTCTACGAGCGCCATCGCCATCGCTACGAGGTGAACAACGCCTACCGCGACAAGCTCCAGGCAGCAGGCCTGCGCATCTGCGGCCTCTCCCCGGACGAGCGCCTCGTCGAGATGGTCGAGCTTCCTGAGGATGTCCATCCTTGGTTCGTGGCCTCCCAGGCACATCCCGAGTTCAAGAGCCGCCCGACGAAGCCGGCGCCGCTCTTCCGCGAGTTCGTCCGTGCGTCCATCGCCCATCATGAGGGCGTGGATCGCCACGAGGTCGAGCCGGAGTAGGAACCATCTCCCTTGGATCTCGCACAGGCACGTGAAGACTATCTGGGCTACCTCGCAATCGAGCGGGGTAGCTCTTCTCATACGGTGGAAGCCTACGGGCGCGACCTCAGGCGCTATGTGGCATGGCTCGAGGAGCAGGGGGTGGAAGACCCTGATGCGGTGACATCTGACCTCATCGTCTGCTATCTCAGGAGCCTCGAGGATGCAGGCCTTGCAGCAACGTCGGTCGAGCGGGCGCTTTCCGCCATCAAGGGCTTCCATCGCTTCATGCTCAGGGACCAGATAGCCACAAAGCATCCGGCAGCATCGCTTCCGCTGCCCAAGAAGGCAGAGCGCCTTCCCGAGGTGCTGAGCGTCCAGCAAGCGCTCGCCCTTCTCGACCAGCCGTTCCCCGAGACGGCCGCAGGGCAGCGCGACCGGGCGATCCTCGAGGTGCTCTATGGATGCGGCCTTCGGGTCTCCGAGCTCTGCGGGCTCGACACCTCCTGCGTGATGCTCGACGAGGAGCTCATCCGGGTCTTCGGCAAGGGCGCGAAGGAGCGGGTCGTGCCGATCATGGGGACGGCCAAGGAGGCGCTCTTCTCCTATCTCTCCGTCTGGCGGCCCGAGCTGGTCTCCGCCCGCAGCGGATCTGCGGTCTTCCTGAACCAGCGGGGAGGGCGGCTCACGAGGCAGTCGGTCTTCTCGATCGTCGAGTGGGCAGGGCGCACCGTCGGCGTGGAGGGGCTCCATCCCCATGTGCTGCGCCATAGCTTTGCGACCCACATGCTCCAGGGCGGTGCGGATATCCGGACCGTCCAGGAGATCTTGGGGCATGCCTCGATCACGACGACGCAGATCTATACCCATGTGGACCGGAGCCATCTGCGCATGACCTATCTGGCAGCCCACCCCAGGGCTCGGCGCGGACGGGGCCATCCACACAATTCCGACAAATAATCCGGAAGCGGAAATCGGGCGGGGCAGGGCCGCAAGCTTTGGGTTTGTGGGTCCGGACCGCTCGGGGACGCTAGATGTAGTGGGGTGCAAGCCTTCGGACTTGCACCCCTTTTTACCTGCGCAAATAAAAATTCGGGGGTGAAAGGGTGGGAAAGTGTGGGAAAGGGTTGGAAAATTGCGGCCTCAGACGGTATAGTAAAGTTCACGCTTTGAGGGGGACTGACAACAGAAGGCGTCGGGAGGTGGCAGATGTACCTGACGGGCGAGAGGCAACTGAAGCTCGACGCGAAGCTGCGTCTCACGCTGCCCGCCGATTTCCGCCGCCAGTTCGACGACCGGATCTGCCTGGTTCCGCTCAAGGACGCGATCTGGGGCTTCACGCCAGAAGGCCATGAGGCATGGACCGCCTCCTATTTCCCCAACGGATTCAATCCGCGGGACAGGGAGCAGGACAAGCTTCAGCGGACGCTCATGAGGAGGACCGTGACCGTCGAAATCGACAGCGCAGGGCGTATCGCGCTCAGCAAGCTTCCCCAAGAGAAGCTTGCGAAGCTCGGCATCTCCCGCGATGTGATGGTCATCGGCAACCGCGACCACATCGAAGTCTGGGACGCAGCGCACTTTGCTGAGCTCAATGCAGACGACGATGAGGACCTCGACGACCTCATGTTCGATTAGCCGGAAGGAGCGGAGCCGCTTGAAATCCGAATATCGGCATAATCCCGTCATGCTCCAGGAGGTCCTGGAGGCCCTCGATCCGCAGCCCGGAGAGGTTGTCTGCGACTGCACGCTCGGGGGAGCGGGCCACTCGGTGGCTTTGGCAAAGCGCGTGGCGCCAGAAGGGCTGTCTCTGGGGATCGACCAGGACGATATGGCCCTCGAGGCGGCAGCTGAGCGCTTCGCCAAGGAAGTGCCCGAGGCCCGCCACCAGTTCCTCAAAGGGAATTTCGGCGATCTCGACCAGCTCCTGGTCGAAGCCGAGGTCCCCGGCGTGGACTGCTTCCTCTTCGATCTCGGGGTCTCGTCGCCACAGCTCGACATACCCGAGCGGGGCTTCTCGTACCACGAGGACGCTCCGTTGGATATGCGGATGGATCCGAGGAACAACACCTTGACCGCAGCAGAGGTCGTGAATACCTACAACGAAGCTGACCTCACCCGGATCCTCCGCACCTATGGAGACGAGAAGCATGCAGCATCGATTGCCCGCCACATCGTGCGGGCGAGAGAGAAGGCGCCCATCCGCACCACCTTGGAGCTCGTGGACGTCGTGAAGGCGGGAATACCTGCCAAGGACCGCCGGCATGGGGGACACCCGGCGCGCAAGACCTTCCAAGCCCTGCGTATCGAGGTGAACCACGAGCTCGACGTCCTGGAGAGGGGATTGCGTGCTGCCATCCGCTGGGCCAATACGGGCGGCAGGATCTGCGTGATCTCCTATCACTCGCTCGAGGACCGGCTCACCAAGCATGTCTTCTCAGAGCTCTCCCAGGGATGCATCTGCCCACCAGACCTGCCGGTCTGCGTGTGCGGGCATGTGCCGATAATCGAGGTCAGGACAAGGAAGCCCCTTGCCGCGACCGAGGAAGAGGTGCGCTCGAACCCACGGGCGCGCAGCGCCCTGATGCGCGTGGCAGTCAAGCTCGATGTCACGTCTGCCGGGGACCAGACCTGATGCTCTCGGTCCTTCAAGGACCGTTTGCATAGCTCCAAACGCAGCAGAAACGAACCACCACCGTAGTTCATATGGACTACCATGCACCACCAATGCAGACGAGACGATGAGGGGTAACTGGCATGAGGTATGGATCCTCTGAGGCGCGCAGCCTCGACGGATATGATCAGCGCTATGAAGAGCGCCAGGCCTCGGCCAGGCCTTCATTCGATGTATATGAGGGTGCGGGCCTCGATGCCCACGTACGCGAGGGCGTGACGCCAGGCTTCCTCGTATGGGCGAAGCGTGCCGTGCTTCTCGGCATCATGATCGTCGCGCTCGGATTCGCCCGTGTCGCGATCTCCGCTGCGACCATATCGACGCTCCAGGCCAATGCCGACCTCGAGACCCAGATCGAGGATGCCACGAACCTCTACAACGACCTCAAGGCATCCAAGGCGACGCTCTCGAACCCGACCCGCGTCGAGCGCATCGCCACCCAGAACTATGGGATGGTGGCTGCCGACCCGGAGGTCCTCGATGCATCGGGCACGGACAGCACGGATGCAGATGGGACCAGCGCAGCCAATGATGCGTCCAGCACGCAGGCAGACGCAGAGGTTGCGGATTCTTCGAATGCCGACTGAGGGCACGCCGCTAGTGGCGTAAGCTTCTTCCTATGGCTAGAAGAGACAGAGACAATCTGAACGGCAACGGGGGCGGACGGTCGCGTGACCGCCGCTCCAGCTATGATGAGGCACAGGCCAACTACGAGGCCCGCGCCGAGCGTCGCCGTGCCCGGCAGGAGCAGCAGCATTCGGGCAGGTTCCAGGGGCCTTCCGGCTTCTGGGATGCGATCGAGCGCTTCGGCTTCGGCCGGCGCATGGGCCTCTTCTTCGCGATCATCTGCCTGATTGCGATCGTGGTCATAGGCCGCCTTGCCTATCTCCAGCTGATCGATGGGCCGAACCTCTCCGCAAGGGCGGCGAACACCCGCACAAACGAGATCACGCTGACCGCCAAGCGGGGCACCATCTATGACAGGAACGGCAATGTCCTCGCGATGAGCGTGGATGTGGAGACCATCTACGTCAATCCCCAGGACATCTCGGACAAGGATACCTGCGCCCAGATCTTCGCCGATGTGCTCGGCGGCACGAAGGACGACTATCTCGAGATTCTCGATCAGGATACGACCTTCGCCTATATCAAGAAGAAAGTGGACCTCACGACCGCCAATTCCGTGAAGAGCAAGCTCTCCGATGCCAAGATCACGAAGGGCGTGTACTATCTCGATGATTCGGAGCGCATCTACCCTTATGGTGCCCTTGCCGGCCAGATCCTCGGGATGGTGGGCACCAATGGGCATGGCCTCACCGGTCTCGAGCTCTACTACGACGATGCGCTGTCGGGCCAGGATGGCTCCCTTGTCATGGAGACGAGCCGCAAGGGGACCCCGATTGCAGGCGGCGTGTCCCAGGAGACGAAGCCGACCCAGGGATCCGATATCGTGATCTCGATCGATGTGAACATCCAGACGAAGCTCGAGCAGGTCATCTCCGAGGGAGTCGAGAAATACGACGCCCAGAGCTCGAGCGCGATGGTGACGGACCCGAAGACGGGCGAGATCCTCGCTGCGGCATCGACCCCCTTGGCCAACCTCTCCGACACCTCTGAGCTCACGAACGAGGCGCTGAACCTGCGCATGGTGTCGGACGCCTATGAGCCGGGCTCCATCTTCAAGATCGTGACGATGGCATCAGGGCTCGTGAACGGCACTTTCGATACCGACGATGTGTTCAATGTGCCTGTCCAGATCAAGGTCGGCGACGACTATGTCACCGATGCGGTCACGCGCTACAGCGCCCAGGACATGACGGTATCGAACATCCTCGAGGAATCCTCCAATGTCGGCGCCATCCTCATGGCCCGCGAGGTCGGGGCGGAGAACTTCGCGAAGATGGTCGCGAGCCTCGGCATCGGATCGAAGACCGGCATCGACTATCCGGGCGAGATATCGGGCATGGTGACAGGCTACGACAACTATGGCTCGACGACGCTTTCGGTCATGGCATTCGGCCAGGGCCTTGCCATCCCGCAGGTGCAGATGGTGCAGGCGGTTGGCGCCATCGCGAATGGCGGCACGCTGCTCACGCCCCACTTCCTGATCGAGAAGGCGGGCGAGACCATGAAGTGGGATGCGAAGGGGTCGGTCTGCTCGGCAGAGGTCACCTCGAAGGTCTCCAAGGTCCTCCAGTCCGTCATCGAGAACGGCACAGCCACCCACGCGGCCGTCGATGGATACCAGGTTGCTGCCAAGACCGGCACGGCGCAGATGACAACAGACGACACCGGCTATGTGGAGGGCATGTACATCAGCTCGCTCATCGGCTATGCGAATGCCGACGATCCGGATGTGCTGGTCTATGTCGGCCTCAACGGAACGCCACATCTCGCAGAGAGCTCATCAGCGTACATGTTCTCGAGTATCATGAGTGAGGCACTCAAGGATATGGGGATCAAGCCTGCATCATAGGGGAGAGGCTGGAATATGCTACGGATGAAGATTGATGAGCTGATCCGCGCCACGGGGGCTGACCTCGTCGCGGGAAGCCCTGACCACACGGTCGAGGGCTGCGTCATAGATTCGCGCAAGGCTGCGGCAGGGTCGCTCTTCGTCGCCTTCGAAGGCGAGCGGGTGGACGGCAATGCCTACGTCGCGAAGGCGCTCGAGGCAGGCGCTGCCTGCGCGGTCGTGACGAAGGACCCGACGCCCGAGGCCCTGAAACTTGCCCGCACCGGCAGGTGCGCCATCTTGCGCGCCGAGCACGACGATCCGGAGGAGTTCATGCTCCGGCTTGCTGGCGCCTGGCGCGAGCGGCATCCCGAGTGGATCGTCTGCGGTGTCACGGGATCGGTGGGCAAGACCACGACGAAGGACATGTGCGCAGCGGTGCTCTCTGCCCGTTACCGGGTGCACAAGACCCAGGGCAACTTCAACAACTTGATCGGCGTGCCGCTCACGCTCTTCGCCACCCCTGATGATGCAGAGGCGCTCGTCGTCGAGATGGGCATGAACCATGCGGGCGAGCTCCGCCGCCTGGCTGCCTGCGTGCGGCCGACCGTGGCCGTGATCACGAATGTCGGCACGAGCCATATCGGCAACCTCGGCTCGCGCGAGAACATCGCACGCGCGAAGGCCGAGATCGTCTCCGGCATGCGTCCGACTGCCGAGTCGTTCCACGGGATCGCGCCCTGCCTGGTGCTCAACCCAGGCGACGACTTCACGCCCTTCATCGAGAAGGGCTTCGCCCGTCCTGCTGGCCTCGAAGTGGTGAAGGCAGGAGGCACCGGTGGCGCCATCAGCGCCTCGGATGTGAAGCTCGACGAGGAGGGGCGTCCCTCCTTCACGCTGCATATGGGCGATGGCTACACGCACGACGTGAAGCTCCAGATCCCTGGAAGGCATGCAGTGACCGA
>OMTG01000106.1 GCA_900313905.1 uncultured Actinomycetes bacterium | reverse complement strand
GTACGGTGGTGTGAGAGGACGGCGCGTCAACACCCGACGCGCCTCCTACTCGATTATCGTGCACGTTATGATCCTCCCCGCCGTGCCATGGACAGGTGGCACGATCTGATAGCAGGATGGCGCGTTGCGATGTTCTTCGAAGAGCTCTCTCCCTGTATTCTTTTCACTGTCAAGAGTCCAGACCCCGCACAGGGGCCAAGCGAAGGAGCGAAGACATGAAGAACGCAGCGCTGATCACGGGGTCCTACGGCGGACTGGGGACCTGCTTTGCTGATATCCACGCATCGAAGGGCGGAGACCTCATCCTGGTTGGCAGGAGCCAGAAGAAGCTCGATGCACAGGCAGACGAGATGCATGCGAAGCACGGCGTCGAGGCCCACACGATTGCCGTCGACCTCTCCCGTCCTGAGGCTGCCCAGATCATCTACGACACCTGCAGGCAGGAGGGCTGGCTCCCGGATGTGCTGATCAACAACGCCGGCTTCGGTGGCCAGGGAGACTTTGCCCGCGAGCGCACCATGGAGCAGGATCTCAAGATGATCGCCGTGAATGTCGAGACGCCGACCCGCATCCTGAAGCTCTTCCTGCCGGATATGATTCACCGCGGGAGCGGCAAGGTCCTGAATGTCAGCTCCACGGCTGCCACGATGCCGGGGCCCCTCCAGGCGGTCTATTACGCCACGAAGGCGTACATGACGAGCATGAGCAATGCCCTCTGGCGCGAGCTCAAGGATACGGGCGTCACGCTCACCTGCCTCATGCCGGGTGCCATGCAGACGGGCTTTGCGAATGCCGGTGGCCTCTCGGATACGAAGCTCTTCTCCCACGCTGTGGAGCCTCGCCAGGTCGCTGAGGATGGCTATGAGGGGATGCTCAAGGGCGAGCTCA
Organism: uncultured Actinomycetes bacterium; assembly: GCA_900313905.1. GTDB lineage: Bacteria > Actinomycetota > Coriobacteriia > Coriobacteriales > Atopobiaceae > Olsenella_L. The sequence goes on along the minus strand of OMTG01000106.1, from coordinate 15,455 downwards.
ACGTCGTGTCGGGACTTCCGGGCATGCAGGGGCCGATGATGAAGATGGCGCCGCTCTTCCCGAAGAAGGCCATGCTCGATTTCGTGTACGACCAGCAGATTGCTGGCAGCGCGAACAAGTAGCCATGGCCTGGCTGGGAATAGTAGGATGGCAGGGAGAAGGAGGAGGGGCCGATGAAGCGCTATATCCTGGACCGGGACTATCCCCGGATGCTCGCCGCCTTCGGCATCAGCGCCGAAGAGGCACTGAGACGGGCAGGGGTGCCGGAAGATACCTTCGCGCATGAGACGCCGACCATGACAGGAGAGGGATACTTCTCCTTCATGGAGGCGGTGGGAGAGCTCGCGCCCGATCGGAATGCTGCCGTGAAGATGGCAAGCGCTGAGGGCATCGAGCAGTTCAGTCCTCCGATCTTCGCCTCCTACTGCGCAGCGGATGGCAGGCACTGCATCGAGCGCCTTGGCCGCTACAAGCGCCTGATCGGTCCCATGGAGTTCATCGTCCAGGAGGATGGTGGCGCGCTTTCCGTCGAGATGACCTGCGGAGATGCCGAGCTCACGATGCCTGCCTTCCTTGTGGAGGTCGAGTTCGCCTTCCTTGTGAACCTGCTGCGCACCGCCACCAAGAAGCATATCGTGCCGGTCTTTGCCTCCATGCAGGAGGTGCCGGCGGACGAAGCGTTCGCAGAGTATCTGGGATGTGTCATCGCTGCCGCGCCGAGAAACATCTTGGGCTTCTCCTCGGAGGATATGGAGGTGCCTTTCGTCAGCCACAACGATGCGATGTGGAGCTACTTCGAGCCTGAGCTTGGCCGCCGCCTGGCGGAGCTCGAGGCGGATGAATCCTTCTCAGCACGGGTCAGGAGCGCCCTTGTGGAGGCGCTGCCGGCAGGGGAGTGCTCGGCAGATGATATCGCCCGTAGGCTCGGTGTGAGCCGCCGCACGCTCCAGAGGAGGCTCTCAGAAGAGGGGACGACCTTCCAGAAGCAGCTGAACCATACCCGCGAGCTCCTGGCCAAGCACTACCTCTCCACGACCGTCATGGGCACAGACGAGATTGCCTATCTTCTTGGCTATCTCGAGCTCAACAGCTTCCTGCGTGCCTTCAGCTCCTGGTGCGGAGAGAGCCCGAGCGAATGGCGCAAGAGCCACCGGGAGTAGCAGGCGCTTCCCTGCATGATATGCGATGAATCTGATATCGCATCTGTCGTGTCCGTCGCATATTCGACAAGAAATTTTGTCGCATATGCGACAAAGCATTCAACGCATATGCGACAGTATAACGAAGGATGTCACCTGTTGGGAGTGGAGGCTGCAGCAGTCTTGCTTTGTGTCGCATTCGGCAGGGTGTAGCGGATTCTGCCTCCTGAGGGGACGGCTATGAGCCTCCCTGTCTCAACAAGGAAATCTACGGCAGCTCTGAGCTTCTTGGACACGCTCTTGTATCCCAGAAGCCGGGCAAGCTCGGATATAAGCACAGGCTCGGCTGGGAGCACGTCGATTATCCGTTCTGCGAGCTCTTCTGTGCCTGTCCTCTTGTCCCGCTTGGTACGAGGCGCGAAGGCTGGATGCACGGGGAGCTCGACGCTGAGATAGCTGCGGTCCTCATCCATATGGAACAGCGGCAGTGGAGAGCCGTTGCGTTCAAGCGCTCGGAAAGCTGTCGGAAAACCAGTATTCCGTCCTTCGATCAGATGAAGCTCCTTCAGGAAGTCTCCGATGCGCCGATTGCGATATATACGAGATTGGATGTGGTATCGGGCAATGTCTTTGTCGGAAATGCTTCTGTCAAAACCAGGATAGCTGGTTATCTCCATGGATTCCGGTGTCAGACGTACGACGATGGGTTCAGGAATCTGGTAGGAACGGTGATAGACCGCATTCGACAGAAGCTCCTCGACTGCAGCATAGGGGTAGTTGAAGACCGTCTTGGCTTCCGCCTCATCGGGTCTCTTGAAGGTCTTGCTGCGGAGTGCATAGCTTTTCAGATAGCGGAGCGCTTCTCTCAGCTGGTATTGGATGGGCCCCTCGAAGACCTGCTCGGTCATGCCTTCTCCGGTGGGATCGGGAAGGTCGACCACCTCGATGCGGGCATAGCGGAAATAGGTGGCAATCTTGTCGGAGAACATGAGGATGCCGACATTTCTTGGATGCTGATCTTCGGGAGGCCCTGCCAGGAGCTGCAGATCTTGGGCTAGCTCCTGGCATGACAGATCGTTCGCTTGCCCATAGAGCGCGCTTCCAATCTCCTTGAGATGCTCGCGTATCAAGACGGGACTGAGGTCGTCGACAGAGGCCGTGAGATTGGGGCGATCATCAAAGGGGATATCGGAAGAGACATAGAAGAGCTCCCGCTCTTCCTGTGGTGAAGCAACCACCGTGCTCGCCATCTTTCTGATGTAGTAGCGCTTGTCAGCAGTGTTCTTGTAGACATTCTTGGCAGCCTTATAGGGACGTCCGAAACCGCCCGGACACCAGATGACGATCACCATCTTGCCATCGAGCATCTTCGGCTCGACAACCGGTTCATAGAGAGGCTCGATGCAGTGGCAGAACCCTTCGAGCTTCTTGAGGATGGAATCGATGCGGCTGCGGTCTATGCCTTTTGGCGGAAGCTGGGGAACAGAGTCCTTCTCCTCGATGCCGATGATGATATAGCCGCCTCCGATATTGTCGATATCATTGGCAAAGGCGCAGATGGTATGGACAATGGGCTCCGGATTGAAATCAGACTTGAATTCGATACGAACGGATTCTACGGAAGTGCCATTGACGAGCTCTGTGATATCAAGTGGTATTGCCATGCCAGCCTCTCATCGGGTCGACAAATGCTTTAAGACCATAATAGCATTGACGCATATGCGATGAAAATATCTGACGCATATACGATAAATTCGACATCGTATTTGTCGCATATTCGACAAGAAATTCCGTCGCATATGCGACAAAACATTCAACGCATATGCGACAACGGATTGTCGCTGAAGCAGTGCCGCTTCCCCCAAATGCATGCTTGAGGATTTTCCAGTGCGTCCCGCCCTCTGCCTCGTTGCCCCACAGCAATCTCAGTGCAGGTGCATTACCATCATCGGGAGGGGAGTGGTCATCCACTTCCTTCTTTTGGCCTTTGTGCCGGGAAAGGACGGATCGATGGGGAGAACGATTTTGGTCACGGGCTTCCAGCCCTTCGGCGGGGAGCGCATGAATCCTGCCTGGGAGGCGGTGAAGAGGCTTCCTGATGCGATTGCAGATGCCACGGTTGTGAAGGCCGAGATCCCGGTCGTCTTTGGCAAGGCTCCCGAGGCAGTTGAAGCTGCCATCAAAGAGGCCCAGCCCGACATCGTGCTCTGCATCGGCCAGGCGGGAGGGCGTGCCAAGATCACGCCGGAATTTGTCGCAATCAATTACGCCGATGCCCGCATTCCGGACAATGATGGCAACCAGCCCATCGCGGAGAGGATCGAGCCAGAAGGGCCTGCCGCCTACTTCGCGACCCTTCCCGTCAAGGCCATGGTCCAGGCGATGAATGAGGCTGGCATCCCGGCAGAAGTCTCCTATACCGCCGGCACCTACGTCTGCAACGACGTTATGTACGAGCTGCTCCATATGCTGGCCTGCCGCTACCCGGGCGTGAGGGGCGATTTCCTCCATGTGCCCTATGCGACCGAGCAGGCAGCCCATCTGCCTTCAGGCACGCCGTCGATGGAGATCGAGACCATGGTGAAAGGGATCACGGTCGCGCTCGAGGCGGCGCTTGCCCACGACGAGGATCTGGCAATCGCGACAGGCTCCACGCACTGAGAGCGTGCGAAGCGCTGCTCTGGGAGGCTGGCTCCGGCAAGGAGCTGGCCTCTTTTCTCATCAGGCCTGCTGGCCCTGAGTCCCGCTCCCTGTCCCAAGGCTGCCTGTTCCCCTCTGGATGCCACGAAAGCTCTGGCCTCATGCGCAGATGGGAACGAGCAGGTGGCCGCATCCGGACAGGTGGGGGAGTCCGGACAGACGTTCTAATCAATGCAGAAGGCCTGGTGCGGCCGGTCTGGTCAGGCACAATGGCAGAGAGGGAACAAGATGCCGGGAGGACGAGATGGGCTACACGGAACGTGAGCATTGGTGCAGACGTGACGACAAGAAGATCTACGGGAAGCTCTTCCTGCCGGAAGGGTGGGACGACGGCCGGCCGCGTGCCACGGCGATCTTCTCCCATGGGCTTTCCACCAACCATGGCGATATGGAGCCGTATGCCCGCTGCGCTGCCGACCGCGGCATGGTGACCTACGTCTTCGACTTCTGTGGCGGTGGCGGCTACAGCAGGAGCGACTGGCAGGACAACATGTCGCTCTTCACGGAGCAGCATGACCTCGAGGCAGTCGCCTGGGAGCTCTCGCGCGAGCCCTTCGTGGATGAGCACAACCTGTTTCTGTGCGGAGCCAGCCTGGGTGCCACGATAGCCCTCATGGCAGCACGTGCCAATGTGTCGCTTGTGAAGGGATGCGCCCTGCTCTATCCAGCCTTCAACCTGCACGATGCAGTCCATGCCGCCTGCCCCAGGAGGGAGGACCTCCCTGAGCGCTTCCACATCATGAGCATGGATGTCTCAGGGGAGTTCCTGCGCTCCTGCTGGGACTATGACTTCTTCGAGCATATCCCCGCCTTCCCGCAGGATGTGATCATCTTCCACGGGGATGCAGACCAGGCCGTGCCGCTCTCCTATTCCCAGCGTGCAGCAGCGCTCTTCCCGCACTGCGAGCTCCATGTGATTCCGGGCGGCGGCCATGGCTTCGTCGATCCCTATTACTGGCAGGTCGTCGACCAGGCAACCGAATGGCTCCGTGCCCATATCTGGCACTGAGCAGGAGGATATGGTTTCCGGTGTGAACTATCTCTGGCCATCAGGAGATGAGGGAAAAGAGCCCAAGCGCGGTGGCAGCGCGCTGCATGTGATGGATGCTGTCACCGCAGAGGGGGTTCCTGCCAAGGCGGCGGATAGATGGGATAGGATACGGGAAGCCATCAGCGTGCCTTGGCAGGATGCACTGGATGAAGCCTGGCTGGGGGCAGCACTTCATCCAGCTGAGCTGAAATGTAGGCTCTGGTGCCAGAGGGCACAAGAGGAGCTGGATAATCTGGTGCAATGTCGCATCGATCCTGTCAGTGCGCCTCATCTGGACCGGTGCATTGTGCCGGGTCATGGCCTGGATGGAGGGCCTTCTGGTAGGCCTGATGGTAGGCATGGACGAGCTCTGAGTGCTTCTCATAGTCATGCGCATAGACCGAAGCGAAGAAGAGGTCCAGGAGATACTTCGCCGAGATGTCGAACTGGATGCCGCCGATGAACTCGAACTGGGGATCCGAGATCCCGTAGAAGGTGTAGTCGCAGAGGCCTTCGAGGAAGCGGTCCAGAGGGCTCAGGATCGCGATGGTCGGGATGCCGCGCTCCTTGAACATCTTTGCCGCGTCATTGATGAACGGGGTCTCGCCGTATTTCGTGATCACGATCGCGATGTGGGTCGCGTCAGCGCTGAGGCTCGTGAGCAGCTGGAAGTCGTTCGAGTGGTAGATGGCGGCAATCTTGCCGAGCAGGAAGAAGTTGTGGGTGGCATGCTCGGCGATGGCGGCATTCGCATCATTGGCGATGAAATCGATGTGCTGCGCGGCACGGAGGGCGCTGCACGCCTGCTCAAGCTCCTCGATGGAGAGGAGATCCTTCGCTCGCTCGATCGTCCTGCACTCGAGCTCGCTCATCTTTGACACCATGGTCAGCGTGTCCTCCCCGCCGATGATATCGAGGTCGGCCAGGGCCACATCCTTGAGGGACGTTACGATATGGAGCCTGAAGTCGTTGTAGCCAGCAAAGCCGAGCTTCTTCACGAAGCGCAGGACTGCCGAGGTGCTCGTATAGGTCCTGCGGGCAAGCTCATGCGCCGAGAGGGAAGGTATCTCCTCGCTGTGGGCCTCCACATAGGAGGCGATGGCCTCCTCGTTGGGGCTCAACCTGACCGACTTCACGAGCTCGTCCATGATGGCCGACATCGCGTATCCCGCCTTCCCTGGCTCTGCTGCACCCAGCATAGCGCAGGTGAAGCAGTGCCTGCGCAGCTGGGGCGGTTACGGGCCTCTTGCCAGCTCTTTGCCGCTCCGTAAAAGGGTGCAGCTCAGCCAAATCAGGTCTCCTATGCTTTCTTCCAGGCACGGAAGGATCTGTGCCCACAACCAAGCTGGGGATGGGCTGGCAGAAGCTGGCTCATATGTTCCATAGCGGCCTTATGGGCTCTGCCCTGGGGCCTCGTGGCAATGATGGAGCCAGCTTGGCGCGTCCAGCCGAGGCGGCTTCCTGCATTGCAGGAAGGACGATCATGAAGAACGTTATGAATCTCGCTGTCGTGAACTTCACCTGCGACTGGGGTGACAAGGAGAAGAACCTCGAGCGGATCTTGGGCTACTGCGAAGAGGCCGGCAAGCGCGGCATGGACCTCGTCGTCTTCCTGAGTGCGCGCTCACGGGCTATGACACCGACCTCGACCACGACAGGCCAGAGAAGATGCATGTGAAGCTCGCCGAGACGATCCCGGGGCCAGCCACGGACGCGGTCGCCGAGCTTGCTGAGCGCTATGGGATGCATGTCATCTTCGGGATGCCGGAACTCGCAGACGGCACGGTCTACAACTCAGCTGCCATCGTCACGCCTGAGGGCAAGGCTTCCTCCTGCCGGAAGCTCCATCTTCCCTTTGACGAGGCGACGTGGGCGGAGACAGGAGACGAGCCCTGCATGTTCGAGACCCCGTGGGGTCCCATCGGCATCACGATCTGCTACGACACGTACTGCTTCCCGGAGCTCAACCGCTACTACCGTGCAAAGGGCTGCCGGCTCGTGCTCAATGTCACAGCCTGCCCTGATGCTCCCTGCACGGCAGGCTCTGCCCGTCTGGCGATTCCTGCCTATGCCTTCATCGACTATATGTTCATCGCCTCTGCGAACCTCTGCGGACCCGACCTGCGCTCCAACTTTATCGGTGGCAGCTCGGTCGTGGGGCCTGCCTCGTCGGGCGGCGACGTGGAGACCTATATCGGCACGATGTTCGGTGAGCCGGGAAGCGATGTGCCGGGCATGAAGTGCGGGACCATCGACCTTTCGCTCTGCGACCGCTTCGCTGAGATCCCGCTCTTCCGGAAGGATGCCGAGGGCAGGAGCGACTTCAGACCCGAGCTCTATGCGAAGCTCTATCAGGAGCTCGCTGAAGCATGAGGGAGCCTCAGCGCCAGGCTTTCGCTCTCCCCAAGGCGAGGATGAGAGCAGCTGCAGCACAGGCGAGCACGATGCCTGCAGCGAGGACCGGCACATAGCTTCCGGCAGCATCGCGCAGAGAGCCCTCCAGGGTGATGAAGAGGGCGAAGGCGACCTCGAGGAGGGCTGTGAGGACGGCATAGGCCTCGGTGCGGCCCTGATTGAGGCACTTGTCCACCAGGAGTGCCACGAGCACGGTATAGGCGGGGATCGAGAAGCCGAGCAGGAAGGAGCCGGCCACCAGGAGAAGTGCAGATTCCGTTCCTGCCAGAAGGAGCGTCTCGCCAGCTGCAGCGAGAAGGCAGCAGAGCGCTGCCGAGATGAAGGGGCCCTTGTGGTCGCTCAGGGCCCCTGCCGCGATCTTTGCGACGATGTTTGCCACCATCGAGGCAGAGAGCATCGCGGAGGTGGCAGCAAGGGAGAGGCCGCAGTCCGTCCCATAGAGCGAGAGGTTGTCGATCAGCGCCCCTGACCAGGTGGCCAGAAGGATGAAGAGGACAAGGAGCCAGAATGCTGGGGCCAGGAAGGAGGGATGGCTCCTCTTCCTCGCTGCTGCTTTTGTGTCTGCAAGCTCGGGTCCAGGCTCGGCCAGGAGGGCTGCTGGGAGGGCAAGGAGGAGCACGAGGAGGCTGTCGAGCATGAGCGCCAGCCTCCAGCCCCAGAGGCTTATGAAGAGGCTGAGGAGCGGATTGGCGAGAGCGCCCAGAAGGCCCGAGCAGGACATGGCAAGGCCCAGGGCAGTCCCGCTCTGCCCTCCATACCAGGAGCGTATGAGATAGGTGACGGGGATGGTCGAGAAGAGGGCGATGCCGAGGCCAGCTGCAGCGGATGCGCCATAGATCGCAGGGAGGCTGGGGGCGAGGGCGATAGCGGCAAGGCTTGCCGCAGCGAGGATGGTGCCTTTTGCCATCAGGGCACTGAGCCTCTGGCGGCCTTTCATCAGATGCGCTGTGAGCGGGGCGCCCACCGCAGTCGCCCCATTGAGGATGGTCGAGATGAGGGTGGCCTCGGCTGTCGAGAGGGCGAGGTCGGAGGCGATGGCGGGGAAGAAGATCGAGATGCTGTTCACGATGAGGCCGATGGCAGAGCCGAAGCAGAGGCATGAGGAGATGAGCGCTGTGCGCTTTGTCATTGCTTTCCTCATCCTGCCTCCTGCCCTTCGGACCTCCTCCCATGATAGCGGGCCTCATGCCTCGTTCCTTTCGCCGATGGGGACATTACTTCGGTCAGGAATGGCTTTACTCTGTAAGGGCACGCATCATCGCCAATACAGGAGGAAGCAATGGATCTCAACCTGAAGGACAAGGTCGTCCTGATCACTGGCTCGACGGGCGGCATCGGCTCTGCCATCGCCCGCGCCTTTGCAGCAGAAGGGGCGAAGCTCGCGCTTTCCTCGACTCGCCAGGAGAAGCTCGACCGCCTCATCCCGACGCTTGGCGCCGATGAGGGCCATGTCCGGGGCTTCGTCTGCAACGCGATGAAGGAGGACGAGGTCAAGAAGCTCGTAGACGATACGGTCGCCGCCTATGGGACGATCGATATCGTGGTGAACAATGCCGGCTACGAGGGCAAGGTCTGCCCGATCGCCGAGCAGTCGACCGAGGAGTTCGAGAAGGTCTACACCCTGAATGTCTACTCGCCGATGTGGCTCATGAAGTACGCGGCACCGATCCTCACCGAGAAGGGCGCGGGCTCCATCGTCGTCCTGGCCTCTGCTGGCTCCTATACGCCGACCGCCACGATGCAGGCCTACGTCAGCTCCAAGTACGCGGTGGCGGGCCTCACGAAGTGCGTCGCCCAGGAGCTCATGCCGAAGGGCATCCATGTGAACTATGTCTGCCCGGGCCCAGTCGATACGGACATGATGCGCCGCATCGAGTTCGACACCTTCGGCGACACGAAGACGCACGAGGAGGCAGAGAAGATTTTCGCCTCGACGGCGCTCGACAAGCGCTACGCGAAGCCTGAGGAGGTCGCCAATGCCGTCCTCTTCCTTGCATCCGATGTGACGGCCCATACGACCGGCATGGGATTCAATCTCGATGCCATCGTGCCGGCGCACTAGCCGGCACGCTGCATAGCTGCTTCAAGGGGAGGGAAGGGGCCGCTCAATCGGGCGGTCCCTTCCCTTTTACAAGCCCTCTGGATAGCGGGGCTCGATGCCGGAGAACCATGCCAGCACCTGATCGAGCGACACGGGTGCATATCCGTTGGCATCGACGCCGACATCGTAGCGGAGAAGCCCCCGCTCGCGCTGGCGGCAGTTGTAGCTTCCTGGAGCCTTCTCGCCCACGCCGGAATGGATATGCCCATGGAGCTGGATGGCGCCACGGCGCAGGCCCTGCCAGACAGCGAGCGGGTAGTGGGAAAGGACGATTCTCCGTCCGTCATCGCATTTGAAGCTTGTGATGGGGTCCTCGAGGATGAAGGTGCCGGCAAGCTCTGGCCGTGACCAGTCTTTGTCGTGGTTGCCGGGAATGAGATGGACCTTCTGGCAGAAGATCTTCTCCCGGAGCTCCTGTGCATGCTCTGCGCTGCAGCGATAGGAGAAGTCTCCCAGGATGTAGAGCTCGTCCTTCGGGCGGACGGCTGCATTGATGTTCCGGATGATCGTGCGCTCCATAGCGGAGAGGCTCCTGAAGGGGCGCTTGCCGGTCTCGATGAGGGAGGCATGGCCGAAGTGCGTGTCTGCCGTGAGCCAGATCATGGGAAGGTCCTTCCTCTTCACTACAGATGGTAGCGCGACCGTTCCTCCCACAGATGAGGAGGATGCCTCTGCAGGTTGCTGGCTATACTGGATGGACACCGCAATCAGCTCTGGCAGGAGACTCGATCCATCTGTGGGGAGATGCGCTGCATGAAGAAGATTGTGCTCGACCTCGATACCGGCATCGATGATGCCCTCGCTATCGCCTATGTCCTGGGGAGCCCTGAGGCGGAGCTCTTGGCGATCACGGGCACCTATGGCAATGTGCAGATGGCACAGGGCGTGAGGAACAGCCTTGCCCTGACCGAGCTCCTGGGGCATCCCGAGGTGCCGGTCTATCCCGGGGAGGCCCATGCCCTTGGGGAGGATGGCTTCACAGTGGGGAAGGCCTCGGCCTTCATCCATGGAGCCAACGGCATAGGCAACATCGTGGTGCCTGATGCGGAGCGGGATGCCCAGGAGATGCCGGCCGTCGACTTCCTGATCGATGCCGCCCACCGCTATGGGGACGAGCTCGTCTATGTGCCGACAGGCGCGCTCACGAACCTTGCCTGCGCGCTCCGGAAGGACCCCTCGCTTGCAGGATGCCTCCACGTGGTGATGATGGGCGGCGCGCTCACGGTACCCGGCAACATCAATGCCTGGATCGAGGCGAACATCAGCCAGGATCCGAAGGCGGCGGATGAGGTGTTCCGTTCCGGCACCGATATCACGATGGTGGGGCTCGATGTCACGCTCCAGACGCTCCTCACGAAGAAGGAGACCAAGGTGTGGCGCGCTTGGCACCAAGGTAGGCAAAGCCTATGCCGATATCGTCGACTACTACATCGGCGCCTATGCGGTGAATGCCTCTTACCTCGGCGGCTGCGGGCTCCACAATCCGCTCGCCGCTGCCGTCGCGATCGATCCGACCTTGGTGGAGTGCTTTCCCATCAACATGAAGGTGGAGACCGAGGGGGCGACAAGGGGACGCACGATCGACGATGAGACCAGGCTGAACGATTCCGTCAAGACGATGAGGGTGGCTGTCGCGGTCGACACCAAGCGCTTCCTCGCAGAGCTCATGCAGCGCATCGGTGGCCTCCTTGCAGGAGCGGCATAGCGGGCAGGCAGCAGGTCGGCCGATCTTGAGCGGGCATGACGGGAACTCCGCCTCCGCCCCTATCGGAGGGCCTTGACCGGGTCCTGGCGCGCTGCCCGCACGGCAGGCAGGAGGCCGGACAGCACGGAGAGCGCGACGCCCACCGCGAGGGCAGGGATGACCGTCCACAAGGTGGGGGATACCAGGTGCGCCTCGCCGGTCAGGCCTGCGATCGCGTTCGACAGCGGCAGGCTTGCCACGCAGGCGGCGAGCGAGCCCATGCAGCCTGCGACCAGGCCGACTACGGCGTTCTCCCAGCTGAACAGCTTCACGATATCGCGGCGGGAGGCACCCAGTGCCCGGAGCGTGCCGATCTCGGATCTGCGTTCGATGGCGGCGACCGAGGTCACCGAGAACATCATGAACACGCTCAGGCCCAAGGCAAGCACCATGAGCGCGACGAGCGCATTCTGCACCACCCCGACCACTTTGGTGACCTGCTCCACGCCACGTTGGCTCGTGTCCTCATAGCTCAGCGGGGCGGAGTCAGATCCCACGACGTCCTGGTTGAAGCGGTCGATCTCCTGCACGATCCTGGTCCGTCCATCGATGCTGGAGGGATAGATGCTCACCGAGGTCGGATTGCTCTCGTCGACTGCGCCGAGGGTCTCCATGTTCTGGCTGTATGCGCTGTTGAGCGTCGGAGGGGCTATCGACTCGATGCTGCGCTCGAAGTCCTCATCGGAGAGGGCGGCGACCGTTTCGATATCGTCCTTGCTTATCGTGAGATTGCCGTCTGCGTCGAAGTAGTCCTTGAAGTGCTCGCGCAGGGCAACCACCTGCTCGTCGCTCAGGCTGTCGATGAAGCTGCGCTTGGCATCGGAGAGCACCGATTCATCCACCGCTGCCTGGAATGACTTGCGTGCCTGCGCTGCCTCTGCAGCCTGCTTCGAGCCGCGCGACTCCTCGGAGAACTTCTTTCCCGTGAAGACATCCACATCGGGCGCCGCCTTCTGGGCGCTCGCGATCTCGCTCTCGTTGCAGTGCTCCACGAGCCAGGGGATGAGCGCGGAGCTGTAGCCGATGGCGCCGGTCTCAGCCACATCCTTGATCTCGGCAGATTCGCGCACGATCCCCACGATCCTGAGCTTGGGGGCAGCTGCCAGCGCCTCGTCCATCCGGCTGCTCCCCTTTGCCATCTTTGACCAGCCGTCGCCGCTCTTCGTGTAATAGTCGCTTGCGGGCATGATCGTGAACTCGCGTCCAAGAAGGTCGTCGAACGAATAGGAGTCGCTGATGCCTGGTATCTGGACGCTCTCCTTGTTCAGGAGCAGGTCTGCCGATACGTCCTTCAGGGCCTGGAGGTCGGCGATGCCGGTGGCATACAGGAAGTAATCCGACACGCGCCCCTGGCGGTCGGTGATGATGACCGCCTCGTCGTAGGCGGTGGGCATCTTTCCGGCAAGGAGCTCATAGGGGCTCTCGCCCGTGCGCTCGTTGTAGGGCAGCTCGCGCAGGAGCGTCTTCGGATCGGGGAGCACGGATGAGAGCGCATCCTCGCCGTCGCTTCCGAAGACGTGGCTCAGCGACAGGTTGTCCAGGAGCGTTGCGGTCCCGTCATCCACGATGCACGTGCCGTCGGAGCCATACACGTCCAGCGGCTCGTCGTAGCCGACCTGCACGTCGTAGGCATTGTCCCAGATGCTTGACTTGCTGGAATCCACATACTGCAGGAACTCTTCGAGATCGCTCGAGCGGCTCCCCTGGAGCGCAGCGAAAGCGACATCCTCGGCAATATGGGAGGTCGTCACCTCGCCGGGCGTGCTGTCGGACGAAGATCCGCTGTCCACATCGTCGATCGCCACCTTGGATACGGCGGCGGCCATGCCGTTCTGCTGTATCACGATAGGGGCTGTGGCAAGTGTGGTCGCGGCCACCTGGCGCGTGTAGGCACGGGCCCCATCCTGCACCGAGAGCGCAAGGCACATGCCCATGACGCCGAGGGCGGCGACGATGGTGGTGATGATGGCGCGCTGCCTCTTGTTGCGCAGGTGGTTCAGGGCGGTCCTGCGGATGAGGCCGCTGTGGCGCTGTGGCCTGCGGGGTGCAGGCGTGCTGGAGTCCGACATCCCTGCAGCAGCTGCGGGGGCTACGTCCGGGCCTTCGGTTGGCCCGGGCTCCCCTTCGGGATGCATCCCGCTGTCGCTTGCCACGCAATGCTCGCCGAGCTCGATGATGCGGCCGGCGTACTCATGGGCAAGCTCCCGGTTGTGCGTGACGACGATCACGAGGCGGGTCCTGGATGCCTCGGCCAGGAGATCCATGACCTGGCGGCTGTTCTGGATATCGAGAGCTCCCGTTGGCTCATCGGCGAGCAGGACCTCGGGATCCTTCACGAGCGCCCGGGCGACGGCGACGCGCTGGGCCTGCCCGCCCGAGAGCTCGGAGGGCATATGGGTTTCCAGGCCGGTGAGCCCTACCTGGGAAAGCGCCTTTTGCACGCGCTCATCGGCATCGCCCTGCGCTTCGTCCTTCCCCTCAGGAGCCAGCCCCAGCGCCAGGGCCACATTGTCGGCGACATCGAGGTAGTCCACGAGATGTGCATCCTGGAACACGAAGCCTACCCGATCGCTCCGGTAGGCATCCCAGTCCTTCTCGTCGAATGAGGCGGATGAGGTGCCGTCTATCTGGAGCGAGCCTTCGAAGTCGTGCTCCAGGCCACCCAGGATGTTGAGCAGTGTGGTCTTGCCGCAGCCCGAGCGCCCGAGAATCGCGACGAGCCCCCGGCTGCCAAAAGAGAGCGAGAGCCGGCTCAGGACGAGCTGGCTCCCGTAATGCTTGGTGATTTCGTCAGTCTGGATCATGCTTCCGGTTCCCTGATGCTGCCCCTATTTCACGTACAGGCTGGAGGCGATTTCCTGATAGGTGCTCGCAAATGCGCTGTTGCTGCTTGCGTTGGCGATAGCGTCAGGGGTGGCCGCGATGATCGCGACTGCTGTGTAGTTCGAGGAGGAGTACGAACCAGCAATCGCGATGTAGTCTTCGCTCGTGCCGATGCAGATATCCGAGGCCTTGAACACCAGCCAGTCGATGCTGGCATATGAGGCCTGCGCAGGGAAGAGATTATGCAGGTTGGTGCTTGCGGCAACCACATGGTCGCAGGAAAGACCGGCGCTCTTCATATAGCTGGCAAGATCCTTGGGCGTGAGGTCGGTCTTCTTCGTGACCGTGATGTAGGTGGAGAACCCTGTCGACTGCTCTGTGAACTGGCCCGAGCTGTAGAGGTTCTTGGGGTCGAGGTTCATGATGGCCCACTGGCCATCCAGCGTGCTCACCTGGTCATCGCTCAGGACAGGCATCCCATTCGAGTCTGTTGAAAGCGAGTGGAGGTCGTTCTGCGCGAACTGGGCAGCATCCTGGTCCGAGAAATAGATTGGGTAGTCATACACATTTGCCTCGGTGGCAGACGAGAGCGCGCTCGTGTCTCCTGTCGTGACCTTGCCGAGCATCCCATTGGACCCCTTAAGGTTAGGGATGACAAGGAAGACGGCCAGAAGGACTGCGGCAGCGGCGACGATAGCGATGATGACAGGTACCGGGACCTTGCGCTTGGGCTTGGCTGCAGCGCCGGGGGCGCTCACGTCGGGCGCTGGCTGCGGGTACGGCACGGCACTGCTGGTGGCAGGGATTGCTGGGGCAGGAGTACCTGCCTGCGGGCTGTCTGTCGGGCCTAGCTGCGCATCAGCCGTGGCATTGGCAGCGAAGCGCTCGCCACATTTCTTGCAGAACTTCGCCCCATCGGCATTCTCCGCACCGCATTTTGGACAATACATGGCAGGTCCTCCTCAGATTGGCTTCAGGTATGCAAAGAGCATATCGGTACTGAGGCAGTGATTGGTTGCGCAACATTTGGTCCACGGGCTTGCCTGGGCGCCTGCTTCGCTGCACTGTCTTGTTGCGCAACAGGCGCCTGTTCAGGTGCTGGTACCATGGGCTCGTGAACAGGAGATGCCCAAGCCTTGAACTGGAAAGCGAGGCCTGTATGATATGTCCCTCATGCGGGGCTGAAAACCCGGATGGTTCCAAGTTCTGCGAGACATGCGGCTCGCCGTTTGCTGGTGGGGCAGCAGCTGCACATTCGCAGAAGAGGCGGAAGAAGGCGCTTCTGGCAGTGGCGGCCGTCGCCGTGGTCGCTGTGGTGGGCGTTGTGGCTGGAGGCAGGCTGGGCCTCATGCAGACCGAGCAGTCTTCAGGCGGAGCGACGCTGGTGGCTGACAGCCAGGGTTCATCCTATGGGAGCTATGTGAGCCCTGCCCTGTGGTCAGGAAATGAGAGGCTTCGCGGGTTTCCGTGGGTGAACTCCATGCTGGCTAGGCCCTTCCGGGG
>OMTG01000107.1 GCA_900313905.1 uncultured Actinomycetes bacterium | reverse complement strand
GCGCTTCCCGTTTGCGGCACGCTGGAAGACGAGCTGCTGGGGCTGGCACTGGAGCTCATGGTAGTCGCCTTCGCAGAGCGCCTCGGAGCCTTCCATCTCGAAGCGTGCCTGCGAGAGCGCCTGGATCCAGTCGGTGAGGTCGTTCCACTCCGGTGCGTCGAGAGCAGGGCGGAGCTTGTGGTCGCCGTAGTCCTGGACGCCTTCGATGCCCCATTCGCTGCCGTAGTAGACGCAGGGGACGCCGGGCATGCCGAAAAGGAGGCCATAGAGCGGCTTCAGCTGCTTCTTGTCGGTGAGCTGCGTCGCGATGCGGGGCACGTCGTGGTTATCGACAAAGTCGAGCAGATGCTTTCCGGTATAGAGGTCCCAGGGCTTGTCGCCGCTCTGGCGCTCCAGGGCATAGGCGATCTCATGCATGTTCGCAGAGTTCATCGAGCTCCAGAGGCCCTTGTAGGCTTCGTAGTTGTAGACCGTATCGCAGGCATGGTCGTTCATCCAGCGGTTGTAGTCGCCGAACATCGTCTCGCCGAGGAGCAGGAACTTCTCGCCGCGCTTTGCAGTGAGGCCGTCTGCGATCTGGCGGAGGTAGGAGAGGTATCCATCGTCGAGGCAGTAGGCCACATCGAGCCTCAGGCCATCGATCCCGTAGTCGTTCTCCCAGCCACGGATCACATCGGCGAGATAGTCGTTGAGCTCGAAGTTGTGGTGGTTGAGCTTCACGAGCGTCGGGACGCCACCCCACATCTCGTAGCCGAATCCGTCATTGAAGGCGGTGTTGCCGCCCCAGTCGATGTTGAACCAGCCAGCGTAGGGGGACTGCTGGCGCTTCTCGAGGACGTCCTGGAAGGCCCAGAAGCCACGTCCGACATGGTTCAGGACCGCATCGAAGAGGACGCGGATATGTGCCTCGTGGCAGGCATCGACGACCTTCTTCAGGTCCTCCTTCGTGCCGAGGCGGCTGTCGACCTTCGTATAGTCCCGCGTGTCGTAGCCATGAGAATCGCTCTCGAAGACCGGGTTCAGCATCAGGCAGGTGCAGCCGAGCTTCTGCATATGCTCGATCCAGCCATCGTCGATCAGCTTGAGGAGGCGATGCTCGTCGGTGTTCGTCGCCCCTTCTTGGCTTCCATCATTGGCCCAGGGCGCACCGGTGAGGCCTAAAGGATAGATCTGATAGACAAACGAGCCATCATACCAATTCATGGGGGTCCTCCAATCATCTGATGCCGGAGCCTTCTGCTTGCGCACTCTCTTGGGGACGCCACGGGAGATGCCGATGCGCCCCACATCGTCCTGGGCAGGATCGAAGGCTGCCTCGACCTTGCTCAGAAGGCCGAAGGAGGCGGCCATATCGAGGACGGTGCCGACGGCGACCGAGCCATCGCCCCGCTCGATGCGCGAGACCGTGTCACGGGAGACGCCAAGCACGCCGGAGAGGTCGTCTGCGGTGAGGCCGGCAATGGTGCGCCAGGTCCTGAGGCTCGCCCCAATATGCTGCATGCTCTCTTCGCTGTTCATTGATGCTCCTTAATATCAGATATATCTGACGTAAACCAATATTACTACGGAAATATCTGACGTAAAGAGGCGAGAACAAGAAATATTGGCACACATCCAGCAAGAGGGGAGGGGCGGCGTGCATATGCCCTCGACAAGAAGAAAGCCGGCCCGCTGGATGCGGACCGGCTTTCCGGAAGGGATGTCTGGGCCTTGAGGCTACTGGACCTGCGCGACCATCAGCATGTTGGTGGACGTGATGTAGTCGCCCTGGGACGGAGAGGTCTGGGGATCGCCAGCGGTGACGACGACGATGTCGCCTGCGTCGACGAGGCCATTCTCCTTGGCCACGTTGAGGGACTCATAGAGGGTGGCGGAGAGGGTGCCCTGCTCGACCGTCTTCACGGCCTCGACGCCCCAGTAGAAGCAGCACTTGCGGATCGTGTGCTCAGAGGGGGACATGGCGATGACAGGAAGCTTCGGACGGAAGTTCGAGATCAGGCGTGCAGTGCGGCCAGAGTGGGTCGGGCAGAGGATGCACTTGGCATCGACGCGCTCGGCGGTCGTGACGGAAGCGAAGCCGATGGAGCTGTTCACATTGCGGACGCCGCCACGCTCATGGTAGCTCGTGCGGGTGTCGAGGTACTTCTCGGTCTCCATGCAGATCTTGGCCATCGTCTTGACAGCCTCGACCGGATAGCGGCCAGCAGCGGTCTCGCCGGAGAGCATGACGCAGTCGGTGCCATCGTAGACGGCGTTGGCGACGTCGTTTGCCTCTGCGCGGGTCGGGCGCGGGTTGCGGATCATGGAGTCGAGCATCTGGGTGGCCGTGATGACCGGCTTGTAGGCCATGTTGCACTTGTGGATGATGGTCTTCTGGATGTGCGGCACCTGCTCGGTCGGGACCTCGACGCCGAGGTCGCCACGGGCGACCATGCAGCCATCGGAGACCGCGAGGATCTCGTCGAAGTTCTTGACGCCGAGGGCGCTCTCGATCTTCGGGAAGATGTCGACGTGGCGGCGGCCATTCTCGTAGCAGATCTGGCGAATCTCGTTCACGGCGTTCGCGTCGCGGATGAAGGAGGCAGCAATCGCGTCGATGCCGAGCTCGCAGCCGAACATGATGTCAGCACGGTCCTGCTCGGTGACAGACGGGAGGTTGATGAAGGCGTTCGGGATGTTGACGCCCTTCTTCTCGCCCAGGACGCCGCCGGACTCGACGACGCAGTGGATCTTGTTGCCCTCGACGGACTCGACCTGAAGGCCGATCAGGCCATCGTCGACCAGAAGCAGGGTGCCCGGCTCGACCTCGTTGGCGAGGTTCTCGTAGTCGAGGGAGATGAGGTCGTGGGTGCCCTCGATCGTGTTGTCGGTCGTGACAGTCGTGTGCTCGCCGACCTCGAAGGTGATGGGCTTATGATCCTTCAGCATGCCCGTACGGATCTCGGGGCCCTTGGTGTCAAGCATGATGGCAACAGGGATGCCGAGCTCCTCGGAAATGGCGCGGACACGCTCGATGTTCTTGCGGTGATACTCGTGGGAACCATGGCTGAAGTTGAAGCGCGCAACGTTCATGCCATTCTTGATGAGCTCGCGGAGCACATTGTCGTCGTCGGTTGCGGGACCCATCGTGCAGACAATCTTGGTTCTCTTCTGCATATCAGACTCTCCTTGCATACTCTGTGTCCGCATCATGCGGACACGCTTGCACTGTCATGTGCGGTTTCTTGTTCTCTTCTTTCATCGTTCACCGAACACGCAAGCCATTATACCGATTCAATCTTGCATACAAGATAAAAGAGTGTAAAGGAAGCAAGAAATCGCAGGTAGAACCACTGTGGCATCGTTCCCACCACAAAGCCAACACAGTACTTGTCGTAAGAATCAAGTCTTTCATTCATGGATTATACCCAGATTTGGGCCAGTGCCTGCAGCATGGGAAAAGAAAAGCCGCCCGCAGAGAGCTGCAGGCGGCTTGGTGTGCGCAGGACAGGCGTGAGCCTACTCGACACCCGGGGCAGTGACGACGCTCCTCGGCACGAAGTCGGTGCCGCGGCCGAAGGCCTGGGCGTTCTCGAGCGTGCACTCTGCGATCTGGCCGAGTGCTTCGCGGGTGAAGAAGGCCTGATGGCTCGTCATGACGACATTCGGGAAGGAGCAGAGGCGGGCGACGATGGAGGAGCCGAGGATCTCGGACTCGCGGTCCTGGTAGACGTTCGCGTTCTCCTCTTCGTAGACGTCGAGGCCAGCAGCGCCGATCTTGCCGGAGCGGATGCCACGGATGAGGGCGTTGGAGTCGACGAGGCCGCCACGGCCGGTGTTCACGAAGATGACGCCGTCCTTCATCTGTGCGATGGAGTCATCGTTGATCATGTGGTAGGAGTCCTTGTTCAGGAAGGCGTGCAGCGAGATGAGGTCGGCGCGGCGATACAGGGAGGCGTAGTCGACCTTGCCGTCCTTGACCTCGACGTACTCGTCCACGACGTGCTCCTCGTCGACGAGCTTCTGGTTCGGATAGAGGTCGGCGCCGATGACGTACATGCCGAAGCCCTTGAGGATGCGGCAGAGGGCAGCGCCGATGCGGCCGGTGCCGATGACGCCAGCGGTCTTGCCGTGCAGGGTGACGCCGACGAGGCCCTCGAGGGAGAAGTTGTTCTCGCGGACGCGGATGTAGCCCTTGTGGATGCGGCGGTTGGCGCAGAGGGCAAGGCCCATTGCGTGCTCGGCGATTGCCTCAGGGGAGTAGGCAGGGACGCGCGTCACCGTCATGCCCAGCTCCTTGGCCATCGGGACGTTGACGGCGTCGAAGCCAGCGCAGCGCATGAGGACGAGCTTGACACCGAAGCCAGCGAGGACCTCCAGCGTCATGGCAGACACGTCGGCGTTGACGAATGCGCAGACAGCATCATAGCCGCGGGCAAGGCCAGCAGTCATCGGCGAAAGGTTGGCGTCGATGAAATCGACCTTCACATCGGGATACTTGCTGAGCGCAGCACCAAAGGACTCCCGGTCGTAGCTCTTGGTCTCGTAGAAAAGAACCTTCATGATGCTTCCTCCATCACATTGATGCCACAGCCTTTTCTGTGGCAAGCCTACCTGGACAAGGACACTCCAGATTCTATCCTTAAATGGAACCCTTTGCCTATGTTACGTCCCGAAATCATGCAGACTCGGCCGAAAGCCGTGATGGGCGATGCAATTTCGGTGTAGAGACGTTATTTCGCTTTGAACGCACACTGCCTTAAGGCAGGAGGAGCCATCCCGATCCCACGCCATCCGCCTTCAGCCGACAGCTGGCTGTGGGGACGGTGGCATGGCGTCCATGGATGGCGCAGGGCATCAGCAGGATCTTCCACGCCGGGAAGAAGAGACGCTGCATCCTGCCTGTGCATGTGCAGGAGGGCACAGCCTTGCCGGCAGGGTTTTCCGCCATGCCCACGCCGGCTTCTGCATGCCGGATCTTGGATGCGGCAGACAGGAATCCTTCGATCCCATCCAGACCCTGTCTGCAGATGTATAGGGGATTGGGTGAAGCGTGCAAGTTAAATCGGGCAGCTGCGGGTAATATAGAGTCACGTCCTTATTCCATGCGTCCAGCATGGCAGCCTTGATGGGCCCTTGCCCCTCTCCTGGGGAATTATTATCGGGCATCAATCTGCTGGACGCCCAAAGACCCCAGGAGGGAAGCTTGAAAGAGTATCTGCAAGACTCTGATCAGGTCGTCGAAGACGTCCAGTCCGACGCCACATATGGCCTGACTTCAGCTGAGGCGAAGTCCCGGCTGGAGCGCTACGGCCTCAACAAGCTCAAGGAGGCCGAGAAGGATCCGCTATGGAAGCGGTTCTTCGCCCAGATGGCAGACCCCATGATCATCATGCTGATCGTGGCTGCCGTGATTTCTGCCCTGACGAGCGTTGCCCAGGGCGATCCTGACTTCGCCGACGTCGTGATCATCTGCTTCGTCGTCGTGGTCAATGCGGTGCTCGGCGTGGTCCAGGAGTCCAAGGCCGAGGAGGCGCTCGCCGCGCTCCAGGAGATGTCGGCCTCCCAGACCAAGGTCATCCGCGATGGGAAGATGCTGACGATCCCGTCGAGCGAGCTCGTCGTCGGCGACCTCGTCGTGCTCGAGGCAGGAGATGCCGTGCCGGCGGACTGCCGCATCCTCGAGAGCGCTTCGATGAAGATCGAGGAGTCTGCGCTCACAGGCGAGTCGGTGCCGGTCAACAAGATCGAGGCCGAGCTCGAGCTCGTGGCCGGGGCAGAGGACATCGCCCTCGGCGACCGCAAGAACATGTGCTACATGGGCTCCACGGTCGTCTATGGCCGCGGCCGTGCTGTCGTCGTTGCGACCGGCATGAATACCGAGATGGGCAAGATCGCCGATGCCCTGACCCGTGCCGAGGATGAGGAGACCCCGCTCCAGAAGAAGCTCGATGAGCTTTCGAAGGTCCTCTCCATCGCCTGCATCATCGTCTGCGCCCTTGTCTTCGTCGTGACTTGGCTGAAGCATGGCATGGGCTTCTTCAGCGATATGAACCTCGTGCTCAATACCTTCATGGTGGCCGTCTCCCTTGCTGTCGCCGCCATCCCTGAAGGCCTTGCCGCGGTCGTCACGATCGTGCTCTCCATCGGCGTCACGAAGATGAGCCAGCACAACGCGATCATCCGCAAGCTCTCCGCTGTCGAGACCCTCGGCTGCACCCAGATCATCTGCTCCGACAAGACCGGCACGCTCACGCAGAACAAGATGACGGTCGTCCGTCACTTCACGGAGGACCAGGACCGTCTCGTGCGCTGCATGGCGCTGTGCTCCGACGCCAAGTGGGATGCCGAGCAGGACAAGGCAGTCGGCGAGCCGACCGAAGCAGCCCTTGTCGCCGATGCGGCAAAGCTCGGCTTCACGTCGGGCGACCTCGATGCCGCCAATCCGCGCGTGGGGGAGGCCCCCTTCGATTCTGCCCGCAAGATGATGTCGGTCGTGAACCTGGCTCCCGATGGGAACTACATCCAGCACACCAAGGGCGGCCCGGACGTCGTGCTTGCCCGCTGCACGAAGGTGCATACCGCCGCAGGCGATGTGCCGATGACCGATGAATGGCGCAAGCGCATCATGGATGCCAACAAGGACATGGCAGACAATGCCCTTCGCGTCATGGCGGCAGCCCGCGTGAACTACGGCAAGGAGAAGCCCTCTGACTTCTCTGCCGATGCCCTCGAGCATGATATGACGTTCTTGGGACTCTGCGGCATGATCGACCCGGTCAGGCCTGAGGTCAAGCAGGCGGTGGCAGAGGCCCACTCCGCCGGCATGCGCGTCGTGATGATCACGGGCGACCACATCGATACCGCTGTCGCGATCGCCAAGGAGCTTGGCATCATCGTCGACCGCTCCCAGGCCATCACCGGCGCCGAGCTCGACAAGATGAGTGACGAGGAGTTCTTCGACAAGATCGAAAACTACTCCGTCTATGCTCGCGTCCAGCCTGAGCACAAGACCCGCATTGTCGACACCTGGAAGAAGAAGAACAAGGTCGTCGCTATGACGGGCGACGGCGTGAATGATGCCCCGTCGATCAAGCGTGCCGATATCGGTGTCGGCATGGGCATCACGGGCACGGATGTCACGAAGAACGTCGCCGACATGGTGCTCGCAGACGATAACTTCGCGACCATCATCTCCGCATGCGAAGAGGGCCGCCGCATCTACGACAACATCCGCAAGTCCATCGCATTCCTGCTCTCCTCGAACCTCGCCGAGGTCATCTCGGTCTTCGTCGCCTCCCTCATCGGCTTCACGATTCTCGAGCCGACGCACCTGCTCTGGCTGAACCTGATCACCGACTGCTTCCCGGCGCTCGCCATGGCCATGGAGGATGCAGAGCCGGGCATCATGGAGCGCGAGCCACGCAGCGCAGACGATGGCATCTTCGCGAATGGCATGGGCTTCGACTGCCTGGTGCAGGGCGCCTTCATATCGATCCTCACCCTCATCTCCTACTTTGTCGGCCTCGCGCTCGAGAATGTCCCGCTCTCGGCGGTGCTCTCCGGCGCTGACAAGGGCCTCGACGGCATGACCATGGCGTTCCTGACGCTCTCGATGGTCGAGATGTTCCATTCCTTCAACATGAGGAGCCGCCGCCAGTCCGTCTTCAAGCTCCCGACGCAGAACAAGTGGCTGTGGTATTCCTTCGCAGCCTCCCTTGTCCTCACCTTCGTCGTGATCGAGACCCCGCTCTCCCTGGCCTTCGACTTCGCAGAGATCAGCGTCCAGGAGTACGCTATCGCGATGCTTCTGGCGGCTGCCATCATCCCGCTCGTGGAGATCTACAAAGCCATCATGCGTGCGATCGAGAAGAACCGCTAACGCAAAGGCCATCCATAGTGCAGCACGGCCAGGGGCCGGCAGGCATTGCGCCTGCCGGCCCCTTCTGCAGTGCGCCCGGCATGCGCACGTCTCTAATGGGTGAAAGTCCCTAGCGCGCCCG
>OMTG01000057.1 GCA_900313905.1 uncultured Actinomycetes bacterium | reverse complement strand
CGGACCTGTTCGATCTGGACAGCATGAGCAAGGAAGAGCTGATCGACCTCCGGGCCAAGGTCCTTGAATGGAAGGAGCAGCAGGAGTCCGGCGAAGCCGGTGACGGCTCCGGCGCCCAAAGGGACTTGGGCCTGGGGGCTGCGCCCTCAGAATTCGTCGGCGAGACCGACGACACAGAGCCGGAGGAGTCGGCGCTGGACGAGATGCTGGAAGGCTCTGCCGGCGAGAAGACAGAGGGAACCAGACTGGAAGAGATCGATGAGGAGGAGCCAGGAGAGTCGGAGCTGGACGAGATGCTGGACGAAACTGACAATACGGGCAAAGCGGGTTCTGGATCCGAGGACCAGCCAGTCAGCAGCGAATTCACTCCCGAGCAGGATGAGGATGTGGCAGCGCCGCAGGATCAGGATGCAACAGAGCTGCAGGACCAGGATGTCACGCAGCAGGACCAGGACGTGACGACACAGCCGGATAAGGACGAACAGAGGCAGGCAGAGATTGAAGCCATGGTGGATGCGTACATAGAGCACTTGGCTGACAACAGCGAGAATGACGACGAAGATATCAAGACGAGATAGGCAGGAAAGCATGGCTGACCACCATATGTGCCTTGCTCTTGCATTATGAATGGCTAGCCCGCGATATGAAGCAATAGGTCCCATCCCGCTGGCTTCATTGAGGCAGCGGGATGGGATGGGTGCTGTCGATATGCTGCATTGAGTCTGCGAAGACATGCTCGTCGCAGATGCACAAGCAGCCGATGCGCTCAGATGCGCATGTCGTCGTGCTTCCTGACTGACAGGAAGGTGATGCTGCCATCCATCTCATAGGCATAATGCAGGCGTGCTGCCGAGGCATGGCCTTCCTCGATGTAGCAGCGCATGACAGGCACGCCATTGGCGGTGGTCCTGGCGGGGGCATTGGCGCCTTCATTTTCGCGGAGAGGATGCTCCTGGCGCTTTGCGGCACGGCCGAGCAGCACATCGATCATGCAGCGCAGGACCTTGCTGAGCTGCACATCCACTTCCGAGAGGCTTTCGAAGAAGCCTTCGCCGTAATGCCGGCTCTTCGATGTGAGCGAATCACGTTTCCGGTCACTGGGCGTGGAGGCATCAAACCAGGCATCCTTCATGAGCCAGTCGAGCCTTTCCCCCTCATACTGGATGCGCTCTTTCTCGTCTGAGAACTTGGACAGTGCAGGGCGCCGATAGCGCTTGCTGGCATCGCTGTTTGCCTTGTTCTTCAGGCTGAGGAATTTCTCGGCGAACCTATCTGCCTTGTCTTGCGCCTTCTTTGCAGCCTTTGCCTGTGCCTCGCATTCCTGCTCCGCCTTCATCCAGCGGATATAGTATGCCGTGATGCGCGCTGAGCAATCTGCATCGGCGCTCTCAGGGATGGTGAGGCCGCTCATGTCAATCTTCTCCTGGATGCGGGAGGACGTGGACGAAGCGGTCGGTGCCTGCTTGATGTCTTCAGGGAGGAGCCAGGATGGGCCACCCTTGAGGAGCGCTGGGGCAGGCTGGATGTCGTGGTCATCTGCCTGGCTCACCGAAAGGAGCCATTCGCCTGTCTCCTTGTCGTGTGACACGATGAGGGCGGGGAGCACCTGTCCTTCGTTCACGATATCAGACAGCAGAAGATCGGACTCGCAGATGTCCGCTGCAGCGATATCTGCTTCAATGCCTGGGAAGAGAACAGCCGCGCAATGGGAATCTGTGACTTTCGTCACCCGGACCAGGATGGTCTGGCCTTCCTGATAGGACCTGATGGCATCTTCTGGTGCGACCCGCAGCTCTTCTGCAAAATCCCTTAGCAGCTTGGTACGGGGGTCGATCCGTCCATGCAGGACCATGCCCTTCTGGAGGAAGTGGTCGATGGAGAAGCCTGAGGTCTCCTTGCTGGTGGCAATTTCCTCGCTCCGTGCTGTGCACATGCCATCGGCATACCTGAGCAGGGCCCGATTGGCTCCGGCAAAGATGCCTTCGACCGTGGCTGTGGCTTCCTTCCAGTCTTCAGGTGCAGGCTCATTGCGCCAGCTCCTCACCCTGAGGCCGATGACGCTGCTTGCGATACTCTCTGCAAGCTTTCTTCCATCGCTGTCAGGGAAGGCCTTGAAGAGGAAGCGGTCCTCTGAGAGGGTACCACCATAGTCTGTCGGTGCTGGATAGAGGCGGATGGCCCCGTTATAGACCTCGCACCCTTCCGCCCCCTCATCCTGAAGTTTCTTGGTCAGCTGGAATTCGAGGTCCTTGTCCGTGATCTCGAAGAGCCACGCTGCATCATCGAGCTCATGTGCAAGCTCTTCGGTATCGACGAAAGCATGATCGAAGCCCATGCGGCGGGTGACAACGACGACTGCAAGATCCCTTTTCTTGTTGAAGAGCACTTGGAGCATCCGGTCGAGTTCGGATTCGGTGCTGATGATATTGAGCCCATGGAGGGAGAAGGGTGTGCTGCTCTTCTGCTTCTTTGCTGGCGCTGGCTGCTGAGCAGGAGCTATGCGCTTGGGCTGCTTTTGCTTCGGCTCATACTTGCCCTGTGCATAGTCTTCCGCTTCGGCGAGGAGCCTTTCCTTGAAGGGTGCCATGTGCGGCCCGTTGTCGACGTAATGGCTTTCTGGCTCGTCGTCGCAGAGGCTGCCTTTTGCTGGGAAGAAGCGTGTGACGCCGGGGCTCACACGATAGTCTTCAAACTCCCTGCTCCAGCGTTTCGTGGCAGAGGGGCTGAGTACAAAAACGTCCATCTTGAAGCGAGCACAGAGATCTTCCGGATTGAAGAGCAGCTCCGTCTTTCCAGAGGGCGCGCTTGTTATGCATGAGATGCGGCGGCGGTTTGAGCGCCGGTAATAGCCCTTCAGAATCGGCAGGGCTTCCTGATCGGTATCGTAGATCCAATAGACCTGCGGCGTGTCTTCCAGCTCAATGTCCACCATTCTTCATGCTCACTATTCTCCCGGATGGGACGTATATCAAGCATCAGCGCCCCGGTATGCTATCTGTCTTCTCCACAGTACTGTGTTCCAAGTCTTGCAAGTTGTGGAACTTGTCGTTTTCCGTCTCTGGTGTGCAGCGAAAGGGGAGGGCTCTTATCAGCGGCTCCGGTGCATGGCATCTCATGGCTGTGGAAACGAGCAACGCCAAGCAGGCGTCCTCTGGCGCTCTTCCGATCTCCCGGATATCGCTGCTGCCGTTGCCATCGACCGCCCGCCACAGTCTTTTGCATCCCGCCATGGCAGGCCTTAATTTGCACCAGGCAAGTACGACACCCCTCTCTGTGGGGAGAGGAGAGGGACACGTACAACAAGCATCTCGATGCATTCATGGCCGTGGCGGATACCGGCAGCTTCTCGAAGGCGGCAGAGGTGTGCCATATATCGCGCACCGCCCTCATGCAGCAGATCAGGCTGCTGGAGGCTCATCTGGGCTTTTCGCTATTCAGGCGCTCCAACCGCGGAGCGCAGCCAACTCCCATGGGGAGCCTCGTACGTGCACGAGCCGAGAAGATCATGCAGATCTCCGCTGATAGCATCACCTAATGCCTTGCCATGCAGAATGCCAACCAGATCCGTATCGGCATCCTGCCCAATCTGCCCCTCACGATGATGGGGCCCATCTGCATGGCCTACCAGGAAGCCTATCCCGAAGCGAGCGTGGCGTTCGTGGAGCGCAGCGTGGAGAGCTGCCTCCCGTCGTTCCTCAACAACGAATTCGATGTCTCGTCAGATTACATGTCGCGGCTCTCGTCTGGGCGCGATGACATACGCTTCGCAGAGCTGGCACGTGACCGCTTCGATATCGCTGTCCCCGCGGATTCTGCGCTTGCCCACAAGCGTGCCATCAAGCCGGCAGGACCTTGACGGAAAGACGGTGCTGCTGCTCCTGAAGGGCGTCGCCGAGGCCGAGGATAGCCTCCGGGAGTTCATAGCGAAGACAGTGCCAGGGGCGCATATCGTTGACCTCGATTCGTGTTCCAAGGTCGTGCCGCTCACCTGCGCCCTGCGTGGCTGGTGCCTCTTCCACTATCACATCAACGACGGCGAGTATGGTCCTTTGGTCTCGAAGCGCTTCGATGCGGAAGAGCTCGAGATCTCGCTCGGCCTGTGCTATCGCAGCACTGCGTGGCGCGAGGTGCCGGGATTCGTCCACTTCGCCGAGAGCCGGTGGGAGCGCTACGGCGCAAGCCGTTCAAGCCTCTAGAGCTGCCGTCTGCGGTGCAGGCCAGAACTGTCCGCCGCTGTCTGAATGTATCGATGCAGAAAGCCATGGCCTGCATATAGATGAAGGTGCAGACCTACATCAGTTGCAGCTTGCGTCACCCCTGGCAGAGCTTTGCCATGAAACTGCTCGCTCTCGATGGACGTTGCTGGGCATTCCTGCGCACGCCGCTCCGGCATCCAGGGAGACCGAGTACGCATTCAGGAATATGAATTCCATCGACACATAATCTATGCTATATGTATGGCCATATACCCGATTCGGACAAGCTTCGGGTAGTTTCGTACCAGCGACACCCGTCCCATATCAGCTTTGTGACGCGATATCGGACATATGATGCCGGACCGTGCCGCCATAAGGGCGGCAAGAGAGATGGGAGTGCTCAACGCATGTCCGTGAAAGAGAATGGCAGGGGCAGTTCCGCAACTGGAAGGCAGGCCGTCGTATTCGCCGGCCTGCTTGCAATGTCTGTCGGGCTTGCTCCAGGGATCGCCTTTGCAAATGAGACGACCGAGGTGAGCGAATCTGCAGCATCCAGCATCCAGAGCGTTGCAGCGCCGGCGGCAAGCGCCACGTCCTCGTCGGCGTACCAGCAGACGGCAGATCCTTCCGACGCAGGCAGCAATGGCCTTGCTGAAAGCGTCCAGGACACCAGCGGATCTTCGGTGACGGCAGGCACCAGCCAGGCAGATTCGTCCAGCACGAGCGCCTCTGCAGGCTCTTCGGCGCAGGGAAGCGCGTCCGATGGGGCATCGGTGGCAGAGGCGGGGAACGATGGTCCTGATGCGAAGACGGACTCCACGGAAGCCAGCACCACGCAGGAGGCATCATCCAAGCGTGCCAGCACTGAGCAGGAGGCATCTTCTGCGCAAGCCACTGCCGCGCAGGAGGCAGCGGCTGCGCTTGTCAGCACGACGCAGCCGGCCTCTGAAGGCAGCACGGAAGAAGCCGGCTCTGATTCCAGCTCGGACCAATCCGATGCGCTTGCGGCAGAGATCGACTCGATCGCGCAGCAGTTCAATGGAAATGCCGTCGTCACCTACAATGACGGCGTGTTCAGCATTGTCCTGACGGGCGATGTCTCAGTCCAGCACATCACCGTGAATCCAGGCGAGTCCTGGTCGATCGACCTTGCAGGCCACACCATTTCAGGCACAGACACGACCGGCATGCCGACGATTTACCTGACCGATGCAGGCTCCTCGCTGTCAATCGGCGGCGGCACCGTCTTGGGCGCGGAAGCCAAATCAGCTGATGGCGGGGATGCCCTGCGTGTCACGAACGGCTCCCTCGAGGTTCGTGACGGGACCTATCTGGGAGGATCTGTCGACGAGAGTGACAGCGATGGGATTGGCGGCAGCGCGCTCAGCGCATATAGCGCCAAATCTGTCGTGGTGAAGAGCGGCACGCTCACGGGCGGCTATGGCTCTCTCTGCGGCGGCTGCGGAATCTATGTGCAGGGGCAGCAGACCCAGGTGACCATCGGCTCCCTGCCATCCTACGGAACATACAAGGATCCTGTGGTCACTGGCGGCAACAGCCTGCGGAGCGCAGGCAACGGCCTTGCTATTGAGGAGGTCGGACATGTCACCATCCTCAGCGGCGATTTCGAGGCAGGGGAAGGCGGCAGCGCATACACCCAGCTCTACTGGATGCGCTCCCAAGGCTCCCAATCCAACTCGTGGGCTGCGGGCAACAGCAACGGCAACTGGCAAACGAAATTCAACTATTGCAAGGATGAGATTGGCCCTGACTTCGTCACGAAGCACGGAATGATACTCGTAGGAGACGAGATCAGCTCCTACCAGGACATTCTCTCCGGCCGTTTCAGCAGCATCGCCTGCACCAAGAGGTCGTTCGCCGATCTGTTCACGAACCACAAAGACGTGGTCGCCTTCAATGATGATGGCACCGAGGCAACGATCAAGAGCTGGATGGACAATCCGGTGACGCTGTCGTTGGCGGGCAGCATCGCAATCGTTCCGAGCGCTGTGGATGCGGCGGGCAACGACGTATCAGGCAAGCTTGCGGATGGCGCGACGTTCTCGTTCAAGCTCCTGAGGAATGGGGATACGGTCTTCACGGGCACGTACGACGTCGTGAACGAAGACGGAACGGTCTCGGAGCTCCAGGCCAAAGACGGCATCATCGCCCTCAAGGCGAACCAGATGGCGCTTGTGCATGCGCTCTCGACTGCAGAGATCAAGAACGAGACGCAGGGCGTGCCGTTTGAGGTGAGCGAGCTGTCCTATGCAGAGCCGGGCGAGGATCTCCGTTTCTCGGGCGTCGACAGCGCCACGCAGGACCTCGTCGTCAAGTTTGCCGGAGGCAAGGGGAGCAGCTACCAGACCACCTTCCTCAACACGTACGACGAGCGCCACACCATCTCCTATGCGCTCGATGATTCCGCTCCGGAAGGCATCACGGAGCCGGATGGTCAGACTGCCTTCGCCGGCGAGAGCGTGGAGCTTGCAGACCCGGCAAGCGTGGAAGGCTATCGCTTCCTCGGATGGCGCCTCCCCGATGGCACCTACGCCACGGGGAAGATGACAATGGGTGATGAAGACGTCGAGCTGGTCGGGGTCTGGGAGAAGATCCCTGCTTCTGTGCCCGAAGAGCCGCAGGAGCCGGAGGCCTCCGCTGCCACGCTGGTGCAGGCCAGCAGCGTCACCTATACGCCACGGCATATGGCCACCAGCACGGAAAGCAGCACGGCGAGCAGTGCCTCCAGTCTCCCGGAGACGGGCGACATCCCTGATGGCGCTGGCATGATTGCAGCCTTTGGCGCAGCTCTTTCGGCCTTTGGCGTGCGTCTGCGCCGCCGCTCATAAGAGAGCGCTCCAGGAGCAGCAAGGGAGCGAATGCTGATTGCCTCTGCGGTGCCGGGCAGCTCCGGCAGATGGATGGCATGCAATGGGCGCAGCAGTATGCAGGGTGCGGGGGACAGGCAGAAGCCTGTCCCCCGCATTCGTTCTGGCTAGCCGACATGATTGCCCTGCAGCGCGCTTCAGGCGCATCGGAATCGCTGCAGCGGCATCCTGCTCCATGCCGCCTTCGCCCTCTCGGCTGCAGGAGGGGCTTGGAGCCTCTGTGGAATCCAGGCCAATGGACCCGCGCGTGCCCCATTCCAGAGGATGTGCGCATGGCTGCCCTGAATGATTGTGTTTACCAAGCCGGCATGAGTCCGGCTCCAATGCTCATATTCAGCGCATCAAGCATTGACCGTGCGTCTCCAGTTTCTGCAATCAGAAGGGGCTGTAGCGTCGCTCCAAAGGCAAGTGGGGGTCCATGCCATTTGTGAACCTGATGCTCCGAATGCTCTCTGCCCCTGCACTGATTAAGAGTAGAATTTGGCTACCGTGCTACTGGTTTGCAGCTGAATCAGTACTATCCAGCAGAAGCATTTGCCACCGGTCGTTACCAAAGGGGAAAATGCGGCTTTGGTTGAAGCAGTTTAATAAAGCGCACGAAATTGATATAATTCACATCATTTTCGATGTGCTTATACTTCTATGTGTATATAGCTATCTACGTTGCACAATCGGCAAAGAGCTGCTAGTCGACGATATCATCGATCTGACGGCTATCACCAGCGTGATCATCGCCTTCATCTTTGACTTCATTGCCAACGGTTTGGCCTGGCTGATTGCAAACCGCAGGGAAGATCGTGAAAAGCTGACAGAAGATTATTCTGCATTGGTTGAGCAATATTCTGATGACCGCGAAAGAATGCTCCATGACGCAGATCCCGCTGGCCAAGAAGCTGTTTTGCCGGTAATCGTAGATGCTTGGACCTATGGCAAGGAATTCGCGATTGAGGATTGCGGAGATGAATACCAGCTGCCCGGCGTCGTGGCAAACCATTTCGACGAGCTGTTCGGTGCGCACGCTACCTCTGATGTGTATAACAATACCAATATCAGAATGGACGGGTGGGAAGCCGTGCAGGACAGATTCGTGATGCATACTTCCAGGACCACCTATTTCAGCTCCCTCGTCACGAACAGGGCGATGGACTACAAGCTATCGAATGGCATTACGATCCGGGACCTGTTTGAATGCGGACCTGCAATGCATGCTCCGGCTGATTCGAATCTCTCCAACCATCTTGGATTCAATGGTTTCGTTATCTCTTCAGATGGCTTCATTGTCCTGGTGAAACGAAGCGGCAGAACCTCGATAGGCAAAAGGACCGTGGGTGACAGCATAGGTGCCAGCCTGAAGACGAAATACGCCCTGAATCACGGCGATTTCAGCGTCGACGGACTGGTGAATGGAATCATCAGAGAGATTCGCGATGAGCTCAATATTGAGGAAAGCGAGCTTGAACCATTCACGCCGGCGACGAACATCATAGCGGCATACAGGGATTACGTAGAAGGGGGCAAGCCTCAGCTGTTCTTTGTCGCGAGGGCAAAAATCGACAGAGCCACAATGCAGAGACAGTTCGATGCTGCTGTCCAGCGTCAGGATAACAGCGAGCTGAGACGGGATGGAGACCTGCTGATATGGATTCCTGAATCCGACATTGAGGAGGTCGGAATCAGCACAGATCGCATCCACTATCGGGGCAGCGTCTATCCGATGGTGCCCTCCGCGGTTGCTGGTTTCATCATCTACAAGAAATATCTGAAGGAGAGGGATGCCTCATGAAGGTGATGCAGTCATTCATTGAGGGCAAGGCAGGGAACCCGGACACATGCGAGGATGGACTCGTAATAAAGGAGCATTTCATTGCGGTTGTAGATGGCGTGACTGCCAAATCAGAGCATCTCTGGGATGGCAGCAAGAGCGGCTGCTATGCCAGAAAGCTCCTCTGCTCCTATATGGAGGAAAATCCCGTTGAAGATATGGGCGATCTGGAATTGCTTGAGCACCTCAACAGCCTCCTCCATGAGGCAGCGGAAGGGAAGGGCGCTCTCAGGATCCAGGATTATCCACGCGCAGCCATCATCTTCTATCAGGAGAAGACTGGCACCATCTGCTCCTATGGTGACTGCCAGTGCCTGATCAACGGCAAGAAGTATGACCATGGCAAGCTGATCGATGATATGAATGCATGCGTCAGGGGGTTCTATCTGGAATATGCCCTGATGCATGGCAGCACGCTGGAAGAGCTGAAAGAGCATGATGTCGGGCGTGACGCAATCAAGCAGAATCTGCTGATGCAGTTCTCCTTCGAGAATCAGGATGGACGCTTTGGCTATCCGGTACTGAACGGAATGGGCATCAATCCTTCGCTGGTCGTGAGGCATCACGTCTGCGATGGTGACATGGTCGTACTGGCCAGCGATGGATATCCTGAATTGTCAGATACGTTGGAAGACAGCGAGCAGAGACTGAAGAAGATCATCCAGGACGATCCGCTCTGCTTCAGGAGATACCCTTCGACAAAGGGGATAAAGCCTGGCAGCCAGAGCTTTGATGACAGGACGTATTGCAGTTTCAAGGCATAGGGTGATTGGTGTATTGCCCTAGCAAATCCGGGCTGCAGGCAGCTGGCATCATGGCTTGACTCTGCGAGCCCTTGGGGCAGGCCCTCCAGCTTGATGGTCCGCCACATCATCCCGATTGAATAGGCGCTCAGCCACAGGCTGCAGC
>OMTG01000056.1 GCA_900313905.1 uncultured Actinomycetes bacterium | reverse complement strand
ATTTTGGATGCCCCTGCTGCATGCGGGGAAGTGGCCAGGCATCGCCCGCAACGCATCGGGCATGCCATCGAGAATGGGGAAGTTGGGTCTTTCAAAACTCCGGCGAGGCGGTATACTGGTTCCTGCGTGCCCCCGTAGCTCAGTGGATCAGAGCGTTCGCCTCCGGAGCGAAAGGTCGTGGGTTCGAAACCCACCGGGAGCACCATTCTTTGTTTCTCCCCCCCATTCATCTAATAGCTGCACCGCCGCTGTCCCAGATGGCTGGGATCTGGCATCTTGTGCCATGCGGACCGGGCAGGGCTTTCTGCAGATGCTTATCAAGGCTCCGTGTTGTTTGCCCGGACGGAGCGATTTGGCGGGCCTGTTTGGGTAGGGTTGAGAGCAGATCGTCTGCATATCGTCCCTTTCAGCATCTCCAGGAGGATCCGTGTCAGTTGCCGAGAACCATCCCGACATGCATGGCCTGAGCGCCCAGGAAGTGGAGGCGCGCAGGGAAGCGGGCGAGGTCAACGCCAATACCGATGTGAAGACCAAGTCCATCCCCCAGATATTGGCAGAGCATACCTTCACGCTCTTCAATTTCGTGAATATAGCGCTGGCCTTCCTGGTCTTCCTGACAGGCCAGTACCGCAACATGCTCTTCATGGTGATCGTGGCCGCGAACTTCGTGATCGGGATCGTCCAGGAGATCCGCGCCAAGCTCACAATCGACAAGCTGACGCTGCTCACCGCCAAGGATGTCGAGGTGGTGCGCGAGGGGAGAAGGCAGCGCGTGCCGGTCTCAGACATCGTCCTCGACGATCTCATCTGCCTTGCGCACGGAGACCAGGTGCCTGCCGATGCGACCATCGTCTCGGGCGACGTCACGATGGACGAGAGCCTGCTCACCGGTGAGGCGGACGCGGTGCACAAGGGGCCGGGGGACGAGATCCTCTCTGGCAGCTTCATCGATACCGGAAGCCTCATGGCACAGGTCACAGAGGTCGGAGCCGATTCCTATGCAGCGCGCATCAATGCCGAAGCGAAGTATCTGAAGCCCGTGAAGTCGGAGATCAGCGACTCCCTCAAGATGGTGATCAGGTTCTCGACCGTCCTCATGCCCTTCCTGGGCGTGGGCCTCTTCGTGCGGAGCGTCTTCTCCGAGGGTTTGGACATCAGCGACGCGACGCTCTCGGTCGTGGCTGCGCTCGTCTCGATGATCCCGCAGGGGCTCATGCTCCTCACCTCGTCGGTGCTTGCGATTGCGACGACGAGGCTTG
This sequence comes from uncultured Actinomycetes bacterium, assembly GCA_900313905.1. GTDB lineage: Bacteria > Actinomycetota > Coriobacteriia > Coriobacteriales > Atopobiaceae > Olsenella_L. Next base: position 48,915 of record OMTG01000056.1, on the reverse strand, counting down.
GCCATAAGTGCGTCCTCGTGCAGCAGAGCTACTGCGTGGAGACCCTGGCCAGGGTGGATACCATCTGCCTCGACAAGACCGGCACGATCACCTCAGGGCATATGGAGGTGGCAGGCCTTGCTCCCTCAGGCGGATGCACCGATGGGCAGCTCCGCGCAGCGGTCGGGGCGATTGTGCGTGCCGGCAAGGACGATGCGAACGAGACCGCCGAGGCGATCCTGCGCTATCTGGGGCCTGCTCCGGCAGACGCGCCAAAAGCCCAGCGGAGCATCCCCTTCAGCTCGGTTCGCAAGTATTCGGGCTGCGTGACCTCAGATGGGCATGCCTTCATCATGGGCGCTGGCCAGTTCGTGATGGGGGATGGCTTCAAGGAGCTCAAGGCGGCTGCGGCCGCAGGCGCTGCCGAGCGCATCCTCGTCGTCGGCGAGGTCGACGGATTTGCGGCAGATGGCCAGAAGCAGGGCCCCTTCCGGCTCTTGGGGCTCATCCGCCTGCGTGACAAGATCCGTCCCACCGCAAAGGAGACGATCGCCTATTTCAAGAGGGAAGGCGTCGACGTCCGCGTGATCTCAGGCGACGATCCCGAGACCGTCTCTGCCATCGCCGCAGGCGTAGGCGTGCCCCATGCAGACCAGTGGGTCGATGCCTCGACGATCGAAAGCTTCGAGGAGCTCGAGGAGGCGGTCCGCACAAAGCATGTCTTCGGGCGCGTGACGCCCCAGCAGAAACGCCAGATCGTCGAGATCCTCCAGGCTGGTGGCCATATCGTGGCGATGACGGGAGACGGCGTGAACGATGTCCTCGCCCTCAAGAAGGCGGACTGCTCGATCGCGATGGCATCGGGCTCTGCTGCGGCGCGCAATGTCTCCGAGATCGTGCTGGCCGACAACGACTTCGCCCATATGCCCGAGGTCGTGGCCGAGGGCAGGCGCTCGATCAACAACCTGCAGCGCTCCGCCTCGCTCTTCCTCGTGAAGACAGGATTCGCGATCGCGCTGTGCTTCATCTGCATCTTCTTCCCGCCCTTCCCGTTCCTGCCGATCCAGGAATCCTTCCTCTCTGGCCTCATCATCGGCTACCCCTCCTTCGTGCTCGCGCTCGAGCCCAACCACGAGCGGCTCAAGGGGAACTTCCTGGCCAATGTCCTGGCGCGCTCGCTTCCGGCATCTATCGCGATCGTCGCGATCCTTGCCCTCACGATGGCGCTCGAGGAGCCGATGGGCTGGACCTTCGAAGAGGTCTCGACCTTGTGCCTCCTTCTGGTGTGCATGGTGGGCGTTGGGCTCATCTACAACATCTCGCGGCCCCTTACCCCGCTTCGGGTCGCCCTCATCGTCACCATCATCGTGGGCATCGCGGGCGGCTCGTTGCTTTTCGGAAACTTCTTCCTGATCGAACCCCTGACTCCTACAATGGGCATATATCTTGTTCTCGGAGGGGCAGCTTCGCTTGTCCTCTTCGAAGCGCTCTATCACCTGTTCACAGAAGACAAGGGCTTCGGCAGCCGTCTCGCGTCTGCCGTGGAGAAGGCTGAGGTCATGTATGGTCAGCACAGAAGCCGTATCGCATGCCGTCAAGGATGCTCGCACACCCCACGAGATTGAGGCAGGCGGCATCTCCCGCAAGGCGACGATCGTATCGGGCATCCCCGGGGCTGAGAGCCTGCCACGGGCGCTCGTGATCCTGCTCGAGAATGTCATCCGCCGCGCCGCGACCGACGAGGAGGCGATGCTGCTCGCTGCCCGCATCCTCGATGCCGGAGAGAAGGGTCAGGCCGGCAAGGAGATCGACTTCATGCCGAGCAGGGTCCTCTTCCAGGACTTCACCGGCGTGCCGGTCTTCGTCGACTTCGCCGCGATGCGCGATGCGATGGCGGCACGTGGGGGAGATTCCTCCCGCGTGAATCCGCACATCCCCTGCACCCTCATCGTCGACCACTCCGTGATCGCCGAGGAGGCAGGGACGTCTTCGGCCTGCGCCGCGAACGAGCGCATCGAGGCCGAGCGCAATGCCGAGCGCTTCGCCTTCCTGAAGTGGGCAAGCAAGTCCTTCGAGAACGTGAAGGTCATCCCTCCCGCAACCGGCATCTGCCATCAGCTCAACATGGAGGTCATCTCCGAGGTCGTGTCGCATGATGCGTTCTATCAGGGCGAGGGAGAGATGGCATGCTTTGACACGCTTGTCGGCACCGATTCCCACACGACGACCGTGAACGGCCTGGGCGTGATGGGCTGGGGCGTCGGCGGCATCGAGGCTGAGGCAGCTGCCCTTGGCCAGCCGATCACGATGCTCGTGCCTGAGGTCGTCGAGCTCAGGCTCGAGGGAAGCCTGAAGGATAGCATCTCCGGCATGGATGCAGCGCTCACGGTCTGCCAGCTCCTGCGCAAGGAGTCCGTCGTGGGATCGCTCGTCGAGGTGACAGGCCCCGGCGTCGCGACGCTCACCGCCACGCAGCGTGCCTGCATCGCGAACATGACGCCAGAATATGGCGCGACGACGACGCTCTTCCCGGTCGATGACCAGACCTTCTCCTATCTCGAGCTCACAGGACGCGATTCTTCCGAGATCGCCTTCATCAAGGCCTACCTCGAGGCGCAGGGCCTTCTCGGCGACCGTCCGGGCGTGAAGTATGCCCGCACGGTGACGCTTGACCTCTCGAGCGTGGAGCCCTGCCTGGCAGGTCCTTCCCGTCCCCATAACCGCGTCAGCGTGTCAGGGCTGAAGCAGCGCTTCGAGAAGGCATCCTCCGAGCATGGCCACCGCATGACCGACGCCGCGCAGGAGGTCTCCCTCGGCGGCAGCACGTACGCGCTCACGCATGGCGCGATCGCGATCGCAGCGATCACGAGCTGCACGACGGCGACCGATCCGTCCATGATGGTGGCTGCCGGCCTCGTCGCGAAGAAGGCGGCCGAGCGCGGGATTGCACCCAAGCCCTGGGTGAAGAAGATCCTGGCGCCGGGCTCCCATGCGACGCTCGCGATCCTCGAGCGTGCCGGGCTCACGGAGCCGCTTGCGAAGCTCGGCTTCTTCAACTGCGGCTTCGGCTGCATGAGCTGCATCGGCAACTCCGGCTCCATCGCGCCGGCGCTCCACGAGAAGGCCGATGCCCTCGAGCTCACGAGCGTCCTTTCGGGCAACCGCAACTTCGATGGCCGCATCTCTCCTGATGTCGCACAGAACTATCTCTGCGAGCCTGCGCTCGTCGTCGCCTATTCGCTTGCCGGAACGGTCGATTGCGACCTTTCCCAGGACCCGGTGGGCTTGGATCGCGATGGCCAGCCCGTGATGCTCTCAGAGCTCATGCCGACCGACGAGGAGATCTCCGGCGTGCTTTCGGGCGTGCTCACGAAGGAGCTCTACCGCGAGTCGACGAAAGACCTCTTCCGTGGCTCCGAAGCCTGGCAGAAGATCGAGGTCGCAAGCTCCTCAACCTATGCCTGGGACGAGAGGTCGACCTATGTCAGACGGCCGCCCTATTTCGAGGACGCCATCAAGGAGCCTTCCTTCGCAGTGAAGGATGCGAGGATCTTGGCGCTCCTGGGCGACTTCGTGACGACTGACCATATCTCGCCTGCTGGCACGATCGCGCCCGATTCCCCTGCGGCACGCTATCTCACCGAGCATGGTGTCGAGCAGAAGGACTGGAACACCTATGGCACCCGCCGCGGAAACCATGAGGTGATGATGAGAGGGACGTTCGCGAACGTGAAGCTCGAGAATGCCCTCGCTGACGGCAGGAAAGGCGGCTGGACCCGCGACTTCGAGACGGGCGAGATCGCGAGCATCTATGATGCGGCGATGGACTATCGCGCCCACCACGAGGACGAGGTCGTCGTCGCCGGCAAGATGTATGGCTCAGGCTCGAGCCGCGACTGGGCGGGGAAGGGTCCGGCCCTTCTCGGCGTGCGTGCCGTGCTCGCAGAGAGCTTCGAGCGCATCCATCGCTCCAACCTCATCGGCATGGGCATCGTGCCCCTCCAGTTCGAGGAGGGCGTCTCTGCCCACCTGCTCGGGCTCGACGGGACCGAAGCCATCACGGTCGAGCCGATCAGCTTCGCGAAGGGCCTGCCTGAGCCCAGGACGGTGGATGTGCACGCTGTGAAGCCTTCGGGCGACACGATCGATTTCCAGGCGATCGTGCGCGTCGACACGCCGCGTGAAGGCGCCTACATCTGCGAAGGTGGCATCCTTCCCTATGTTCTTGAACAACTTGTGTAGCCACCACGATTCCATATATCAGTGCTAGAGTCTCGCATCGGTAAAACAGGCAACTGTCTTGGAGGTACGCTTGATCTGCCCATTCTGTGGAACCCATATCGATGATGGCCTCACAGTCTGTCCGGCATGCCATGCCAGCCTGGGAGCTGCGGCGCATGCCCCGAAGAGCGAACGCCACTACTGCGCAAGCTGCGGCGCCCTCATACCTGATGGCGCGACTACCTGTCCGAGCTGCGGCATGCCGCTCACGAGCGAGGACTCCATCATGATGCATCCGCTCTCCCTGGATGGGGAGGAAGGGTCTGACGAGAGCCAGCAGGCAGATGCGATGCCCCGTATCGTCTCTGCCATCCCGAATGTCGAAGGGCCCTTCTCGGTCACGTCGGCAAACGAGCGCATGCCCAGGCGCCGGGTCTTCATATTCGCCTTCGTCGCTGCCCTTGCGGTCGTGGGCGGGAGCACGCTCGCAATCACCCAGCCATGGAACCCCCAGGCGTATTCCACCAAGGCCACCGAGCAGGCAGATACCTCGAAGGCGGGCTATCCGGGCGAGGTGTCGAAGCTCTCGGGCCAGGACAAGGGCATATCCGTCAAGAGCGCAGCCGATATCGATGCGGAGACCTTCCAGACCCTGAGCGATGCCTATACGCAGATGGCCGATCTGAGGACGAAGCTGGGCGACAGCGAGGCTCGCCTGAGGAGCGACCTTGAGGCCGAGACGGTGAACGGTGACATCGATCCTTCTGCACAGTCGGACGATCTCACGAGCGGCTACGACGACGCGAAGCAGAACGCGAGCGACGTCGCCGCAATCGTGGACTCCCTCAAGAGCCTCGATTCCGATTCAGGCACGTATGCAGACCAGGTGCAAAATATCCAGAGCCTGGCTGGCTGGCTCGAGAGCTGGGCGGAGGACATAAGCAGCTCATACAACCGGGCAACGACCGGATATGTCCGCGTCGATGCCATCCTCTCGCCCCTGACGAACGACGCCGACGACAATGGGACCAGCACCTTCCAGAGCCAATTCGACCAGAACTATGCGAGCTGGCAGCCCCAGGAGAAGCAATCGGATTGAGACAATGTCTCTGCCGAATGTGTGAATGCCGCCGTGTGCTGCTAGTATCAAGAGGATGGAATAATTCTCTTTCTGGGCCATCTGGCCGAGGAGGTTGCTATGGGCTTTTTCAGCAGGGGCAGTGTCTATACCCCGAAGCGCAAGCTTGCGGGCGATGAGGTAGCGGTCATCAAGACGAGCAAGGGCACTATCAAGGTTGCACTCGATGCAGAGGGCGCGCCCATCCATGTGGCGAACTTCTGCGAGCTCGCCGAGAAAGGCTTCTACGATGGGACGAAGTTCCATCGCTATGTCCCCGGCTTCGTGATCCAGGGCGGCGACCCCAATACGCGCGACATGGAGCCGTCCGATGTGGCCGCTGGCAAGCGTGGCCCCCAGGGCATGCCGGGAACGGGTGGCCCTGGCTACTCGATCAAGCATGAGTGGGATGTCAACCCGCGGAACAGCCACGAGGACGGAGCGCTTGCTATGGCAAGGTCCCAGGCTCCTGATTCGGCTGGCTCGCAATTCTACTTCTGCCTTGGCCCCCAGCATTTCCTCGACCCGAACTATACCGTCTTCGGCCAGACCATCGAGGGGCTCGATGTGGTGAAGAGCCTGCGTGCCGGGGACGTTATCGAGTCCGTGACCATCGAAAGCTCGAAGAACTAGACGCACGTACGCGTGCTCATCCGGAGGTGTGATGCATGAACCAGCAGGCATATGAGGCGGGCAAGGCCGCCTATCAGCGCGGAGACTGGAATGAAGCGGCAGCTCTGCTCCACCAGGCCATCGATGCCACGGAGTCGAATGGCGCCGCCGAGCATATGCTGGGCAATTCCCTCATGAAGCTGGGCCGGTATGCCGAGGCTGCAGATGCCTATGGCAGGGCCCTTGCCGATACGGCCTATGGACGGGTCGGCGCCCTCTCCTGCAACCGCGGCCGCGCCTATCTGGCGGCAGGCTATCCTGACCAGGCAATCGCCTGCCTCAATGCCGCCGTGGCCGACCAGAGCTATGCCAAGCCCTACAAGGCCTACAATGCGCTCGGCGAGGCATACCGCATGAAGAACGATGTCCGCAATGCCGGCATCGCCTTCAGGAATGCCGCGATCGACGAGAGCAACCCCGATCCTTCGGCAGCGCTCCGCAAGCTCGGCGAGTGCTTCATCGCCCTCCATCGTCCGGTCGATGCCGTCGAGGCCTATCGCACGGCCCTTGACTTCGCGACGCCGATGGAGAACCAGAACGAGATCTATGCCGAGCTCGGCATGGCCTACGTGGCAGCGAATCGCATGTCGGAGGCAGTCGATTCCTTCGCCCATGCGACGGCGGATGGCACCTATCTGCTTCCGACCGATATGCAGATCGCCTATGACACCGCCAAGCGCTCGGTCGCATCGGTGCAGTCGAGCAATCCCTCCGAGACCGACGCCCTGCTTGCGGCAGCAGGCTATGGCACGGATGCAGGCACTGCATTCGACCCGCTCGATCCTCTGGGCGAGTCTGGCGAGATGATGCCATCTCCTGAGGAGACGGGCTTCTTCTCCGTCTCCGAGCAGGATCTCGTCCAGGCTGACAAGAAGGAGCGCAAGGCCCGCCGGAAGCACAAGCACACCGGCCTCAAGGTCTTCATCACCCTCCTCATCATCGTCCTCGTGGTCGGCGGCGTGGGCGGCTATGCCTACTACCGTGGCTATGGATGGCCGACGCAGGATGAGACGGTCACCTCGCTCTTCAATTCCAAGACGTCGGGCGACGATGCGGCGAGCTATCTGTCGAGCAGCCTGAGCGATGCTCAGCGCCAGCAGATCGAGTCCATCCTGCCGACCGGCGCCACGATCTCCATCGACGGCCTCGACCAGAGCATGGAGACCTCGACGGCACGCGTCACGGCCAGGCTCGCCTCCGGAACCGCCCAGTCCTATTCGGTCACGCTCGTGCGTGACGGCATCGGCTGGAAGGTCTCCGATGTCCAGCTCAGCTATGATGCTTCTGCAAGCAACTAGCGAGTTTGCGGTATATATCTGTTGATAAATCCTGATAGATAACCCGACCTGGAAGATTGGAAGAAATGTCCTTTCTCGACTCAATATTCGGTGAGTACGGCGGTGACCTTGCCATCGATCTGGGCACGGCAAACACGCTCGTCTCGGTCCGCGGACAGGGCATTGTCCTGAACGAGCCGTCTGTCGTCGCCATCGATAAGGAGCAGGAGCGCGTGCTGGCCGTAGGGTCAGATGCAAAGCGCATGATTGGCCGCACCCCCGGTTCCATCATCGCCGAGCGCCCGCTGAAGGACGGCGTCATCGCTGACTTCGATGTCACGGAGGTCATGCTCCGCTACTTCATCGAGAAGGCAAGGGAGCGCAAGTATCCCTGGTCGCCGCGGCCCCGCGTCGTGGTCTGCGTGCCGTCAGGCGTGACATCGGTAGAGAAGCGCGCTGTCTTCGAGGCGACGATCTCGGCAGGCGCACGCCAGGCCTATCTGATCGAGGAGCCGATGGCAGCCGCCATCGGTGCCGATCTTCCTATCGAGGATCCGACGGGGTCGATGATCGTCGATCTCGGTGGCGGCACGACCGAGGTTGCTGTCATCTCCATGGGCGGCATCGTCGTCTCCCAGTCCATCCGCACGGCTGGCGATGAGTTCGACCGCACGATCCTGGAGCATGTCCGCGATGCCTACAACCTCTCGATCGGAGAGCGCACCGCCGAGGACATCAAGATCAAGGTCGGCTCTGCCGCGCCGCTTGCTGAGGAGCTCGACGTCGAGGTCAATGGCCGCGACGTCCTGACAGGCATGCCGAAGACGGTGCGCATCGAGTCCGAGGAGATTCGCCGCGCGCTCGACAAGCCGCTCGACGAGGTCACGAAGGCCGTGAAGGACGCCCTCGATGTGACGCCTCCCGACCTGGCAAGCGACCTCATGTACTATGGCATCCTTCTGACCGGTGGCGGCGGACTGCTCCGTGGCCTCGATCAGCGGCTGCGCGAGGAGACCGGGGTCCCGGTGAACGTCAGCCCCACGGCTCTCGAAAATGTTGTCAATGGCTGCGCCAAGGTCCTCGAAGCCAACGCCCTTTCGGGCGGCTTCGTTCAGAGCGCAGGCCTCTAGTCTCTAGGATCGAAGATGCCCGCAAACGGTGCTCAACGTGGCTTCCAGAGGACTGACCAGAATTCCTCTGGAGGCCGTCTCGCTATAGTCCTTCTGGCCACCTCAGTCATCCTCTTCACGGTGAGCTGCCGGATGGGAGATGAGGGGGTGCTTGGAGGCCTGAGGTCAGCATACCAGACCGTCACCATGCCGATCAGCTTTGTCGGCTCGGTTGCGGTCCAGCCCTTCCAGGGCCTCGGCAACATCTTCGCCAACCTCACTGCTGACCAGGAGACGCTCTCCCAGCTTGAAGAGGAGAACAAGGAGCTCACGGCCAAGAATGCCGAGCTCGAAGAGGCCCAGCAGACCGCGACGCGCCTGCAGGCGCTGCTTGACCTCCAGGACACCTACAACCTCCAGTCGACGGCGGCGCGCATCATCGATGCGTCCTATGATTTGTGGTCGGCAACCGTCACGATCGACAAGGGCTCCACGTCGGGGCTCGCGGTCGGCATGCCCGTGACTGATGCCTACGGCGTCGTGGGGCAGATCTGCGAGGTCTCCGCCACCACATCGACGGTCCGTCTCATCACGGACGAGAACTCGGGCGTCTCTGCGATGGTCCAGTCGAGCAGGGCGCAGGGCATGCTGAACGGATCGGCTGATGGCACCCTCTCGCTCAACATGATCAGGACTGACCAGACCGTGAATGTCGGCGACATCGTGGTGACATCTGGCCTGGGCGGCGTCTATCCGAAGGGTCTCCCTCTGGGCACGGTCTCGGCAGTCGAGAAGTATGATGGCGCCCTCTATTACACGATCGACGTCCAGCCCTTCACCTCGACCGAGAGCTATGAGGAGGTTCTCGTGATCACCTCGCTCACCGAGGACCAGGAGGCGACGGCAGAGGACATCGCTGCAGCCGATTCGCAGGAGGTCGCAAGCAACAGCGCCTCGAGCTCTTCGACCACGACCGATTCATCGTCTGACAGCAGCTCATCCGATGGCTCGGATTCATCTTCCTCATCCACTGACAGCACCTCACAGGACTCAGGCTCCACCAGCACGTCATCTTCATCTTCCAACTCGCAGTAGATTGCGCAGGGGCAGGCATGCAGATAAAGGATACGAACAGATATAGGCATGATGGGATGATTCTGGGGATCATCTGCCTCGTGCTGCAGCTTGCGGTCGCTCCCTATATCGCTATCGCGAATGGGCATGCGAACTTCGCCTTCATCTTCGCGACCATCTTCGCCCTCACGGTCGGAGGGCCCACCGGTGTTGGCATGGGCTTTCTGGCAGGGCTGCTCTACGACCTGGGTGCGACGAGCCCTGTGGGCCTCATGGCGTTCCTCCTGACGCTCAGCTCCTACCTCTTGGGCATCGAGAGCCGCAACAAGCTGAATGACGACCCGACAGGCGCCCTCGTGAACGGCGCCATCGCATGCTTCGCGGTCTGCTTCCTGTATGGGATGACCATGCTCATGGTCGGAGATGCGTCGTCCTTTCTCGATGTGTTCCTCACAAGGAGCCTGCCGTCCTTCTTCCTGACAGCGCTCTTCTCGATTCCCTTCTATATCTTCTTCTCCCGTCCGCAGTCATCGGGCGCCACGCTCAACAGGAGCCTCGGCACCCAGATGCCCCGCCTGAATTCGACCCGCCGCAGGAGCCGGAGCGGACGCCTCAGCACCAAAGGCCGGTAGGTGGTCCTGGTGAGCCTCTCCACGGTCATCATCCTCGTCTTGGTCAGCATCATCGTGGTCGCTGGCCTTGTGCTCCTCTTCTCGCGGGGGGAGATGCGCTTCACCTTCGATATCGGAGGATCCGCACCCCGCGCAGCGGGAGGGAACGACGAGTCGGGCGACACGACGATCAGGAACCGAATCTTCGGCCTCGGGATCTTCTCGGGCGGCATCATCGCGGTCCTTCTGGGCCGGCTCTGGTCCATGCAGCTCGTCTCATCCGATCAATATGCAGCCCAGGCCGAGAGCAACCGCACACGCACGATCTCCCTCATGGCGCCACGTGGCCGCATCCTCGACCGCAACGGCGTCGAGCTCGTGACGAACCGGCCCTGCCTTACGGTCGTGGCCACCTCCGATGTGCAGGACGACGATATCGAGATGCAGCTTCTGGCCAACCTTCTGGGCATGCCGAAGATGGCGGTGAAGCGCAAGATCGAGGACAGCTCGGCAGGTGCTCAATCGAGCCGCACGGTCGCGGTCGATGTGTCTCGGCGCATCGTGGCCTATCTCGAGGAGCATCCCGACCTCTTCAGCGGCGTCGATGTGGAGGAGCGCACCGAGCGCTCCTACCCCTACGGCTCGCTTGCCGGGCAGGTGCTCGGCTATGCGGGCACGGTCACGAGCGAGCAGCTTGCCCAGTCGCAGGAATCGACAGACGAAGGGGCCATCCAATACCAGTCGGGCGATACGGTCGGCCAGACGGGCGTCGAGTACGAATACGAGAGCGTGCTTCAGGGCGTGCGTGGCGAGCAGACGGTCTATGTGGATGCGTCGGGCAGCGTCACCTCCTATTCGACGACCGTCGATCCCCAGAGCGGATCGGACGTGCTGCTGACCCTCGACCTCAAGATCCAGCAGGCCTGCGAGAGCGGGCTTGCCAAGGCCATCAGCGTCGCGAAAAAGCTTGGCTATGATTCCTGCAAGGCTGGGGCCATCCTGTGCATGGATGTCACGAACGGCGAGATCCTGGGCATGGCATCGGCGCCCTCCTTCAGCCCGTCGGTCTTCGTCGGCGGCATCTCGAACGATGACTGGAATGCGCTCAACTCGTCCGAAGGCATGTATCCTTTGATCAACCGCGCCATCCAGGGCCAGTACTGCTCGGCTTCGACCATCAAGCCGCTCACGAGCTTCGCGGCGCTCAGCAATGGCATCGCGACGGTCACATCGACCTACTACTGCGCAGGACTCTGGACCGGCTTCGGCGCTGCCTACGGGCAGTATTGCTGGAAGAAGACGGGACACGGGACAATGACGATCGAGACGGGCATCACCTATTCCTGCGACGTCGTCTTCTACGAGATCGGCAAGGCATTCTTCCTTTCCGACAATCCGGAGGCGCAGCAGGACCATCTGAGGCAGTGGGGCCTGGGCTCGACCTATGGCATCGATCTGCCCTCCGAGGCAGCGGGCCGTGTGCCGGATGCGGAATGGAAGAAGGAATATTACTCGGAGTACGACGAGGACACCCGCTCCTGGATGGGCGGCGACCAGACGAACCTGTCGATCGGACAGGGCGATGTGCTCGTGACACCGCTCCAGATGGCCTGCGCCTATGCAGGCATAGCGAACGAGGGCACGATCTGGCGACCGCATGTGCTGAAAGGCGTGCAGGCCCGTGGCGCAGAAGGGACGGTCGTCGAATACCAGCCAGAGGTCGCGCTCTCGCCCCAGGAGGATCCGACCTATTTCTCGACTGTGAAGCAGGGCCTGCTCGGCGTCCTCACGAAGGAATCCACGAACATCATCCAGCATTTCAGCACGCTCTCGGTGAGCGTCGAGGGCAAGACAGGCACGGGCGAGGTCGACGGCAAGGCGCCGACGGGCTGGTTCGTCGCCTATGCGCCTGCAGAGTCGCCGAAGTATGTCTGCGCCTGCGTCGTCGAGGAAGGCGGCTACGGCGAGAATAGCGCCATGCGTGGCGTGCGCGATGTGTTTGGCGCCATCTACGACGAGCCCGATACCTCGGATGCAAGCAGCAGCTCGGGCGAACGCTAAGGAGGGGGAGACATGGCATACAGCACGCCAGCTGTGAAGGGCGGATCTATCGACCGGCTTGGCAGGGCCATCAGAGGGGCCAGACGCACGCGTGGCACCGGGGGCGGCCGCCACTCATCCATGCGCCGCGGCTCCGGCATCTCCTCAAGGCTCTATCTGCCGCAGCTGATTCCTGCGCTGCTGCTCGTCGCCTACGGGCTGGTCGTGCAGTGGTCGGCCTCGCTCTCCATCGCTGATGCCTCGCTTCCGCGCCAGGCCATGGGCGTCCTGATCGGCCTTGTGGCGGGCTATTTCGTCTGGCGCTATGACTACCGCGTGTTCGCGAGCATGCGCACTGCCCTCATGGTCCTCGATGCGATACTGCTCCTGCTTCCGAGCATTCCCTTCATTGGCGTCTCGGCCAAGGGCATGACGGGATGGGTCCAGGTGCCGGGAATCGGCCTGCGCTTCCAGCCATCCGAGATCGCGAAGCTCGTCACGATCTTCCTCATGGCATCGGTGACGGCCGAGTTCAATGGGAAGATCGACAGCCTCCGCGACTATGTGAGGCTCTGCGCGACGCTCCTGTTCCCCTTCATCCTGATCATGACGCAGCCTGACCTCGGCACAGGCCTCGTCCTTCTGGTCTCGGGCGCCTGCATCATCATCTGCGGCGGCGCCAAGAGGAGCTGGGTCCTGGTCACGATCGCGCTCATCGTCCTGGGCGCTGCCCTCATCATCGTCACGTCGATGACGGACGGGCTGCCCCATATCCTGAAGGAATACCAGCTGAACCGACTCATCGTCTTCGTCGATCCCTCGGTCGACCCCACGGGCGATGGCTACAACCTCGCGCAGGCAAAGATCGCCGTCGGCTCGGGCGGCTTCTTCGGCAAGGGCATCGAGAACGCGACCCAGGCCATCGCAGGCTTCCTCCCGGAGGCCCATACGGACTTCGTCTTCGCGCTCCTGTCCGAGGAGTTCGGCTTCCTCGGGGCGATCATCCTCCTCTTCCTCTTTGGCTGGCTGATCTTTGCCACGGTCGCCCTTGCCCTCAAGGTCGAGGCGACCTTCGGCAAGCTGGTCCTGGTCGGCATAATCTCGATGTGGTCGTTCCAGCTGCTTGAAAATGTGGGTATGTGTATAGGCATCATGCCCATCACGGGCATCCCGCTGCCGTTCATCAGCTTCGGCTCCTCCTCGATGCTGGCGCAGCTGATGGCAGTGGGCATCGTCCAGTCGGTATACCGGAACAGGACGAAATCTGCTTAAGCGGGCCGTGTCTGTTCGAAAGGAGACCCTGTGGCCAAGAAGAAGGGCATTCCCGTCAGCAAGATCCTGGAAGTCGTCCAGGACGTGCAGTCTGCAAGCGCCCGCTCTGATGAGCAGGTGAAGGTGGAGGTCCTCGTAGGGGATGGCGCCCATCCAGAGCATGTGCAGGCGCTGAAGAAGGCCTTCGTGCCCGAGACCGCCAAGGCGTCGGTCCTGGTCTGGGACCTTGCCTCGCGTGCTCAGGTGGCACCCGATGCAGACACGGATCTCGTGGTTATCGCCGTCGGGACGCAGGGAAGAGAAGCGGCGCAGGTGGCGCTTCGCTGCGTCGAGGAAGAGGACCCTGTGCCGTGTGCCCTCGTGGTGCCGACCGCGCTCGAAGCTCCCCATATCACGGAAGGCGCGGAGCAGTACATCGATATCGTGGCAGCGACCGAAAGCGACGCCGTGATGGAGAAGCTCGCCGAGTCGATCTCCCACAGCCCCGAGAGGATCCTTCTGGCGCGGAGCTTCCCGTTCTGCCGCAAGGCGGTGGCTTCGGCACTCATCCAGGAGAGCGCCCTTGCCAATGCAGGCGTCGGCGCCATCGCCTTCATCCCGAATGCCGACCTCCCGGTCATGCTTGCAACACAGGAGAAGCTTGCCCTGGATCTCATGAATGTCTATGGGAAGGGCATCTCCGCCCAGTCGGCGGTCGACCTTGCGATGGTGGCAGGTGCAGGATTTGCCTATCGTGCGCTTGCCCGCAGCGTCTCGAAGGCTGTGCCGGGCCTGGGCTGGGCGCTCAAGAGCGCCATCGGCTTCGGCGGCACCGTCATCTCCGGCAAGGGGGTCGAGGCCCATATCACAGGCGAGCTTCCGATCGATCCTTCCAGCATCTCCTTCACGATGCCGGATTTCAGGCATGCCAAGGTGGAAGAGGATGGGAAGGAAGAGGAGCCGATCATCATCCCGCTCCTTTCCCAGGGCGCGCAGACGGACTCCGGCGATTCCGGCTACATAGAGATTGGCTAGGCTCCTGCATTCCGTGGCATCATGCTGCCATCTGAGCATGCAAGTGCCTTCATAAGGAATGGGGAGCCGAGGCATCCAGCTGGAAGATGATGCGCAAGATGATGAAGCTGTGGAATAACGGGAAGATCTTGGCAAATGTGCGCGGCATGAGGCTATCCTTGTTCAGGCACAAGGCCAAGTCATGAAGGAACGTCCACATTTCGTACTTAAACCGCAGGTAGTTGACTTTTTCTGATTGACGATTGCTCTGCGCGCTAGTAAAATAGCTAGCTGTTGCACTCAACTCAGCAATGAAGGGTTCACACATGTACGCAATCGTATCCACTGGCGGCAAGCAGTACAAGGTTGCCGAGGGCGATGTCATCGACGTCGAGAAGCTCGATGCACAGCCCGGCGACGAAGTTCAGCTTGACGTCCTCATGCTCAACGATGGCAACCAGATCACCGTTGATGCATCCACCCTCTCCGACAAGAAGGTTACTGCCAAGGTGCTGGAGCAGTTTAAGGGTGAGAAGCAGCTCGTTTTCAAGTTCAAGAAGCGCAAGCGCTATCACCGCACCCGTGGTCACCGTCAGAACCTCACGAAGCTCCAGATTACGGCGCTTCCGATTGAGGCTGCAGCTCAGTCTGCAGAGACGGCGGAGTAGATTCTCGTTCGGCATAGCAAGCAGATAGGCAGGTATCATCATGGCACACAAGAAGGGCGGCGGCTCGTCTCGCAACGGCCGCGATTCAGGCGGTCAGCGTCTCGGCACGAAGCGCTTTGCAGGCCAGCACGTGAAGACCGGCGAGATCCTCGTTCGTCAGTGCGGCACGCACATCGCTCCGGGCGAGAATGTCGGCTGCGGCAGGGACTACACCCTGTTTGCACTGGCTGAGGGCACGGTCGAGTTCACCCAGGGCAAGAAGCACACGGTGCACGTGCGTACAGCCTAAGGGCATCTCAACAGATTGTCTGAAAGGGACCCTTCACAGGGTCCCTTTTTCTATGGGAAGCGCATCTGCCTCCCACATCTCGGGAAAGCAACCTCTATACTCAAGACAATATGGCCTAGGGCCAACAAGGAGGGGCGATGTTCACAGACTTTGCTCGCATCAATGTACAGGGCGGAAATGGCGGAGCCGGCTGCATGTCGTTCCGGCGCGAGGCCTACGTCCCGAAGGGCGGACCTGATGGAGGCGATGGCGGACGCGGTGGCGACGTTATCCTCGAGGCCGATTCGCAGCTTTCCTCCCTTATCGATTACCGCTACAAGCATCATTTCAAGGCAGAGCGCGGCACCCATGGGCAAGGTGCCCGCCGTCACGGCAAGGACGGAGCAGATCTCGTCCTCAAGGTGCCTCTGGGAACAGTCGTCCGTGAATGCGACCATGAGACGCATGAGCCCCTCTACCAGATCGCCGATCTCACCCATCCGGGCGAGCGGGTCGTCGTGGCGCCTGGCGGCATCGGAGGGCGTGGCAACATCCACTTCGTGACCTCGGTCAGGCGCTCTCCTGCCTTCGCCGAGAAGGGCGAGCCCTCCCAGGATCACTGGATCGAGCTCGAGATGAAGCTCATGGCCGATGCGGCACTTGTGGGCATGCCATCTGTCGGCAAGAGCTCGCTCATCGCCCGCATGAGCGCGGCCAGGCCCAAGATCGCAGACTACCCCTTCACGACACTCGTCCCCAACCTCGGCATGGTCCGTGCCCGCAATGGCTATTCCTTCGTCGTGGCAGATGTGCCGGGACTCATCGAGGGCGCGAGCGAAGGCAAGGGCCTGGGGCATGAGTTCCTCCGCCACATCGAGCGCACTGCCCTCATCATGCATGTGGTGGACGTGACCGGCTCCTATGAGGGACGCGACCCCGTCCACGACTTTGAGGTCATCAACGAAGAGCTTCGCGCCTATGCGCAGGAGCTTGCCACGCGACCGCAGATCGTCGTCGCGAACAAGTGCGACATGCCTGGCTATGAGGAGAACACAGAACGCGTCAGGAAGGCTGCCGAAGAGGCAGGCTATCCGTTCTTTGCCGTCTCTGCTGTCACGGGCGAAGGCATCGATGGTCTGATGGATGCCACGGCGGCCCGTGTCCACGAGCTCAGGAGCGCTGCCGCCGAGGAAGCCCCCACGGCCGAGGACATCGAGGTCGAGTCCCGCAAGTGGGAGCAGGAGCGCCGTCGCCGCGACCGCCGCATCACGATCAAGAGCCTGGGCGGCAATGTCTGGCGCCTCTCGGGCGGTGCCATCGAGCGCATGGTCATCCAGACCGACTGGGACAACGACGAGGGCATCTCCTATCTGATGCACCGCTTCGAGCGCATCGGCCTCGACGAGAGGCTCCAGAAGGCTGGCGTGAAGGACGGCGACGAGGTGCGCATCCTGGGCTATGCCTTCACCTACGAGAATCCAGAGAAGGATGCCTTTGCTGAGCTCAAGGATTCGGACGACGAGGTCGTGAGCGAGTTTGCAGAAGAGGACGAATAGCATGCAGGCAAGAGGCCCCCTGGTCGTGAAGATAGGATCGTCGACGCTCGTGGACAAGACGGGCGCCCCTGACCGCGCCTTCATACGGAGCCTGTGCGATCAGGTGGCCACCCTCATGGAGGAGGGCTGGAAGGTCGTGGTCGTGTCCTCAGGCGCTGCTGCTGCCGGCATGGAGCGTCTCGGCATCGCCTCACGCCCGAAAGACCTGCCGACGCTCCAGGCCTGCTGTGCAGCAGGCCAGGCGGCCCTCACGGAGACCTATGCCGAAATCCTGGCCGAGCGCGGCTATGCTGCAGGCCAGGTGCTCATGACAAGGAGGGACGTCGTCGACCGCGAGTGCTATCTCAACACCCGCAATACCTTCCAGCGCCTCATGGACCTGGGCGTCGTACCCATCGTGAATGAGAACGACACGGTCTCGGTCTCCGAGCTCACCTTCTCCGACAACGATATGCTGGGCGCCATCGTCTCGACGCTCGTCGGGGCAGAGCTCTATGTGATCCTTTCCGACGTGGCAGGGCTCTATGATGCAAACCCGCAGACGCATCCTCGCGCCCATCTCATCCATCGTGTGAGCGAGCTCACGCCTGAGATCATGGAGATGGCGGAAGGGGCAGGCTCTGCCTTCGGCACCGGAGGGATGGCCTCGAAGCTCCGTGCAGCCCGCGCCATGCTTGCAGCAGGCATCCCGCTCACGATCTGCCAAGGCAGGCAGGAGCATGTCCTCATCGATGTGGCCCACGGCGAGGGCGTCGGCACGCGCTTCGAGGCGGAGGCGTCCGCAAGCCCGCATGAGTCGGCCCGCAAGCTCTGGATCGGCCTTGCCGGCGTGCCTCAGGGCACCCTCACGATCGATGAAGGGGCAGTGGCGGCCCTGACGCAGAAGGGCTCGTCGCTCCTTCCGGTCGGCGTGGTCGCGACCGAAGGCAGCTACGGGATAGGCGATGTCGTAGATATCAAGGCCCAGGATGGCACGCTCGTCGCACGGGGCCTTGCGAAATACAGCTCGGACGAGGTTGTGCGCATCCGTGGCCTCAAGCTTGATGTGATTGAGCGCTTCCTGCCTGAGCGTGAAGGCGCGCCTCTGGTCCACCGTGACGAGATGCTCGTATTCTGAGGCTTCCCAAGGAGTGAGACGCATGCAAAACGCGATCATGGATCTGCCCCAGCTGGGCATGGACCCAGGACGGACCTACCGCCTCGGCATCATGGGCGGCACCTTCGATCCTATCCACAACGGGCATCTCGTAGCGGCCGAGCAGGCCTACGACGATCTCGACCTCGATATCGTGGTCTTCATGCCAGCGGGAAGCCCTGCCTTCAAGCAGGGCAAGCGCATCGCCTCGGGGGAGGACCGCTATGCGATGACGCTGCTGGCAACGTCCGACAATCCGCATTTCGTCGCCAGCCGCTTCGAGATCGACCGCGAGGGCATCACCTATACGGCAGATACCCTCCGGATGCTGAAGGACTACTATCCTCCCAATGTCGAGCTCTACTTCATCACCGGCGCCGATGCCATTGCCGAGGTCGTGCGCTGGTATGATTCGGCGAGCATCGCCGAGAACGCGACGCTCGTGGGCGCCACCCGTCCGGGCTACAATCTGGACAAGGCGTCGGCGGCGATCGATTCCTCGGGCATCGATTTCCATGTCATCTATCTCGAGGTGCCGGCCCTTGCCATATCCTCCTCCTACCTGAGGGACCGCGTGGCGAAAGGGCAGAGCCTGCGCTATCTGACGCCGGACTCAGTGACGGGGTATCTCCACAAACATCAGCTCTATGGCGCGAAGGCAGGGAAATATGGCAGATAGCAAGCGTGCATGGTCCCATCCTCTGGTGGATATCCCCTATACGGAAGCCCAGAGAGATGAACTTGCGAGGCTTGAGCGCGACATCCGGGTGCAGCTCGCCGAGAAGCCGAAGCGCCTCGCCCATTCGCTCTCCGTCGCACGCTGCGCCGAGTGGATGGCGAGCATCTATGGGGCAGATCCCTTCGAGGCCCGCTGCTCAGGCATCCTCCATGACTGGTGCAAGGCCTGGACGAACGACCGGCAGATCGACGAGGCGGCTGCCTTGGGAATCGAGATGGGGGCGCCGCTCGAGAAGGTGCAGCCGCTCCTCCATGGGATCATTGCCGCAAAGATTCTGCCTGAGCGCTATCCAGAGCTTCCTGGGAGCGTCTGGCAGGCCATCTCGCGCCATACGACCGGTGCTGCTGACATGTCTGCGCTCGATATGGTGCTTTTTGTGGCTGACGGGATAGAGCCGTTGCGCAAGCCGTCGCCGGGTATAGAAGAGGTACGTGCGATGGCTGGATCCTCGCCGCTCGATGAGGTGTTCAAGACCTCATTTGCGGATGGGATCGTCTATGTGATCGAGACGAGGCGCTACCTCTACGAGGGAACGATCGATATCTACAATGCACTGATAGAGAAGGAAACCGCATGAGTGTGACACCGCTGGAACTTGCCAAGATCGCAGCTGCCGCAGCTGACGACAAGAAAGCCTACGATATCGTCCTTCTGGACCTGACCGAGCTTTCCGACGTGTGCGACTACTTCCTGATCGCGACGACCATGAATGCGCATCAGGCCGATGCCGTGGTCGACGAGATCGAGAAGAAGGTCCGCGAGAACTGCCATGAGGACCCGCTGAGCATCGAGGGGCGCGCCGGCAAGAGGTGGATCCTGATGGATTATGGTGCGGTCGTGATCCACGTCTTCGACCAGGAGACGCGCGAGTTCTACCGCATCGAGCGCCTCTGGGGCGATGCCCCGCGCGTCGAGCTCGGATTCGGCGAGGAAGACGAGGATGCGAAGCCTGCAGAGGCCTGATGGGCCCCAAGGCGTGATGCAGGCATATCAGCCCTGACTTGGGGCATCGGTGCCCTTCAGGCGGAGGTCACGGCCATAGGAGACGGCGCTGCTTCCAAAGCGGCGCCGTATTTCATCGGTCGCCGAAGAGAGGGCGCGCAGGTCCCGCTTCGGGCCGCTCTCTTCTGTGCCATCGAAATCGAGCGTCAGCTGCTGGGGCTTCGCATCGTTGAAGCCCGACATGCCGATGCCGACGAGACGCACGCCCTGCCCTGGCTGCCAGAGCTGCGGCAGAAGCTTCTGGGCGATGGGGCCGAACACATGCTCATCGTCCGTGGCGGCGCCGACCGAGGTCTGGGCCGTCCGTATCTGGAGATTGGCGAAGCGGAGCTTGAGCGTCACGACCGTGCCTGCAAGGCCCTGCGCACGAAGGCGCGATCCGCAGCGCGCGCTCGCAAGGTCGATGGCAGCAGCGAGGTCTTCTGGCGTCTCGAGGTCGTGCGGGAAGGTATGCTCGGCCGAGACCGACTTCGCTGCATCATGCTCGTCGCCAGGCTTCACCCGGCTCTTCTCCCGTCCCTGGGCCCTGAGCTGGAGCTGGGGGCCTGCCTGTCCCAGGAGGGCCAAAAGGTCGCCTGTGTCAGCATGGGCAAGGTCTCCCAAGGTCCTCATCCCATAGGAGCGCAGGCGCCGCTCGGTCGCCTTGCCGATGCCGGACATGCGCGAGAGGGGGAGCGGCGCCAGGAAGGCTGCCTCACGTCCGGGATAGATGGCCACAAGGCCCTGGGGCTTCTTCTCCTCCGAGGCGATCTTCGCCACGGTCTTGGTCGTGCCCAGCCCTATCGAGCAGGTGATCCCCAGAGCGGCGACACGCTCCTGGAGCCTCTTCGCGATCAGCACCGGGTGCTCGTTCGAATAGCGGCCAGGCGTGATATCGAAGAAGGCCTCATCGATGGACATCTGCTCCATGAGGGGCGTCTCATCGAGGATGAGGGACATGACCTGGCGCGAGAGGGCGCGATAGCGGTCGAAATGGCCATGCGTCCATATGGCGTCAGGGCAGAGCTTCTTTGCCGTGGCGGATGGCATGGCGGAATGGACGCCGTAGCGCCTTGCCTCATAGGAGGCGGTCGAGACGACGCCGCGGTCCTTCGGGTCGCCACCGACGATGACAGGACGGCCGCGCCAGGAGGGGTGATCGAGCTGCTCCACCGATGCGAAGAAGGCATCGAGGTCGAGCAGGCCAATGGCAGGGCCCTCCCATGCGGGGAGGGCCCTGGCGTCCGTGCTGTCATCTTTCTGATGGAATATATCAGGCATCTTCAGCGCACTTCAGGAAGGCGGACGGTGAACGTGGTGCCATGCTCGGCATCGCTTGTGACACCAATCGTACCACCGTGTGCCTCCGTGAGGGACTGCGCAATCGCCAAGCCAAGCCCGAAGCCGCCCGTCTCGCGGGTGCGGGCCTTGTCGGAGCGATAGAAGCGCTCGAAGAGGTGGGGGAGCTCCTCGGGATCGATCGGGGCGCCCATGTTGTTCACGGAGAGGACCGCATGCCCCGACTCCGATGCGAGCCTAAGGGTGACCGTCGACGATTTCGGGGCGTACTTCGTGGCATTGTCGACCAGAATCTTCGTGAGCCGCTTCAGGGCGGAAGGATCTCCCTGCACCTTGATGCCAGGCTCGATCGTGGAGTCGAGCTCGCAGCCACGCTCGAAGGCCACGGCATCGAACTCGAGCGCTGCGCTGTCGACGAGATCGGAGAAGTCGATGGTCTCCTTCGGCATCTTCTTCTTCACGTCAGCGCCGCTCTCGTCCGCACGCGCCAGCGTCAGGAGATCGTTCACGAGGTCGGACATCTGCTGGGCCTCATCAGTCGTGGAATCGATCCAGCGGCGGGCATCCTTCGGTATCGTGTCGTCCGCCTGCAGGATCTGGCTGTTCGCAAGGATCACGGCGAGCGGGGTCTTGAGTTCATGGGAGGCATCGGCCACGAAGCGCTTCTGGGCGCACCAGGCATTCTCGACCGGCTTCAGCATCCACTTGGTCAGATACCAGGAGATGAGGAGCAGGATGAGCATGGCGCCGATCACGATGAAGACCGTCGATATGAGCTGGCGGTTGAATGACTCATCCATGATCGAGGTCTCGACCAGGGCGATGGTCGTCGTGCCGTCGGCATTGCGCGTCGAATGCCAGGTGATGTGCTCGTTCGAGCTGCTGCCTGAGCTGAGGCCGCTCTCAAGCACCTCGTTGATCGTGTCCTGGAGCTGGTCTTCGGAGAGCTCGGCGATCGTCGTCGTATAGCCCGTGATCGTGCCGTCGCTCTCGACCCTCACGGCTGCAGTCAGCATGTTCGGCCTTGGGTTGTCCTTGCCGAGGTTCACGCTGGTATCACCCGAGGACGAGGCATTGTTGACATTATGGATGATGCGGTCGAGCGCATCATCGACCATCATGCGCTGGTTCCTATAGGTGGAATAAAGGCTCACACCCATGACACCCACGAGTATGAGCCCTACCAGGAAGACTGTGACAATTACGAACTGCCGATGCAGCTTCTTGAGCATCCGCTACTCCTGATCGAACATCTCCAGACGATAGCCGAGCATGCGCAGCGTCGTGATCTGGACCTTTGAATTGATATGCGCGAGCTTCTTGCGCAGGAACGAGATGTAGGCTTCTGCGGAATTCTCGGAAGCCTCGCCGTCGGTGCCCCAGACACGGGTCATGAGGTCCTGCTTGGAGACGACGCGCTGGGTCGAGCTCATGAGGAGCTTCAGGACCTCGAACTCCTTGCCCGAGAGGTGCACGGACTTCGAGCCGCAGCTCAGGTCATGGGTGTTGAGGTCGAGAGTGAGGTCTCCGAAGGTCGCCTCGTCGAGCATGATCTCGCCCTGGCGGCGTCCCAGCGCACGCAGGCGTGCCAAGAACTCGGCGGACTCGAACGGCTTCGTCAGGTAGTCGTCTGCGCCTGCATCGAGGCCCTCGACCTTGTCCTCGGTGGAGGTGCGGGCCGTGAGCATGAGGACCGGGATGGAGTTCTTCTCGTGGCGGAGATGCTTCAGGAGCTCGATGCCATCCATGCCAGGAAGCATGCGGTCCAGGACGATTATGTCGTAAAGGCCGCTCTCCGCATAGGTGAGGCCGCTCTGTCCGTCGTACGTCGCTTCGGCGTTGTAGCCAGCATCGGTCAGGATCTTCACGATTGCGTCAGCGAGCTTGCGTTCATCCTCTATCACGAGAACATTCATGGGCATTCCTTTCACATGCAGCACCCAAGTATCCCCGACATCGTAACTGTCGTAGCTTAACATTCTCTTAAGGTTTGCCCACTGCGAGGGCAAATCGCGACCAAATCGCTCAAAGGTAGGCATCGATTCACAAAAACTGCACCTTGCACAAGTGCCTGTGTGTCGTATCATACTAAGACGCTATGTATAGCCAAAGCGGTCCACTTCATCCATATACATCGGGACCGCGTGTCTGGAGGAGTTTCCATTGGCAGTTAAGATTCGCCTGGCCCGTCACGGTGCCAAGAAGCGTCCGTACTATCGTGTCGTCGTCGCTGACGGGCGTTGCCCGCGCGATGGCCGCCTGATCGAGGAGGTTGGCCGCTACAACCCGCTGACCAACCCGAAGACCATCGAGCTCGACCTCGAGAAGGTCGACGCTTGGATCGCCAAGGGCGCTCAGCCCTCCAGCGCAGTGTCTCACCTCATCGACATTGTGCGCACCGGCGCTCCTGCACCTGAGAAGAAGGCAAAGCTTTCGAAGAAGGCTGCTGCTAAGGCTGCAAAGGCTGAGTAGTCCCATGGCTGAGGAAATCGATCAGACCACGGACGAGACCGAGGCCGACGAGATGCCCTCAGACAAGGTTGCAGACCTGGTGGAGTACATCGTCTGCGGGCTTGTGGACGATGAGGATGCGGTGTCTCTCGATGTGACGGACAAGGAGTCCGGTACCCTCATCGAGATTTCCTGCGCTGCTGCTGATGCCGGCCGCATCATCGGCCGGAAAGGCCGTACCATCAAGGCTATCCGGACGCTTTCCCGTGCACTGGGGCAGCGTGTTGGAACGTCGGTAGAGGTTGAGGTGTTGGGCTAGGGCATGCCCGATTATCGCGTCATAGCCCGTGTCGTGAAAGCGCACGGGAAGAAAGGGGAGGTCGTGACGGTTCCCGTCCACGGCCTTCCTTCGCTTATGCATGCAGGCCTTTCGGTCTGCATCGTGCCGCCGCGGCTCAAGGGGCCCCGGTGGCGCAAGGTAGAATCGGTCGGATCGGACAGCAGGGGAGAGCTCGTGAAGCTCTCAGGCATAGACGATCTCAACGCGGCCGATGCGCTGGTGGACCGCTTCCTGCTCGTGAAGGCAGAGGACCTTCCTGCCGATATCGCGTTCTTGGACCGCGAGGCATTGATCGGCCGGAGCGTCGAGGATGAGGAGAGAGGCAGCCTCGGCGAGATCTGCGAGGTCATGTACGGTCCGGCAAATGATGTGTGGGTCATCCGGGGCAGCTACGGCGAGGTCCTCCTCCCGGTCATACCCGACGTCGTCGACGAGATCCCCGCTTCTGGCCCCATCATGGTGCATGCCCCTGCTGGCACGATCCAAGGGGGAATCTGAATGCTCTTCGAGGCAATCTCGGTAATCCCCGAGGTCTATGGCTCATATGTGGATGCCTCGATCCTGGGGCGCGCCCGCAAGAAGGGCGTCTTCGATTTCGAAGCATACGATCTGAGGACCTGGACGCATGACCGCCATCGCACCGTCGATGATGCCCCCTTCGGGGGCGGACAGGGCATGCTCATGAAGCCGGGCCCGATCTTCGAGGCCGTGCAGGCCGTGGGCGCGATGCATGAGGAGAAGCCGCACACGATCTTCTTCTCGCCCTGCGGGAAGCGCTTCGACCAGGCGGTCGCGAAGCGGCTTTCGCACGAGAAGCGGATCCTCTTCGTCTGCGGACGCTATGAGGGGATGGACGAGCGCTGCTACAGCCTCGCCGACGAGGTGCTCTCGATTGGCGACTATGTGCTGACTGGTGGCGAGCTCGCCTCGCTCGTGGTGATGGATGCTGTGGTGCGCCTCCTTCCGGGGGCGCTCGGCGATGAGATGAGCGCCCAGGACGAGTCGTTCTCGGATGGCCTCCTCGAGTATGCGCAATATACCCGTCCTGCGGAGTTCGAAGGCATGGGCGTCCCTGCTGTCCTTTTGTCTGGGGACCATGGGAAGGTGGCTGCCTGGAGGCGGCAGAGCTCGCTGGAGCGCACCGCGATCTGGCGCCCCGACCTGCTCTCTGGCGTCGAGCTCACGCCCTCGGAGGAATGCATCGTCCACGCGGTCCAGGAGAGGGAGGGGCAGGATGGCTGCACAGCATAGCGGCAAGGCTCCGCAGCACAGCAAGGAAGAAGAGCCCTCGAAGGGGCATGAGGCGTTGAGCTGGCTTCTTGTCATAGCCATCGCGATTGGCTGCGCCCTGGCGTTCCGCGCCTTCGTCGCGGAGGTCTACGAGGTGCCGTCAGGCTCCATGCTCGACACGATCCAGATCGGGGACCGGCTCATCGGCGAGAAGATCTCCTACCACTTCAGGGAGCCGGAGCAGGGCGACATCGTCACCTTCACGGACCCTGAGGATTCGTCGAAGACCCTCATCAAGCGCGTCATCGCCACGGCGGGGCAGACCGTCGATCTCGTCGATGGGGTCGTCTACGTCGATGGGGTGGCGCTCGACGAGCCCTATACCGAGGGGAAGCCTTCCGAGCCCCTCTCGATGCAGTCTGCATCGGCGGGGACGATAGAGTACCCTTACACCGTACCGGATGGCTGCGTCTGGGTGATGGGGGACAACCGCACCAATTCGCTCGACTCGCGCTATTTCGGAGCCGTGAAGGTGAGCGCCATCACCTCTCACGGGCTTTTCATATTCTGGCCATTATCCGATGCCGGCTCGCTGTAGCCGGCATCATGGAGAACACGAAGGAGAGAGTCTCATGGGCACCAGTGCGCTCACATTCCAGGACATGATCTTGGCACTCGAGCATTATTGGGCAGACAAGGGCTGCACCGTCATGCAGCCGTACGATTCCGAGGTAGGTGCAGGCACCTTCCATACGGCGACGCTGCTCCGCTCGCTCGGCCCCGATGCGTGGAGGACCTGCTACCCGCAGCCGTGCCGCCGCCCGGCCGATGGCCGCTACGGCGACAACCCGAACCGCATGCAGCACTACTACCAGTTCCAGGTCGTGCTGAAGCCCTGCCCTGAGGACTCCCAGGACCTCTACCTCGGCTCCCTTGCTGCCATCGGCCTCGATCCGGCAGAGCACGACGTGCGCTTCGTCGAGGATGACTGGGAGAGCCCGACGCTCGGTGCCTGGGGCCTCGGCTGGGAAGTCTGGATGGATGGCATGGAGGTCACCCAGTACACCTACTTCCAGCAGGTCGGCGGCATCGAGTGCGATCCGGTGCCCGTGGAGATCACCTACGGCCTCGAGCGCATCGCGATGTATGCCCAGGGCAAGAACTCGGTCTACGACATCGTCTGGAGCTATCTGCCCGACGGCACGCCGATGACATACGGCGATGTGTTCCACGAGAACGAGGTCGAATTCTCTGCCTACAACTTCGAGGTCGCGAACGTCGAGATGATGAGGCAGAAGTTCGATGACTACGAGGCAGAGTGCCATTCGTGCCTCGACCGCGAGCTGCCACTGCCTGCCTATGACTGCGTCATGAAGTGCAGCCACTCCTTCAACCTGCTCGATTCCCGTGGCGCCATCTCCGCCACCGAGCGCGCGAACTACATCCTGCGCGTCCGCACGCTCGCAAAGCTCTGCTGCGAGTCCTATCTCGAACATGTGGCAAGCAAGAAGCCTGCTGCCGCCAAGGAAGGGGAGGTGGCATAGGATGGCCACGACGAAGGATTTCCTGCTGGAGATCGGCACCGAGGAGATGCCGAGCGCTCCGCTCATGAACGCCCAGAAGCAGCTTCTCGGCCTTGTGAAGAAGGGGCTCGACCAGGAGGGCCTCTCCCACGGCGAGATCTCTACCTTCTCGACGCCGAGGCGCCTCACGGTCATGGTCAAGGATGTCGCGACCTCGACCGAAGAGGTCCACGAGGTCAAGCGTGGCCCGAATGCCCAGATAGCCTTCGACAAGGACGGCAAGCCCACGAAGGCAGCCCAAGGCTTCGCCCGCAAGTTCGGCCTCGCAGCCGAAGAGCTTGCCGTGCGAGAGGACAAGGACGGGAAGACCTATGTGTGGGCCGAGAAGACGGTTGCCGCACGTCCGGCAGAGGGCATCCTCTCCGAGCTCTCCCATGCGACGATCGCCGGACTCGAGTGGCCGAACTACCGCAGCCAGCGCTGGGGCTCAGAGCACGAGACCTTCGTGCGCCCGATCCGCTGGATCGTGGCTCTGCTCGGAGAGGAGGTCGTGCCTGTCACCTACGCTGGCGTCACGAGCGGCAACAAGACGCGCGGACACCGTGTCCTGGGGCCGGGCGAGCATGAGGTGAAAGATCCCGCCCAGTATGTGCGCGTGCTCGAGGAGCATGGCGTGCTGGGCGAGAAGCGCCGCCGCGAGGTCATCCTCGAAGGCGTCGCCAAGGTCGAGCAGGAGCGCGGCGGTGCCCATGTGGACATGCCGAAGAAGGTCTTCGACGAGGTGGTGAACCTCTGCGAGTGGCCGACCGTGCTCGTCGGCAAGTTCGACGAGGAGTTCCTCAAGGTCCCGCACGAGATCATCTGCGAGTCCATGCTGACGAACCAGCGCTACTTCCCGATCTACGACAAGGACGGCAACCTCACCCGCGAGTTCGTCGTCGTCTCCAATGCGGACCCGAAGGTCTCTGCCACCGTCATCGACGGCAATGAGCGTGTCGTGCGCGCCCGCCTCGACGATGCAAAGTTCTTCTACGAGGAGGACCTGCGCCATCCGCTCGAGTACTATGTCGCGAAGCTCGACAAGGTCGTCTTCCAGGAGAAGCTGGGGACCGTGCTCCAGAAGACGAAGCGCATGGTCAAGGTCGCATCTGCTGTCGCCCATGAGGCGGGAGCCGACGAGAAGCATGCTGCCATGGCGGAGCGTGCCGCCTATCTCGCGAAGGCAGACCTCGTGACCCAGGCTGTCGTCGAGTTCACGAGCCAGCAGGGCGTCATGGGCGGCTACTATGCCACCGCCTCCGGCGAGGATGATGAGGTGGCAGAGGCCATCCGCGAGCAGTACCGTCCGCGCTTCGCAGGCGACGAGATCCCCTCGGGGATTGTCGGCATCTGTGTCGCCATCGCAGACAAGCTCGACACCGTCTGCGGCATGTTCGCGATTGACGAGCCGCCGACAGGATCGTCCGATCCCTTCGCGCAGCGCAGGAGCGCCATCGGCATCATCGCGATGCTGCGGACGCTGCCGCAGGTGTCGCTGCATGCGCTCATCTCGGCTTCGCTCGATGCCTACGCAGAGCAGGGCCTCTCCTTCGACAAGGACAAGGTTGCGCAATCTGTCGCCCAGTTCTTCGCCGGCAGGCTCAATGCGATTGCAAAGGACGAGGGCGTCTCTCCTGACACCATCGAGGCTGTCTCCGCTGTGGGCGTCATCGATCCAGACGAGTTCCTCAAGCGCGCCCATGCGCTCGATGATGCGCGCAAGGAGCAGCCAGAGCTCTTCGAGGATCTTGCCATCGCCCATGCACGTGCCGCGCATCTGGCAGACCCCAAGCTCGGCGACGAGGTGGACGAGTCTATCCTCACCGCACCCGAGCAGGCGCTTCTCGCTGCCTGCAAGGAGGGCAAGGCCGAGGTCGCATCCGCGCTCGATGCCAAGGACTATGGACATGCCCTCGAGGCGCTCGCCCAGCTCCGCGAGCCGATCGACACCTTCTTCGACGATGTCCTCGTCATGGACCCGGACGAGAAGGTCCGCGACAACCACCTGCGGCTCCTCAACAAATTCTCCAATGTATTTGCGGATGTCGCTGACGTGAGCTGCCTTTCACGTAAGAAATAGCGCATTCCGGCGGCGCGTCGCTTGCGCCGCCGGATTCTTTCCGTACGCTAGATGTGCTCTATAATGTTCGAAACGAAGGAGGAAGTCGGGCATGGATACGCTAGAGCTCGATTATGAGCCCCCAAAGGCCAAAGTCCTTGTTATCTCTGACTCTCTTGGCACTACGGCTTCTGCAGTCGTCGATGCCGCTGAGGCACAGTTCGCCAAGGATCTCGTGGATGTCATCAGGCTCACAAGGGTGCGCACGATCGAAGAGGTAGAGAAGTTCCTGGACGACCAGACCGAGAAGGATCGTCCCATGGCCGTCTTCCACACAATCGGAACCTCTGCGCTGCGCCGTGAGGTGCGCGAGGCCTGCGAGAAGCGTGGCATCCCCTCCATCGACCTGATGGGGCCGGCAATCACCGTGCTTTCGGGCCTGACCGGCGTTGAGCCTTCTGATGAGGTCGGCGCACTGCGCAACCGTCAGTAGACGGGGAGGGATTGACCAGAAGCATATGCCATCCCGGAAGTCAATAAACATTTCCGCCAATGGCATAAATGCGCTTCTGGTTATTGACTCTGTGCGTGTTGGATATAATCCAAAAAGTGATCAGTGGATGCCTGCCTCGGGTTACCTGCGGCAGGCATCTTCTTGATACAGCAAGAAGCAACTACAAGTGTTTAAGGAGTGCTATGGCTGAGAAGCATGTGTATCGCTTCGGCAAGGACGCCAACGGCAACAATGTGACGGAAGTCGCAGGCAAGACCGTCGACGAAGCCAAGTGGATTACCGGCGGCAAGGGCGCGAACCTTGCAGAGATGGCAAACATCGGTCTTCCGGTTCCTCCGGGATTCACGATCAGCTGCCAGACCTGCGTTGCCTACTCTGGAGCAGGCAATGTGTGGCCTGAGGGCGTCCTCGACGAGATCGATGTCTACCGCAAGGATCTCGAGGAGCGCATGGGCAAGAAGCTCGGCGACAAGGACGATCCTCTGCTCGTCTCTGTCCGTTCCGGCGCACCGTTCTCCATGCCGGGCATGATGGACACGGTCCTGAACCTCGGCCTCAACGATGACTCTGTCCAGGGCCTCATCAAGCAGACCGAGAACCCCCGCTTCGCCTGGGACTCCTACCGCCGCTTCGTCCAGATGTTCTCTGACGTCGTCATGGGTGTAGATGGCCAGCTCTTCGAGGATGCCATCAACGCCAAGAAGGCAGAGAAGGGCGTCAAGCTCGACACCGAGCTCGATGCTGACGACCTGAAGGACCTCGTCGCCACCTTCAAGCAGATCTTCGCCGACAACGTCGATGCTGAGAAGTATCCTGAGGTCGCCGAGGGCGGCACTGCCGTCTTCCCGTCCGATCCGTACCTCCAGCTCCGTCTTGCCGAGCAGGCTGTCTTTGGTTCCTGGAACACCCCGCGTGCAATCCTGTACCGCAAGCAGAACAAGATCCCCGATGACCTCGGCACCGCTGTCAACGTCCAGGTCATGGTCTTCGGCAACAAGGGCAACACCTCCGCCACCGGCGTCGCATTCACGCGCAACCCGGCTGACGGCACCAACGAGCGCTACGGCGACTTCCTGGTGAACGCACAGGGCGAGGACGTCGTTGCAGGCATCCGCAACACCCAGCCGATCTCCGACCTCCCGAAGACCCCGGGCCTCGAGGAGGCAGGCAAGGAGCTCTACCACGTCTTCGAGATCCTCGAGGACCACTACGCCGACATGATGGACCTCGAGTTCACCATCGAGCAGGGCAAGCTCTGGATGCTCCAGACCCGTGTCGGCAAGCGTACCGCGCTCTCCGCACTCAAGGTCGCCATCGACATGTACAACGAGGGCCGCATCACCAAGGAGCAGGCCGTCATGCGCGTCGCTCCTGAGCAGCTCGACCAGCTCCTGCACCCGCAGTTCGACAAGTCCGTCAAGTACGACGTGCTTGCCAAGGGCCTCAATGCTTCCCCTGGCGCTGCAACCGGCGCTGTCGTGTTCTCCTCTGCTGATGCTGAGGAGTTCGCAAAGGCTGGGAAGCCCTGCATCCTGGTCCGCTGGGAGACCACTCCTGACGACCTCAAGGGCATGGTGGCAGCCGAGGGCATCCTGACCTCCCACGGCGGCAAGACGTCCCACGCAGCCGTCATCGCACGTGGCATGGGCGCTCCCTGCGTCTGTGGCGTCGAGGCACTGAACATCGATGCCCCGAACAAGACGGTCAGCGTCTCCGGCACTGATGTCGTGCTCCACGAGGGCGACATCATCTCCATCGACGGCACCACCGGCGACGTCATCCTGGGCGAAGTGCCCCTGATCCGTCCTGAGCTCGGCGGCGACCTCGAGACCATCCTCGACTGGGCTGACGAGGTCCGCAAGGATCCCGAGCGCGGCCGTGTCATGGGTGTCCGCGCCAACGCAGACAACCCAGCTGACGCCCAGCTCTCCGCTGACAACGGCGCTGAGGGCATCGGCCTCGACCGTACCGAGCACATGTTCCTCGGCGAGCGCAAGCAGCTCATCCAGAACTTCATCCTCGCAGAGGACGACGCCGTCAAGGCCGACTCCCTCGAGAAGCTTGGCGCTGCCCAGAAGGGCGACTTCCTTGGCATGTTCAAGGCCATGGACGGCAAGACCGTCATCGTCCGTCTCCTCGACCCGCCTCTGCACGAGTTCCTCGACAACCCGCGCGAACTCGACGTCGAGATCGCCAAGGAGGAGGCTGCTGGCAAGGACTGCACCGAGAAGCGTGCCCTCATGGCAAAGCTGGACTCCTTCCAGGAGGCCAACCCGATGCTCGGCCTTCGTGGCTGCCGCCTCGGTCTCGTCTATCCTGAGCTCAACGTCATGCAGGTCAAGGCAATCGCCTCTGCTGCTGCCGAGCTCATCAAGCAGGGCTTCGACCCGAAGCCGGAGATCATGATCCCGCTCGTGGCCTTCGAGGCTGAGATCGAGCAGGTCCGTGCCATCGTCGAGGAGAATGTCAAGAAGGTCGCCGATGAGTACGGCGTCGAGCTGAACATCCCCGTCGGCACCATGATTGAGCTCCCGCGTGCTGCCATCATGAGCGAGGACATCGCTCATCACGCAGACTTCTTCTCCTTCGGCACGAACGACCTGACCCAGACCTGCCTCGGCTTCAGCCGCGACGACGTCGAGTCCGCATTCATGCCGCTCTATCTCGAGAAGAAGATTGTCAAGACCAACCCGTTCGCAACGCTCGATCCGGGCGTCGCAAAGCTCGTCGAGATGGGTGTCAAGGGTGGCCACAAGGGCAACCCCGACATCGTCTGCGGCGTCTGCGGCGAGACCGGTGGCGATCCTGAGTCCATCCACATGTACTATGACCTCGGCCTCGACTATGTCTCCTGCTCGCCGTATCGTGTGCCTATCGCACGCCTTGCTGCTGCACAGGCAAAGATCGAGTCCAACGGTGGTGCAAAGACCATCGCCAAGTAGGCTCTGGCACATCTGCACTGAAAGGGGAGGAGCGCTTCGGCGCCCCTCCCTTCCCTTGTCGGGACTGATGCAGCAGGGTCTTCTGAGATCCTTCCCGGGATCTCTGGCAAGATGGCAGCTGTCGTGCCGGGGGCAGAGCTATGCAGATTCTCTGGAGCAAGTTTCTCGAGCGTGAAAAGAGAATCTAGGCATATAATCTTCTCTTGTGTGTAAACCTATGTGCCGTTCGCAGGAGCGTCGGCACCTCTAGAGACGAGGATTGAACAATGGACTACATCCGCGCAATCGAGCGTCAGCAGATCCGTGAGGACCTCCCGAAGGTCCTGGTCGGCGACAACGTGAAGGTTCACTATCGCATCAAGGAAGGCGACCGTGAGCGTATCCAGGTCTTCCAGGGCGATGTCATCCGCATGAGCGGCGCTGGCTCCCGTGAGACCTTCACCGTCCGAAAGATCAGCTTCGGCGTCGGCGTCGAGCGCACCTTCCCGGTGCACAGCCCGAAGATCGCCAAGCTCGAGGTTGTCCGCCACGGCGATGTCAATCGCGCAAAGCTCTACTACCTGCGCGACCGCGTCGGCAAGGCTGCACGCATCCGCGAGAAGCGTGCCTAAGCACACAATGCACGGAAGGAAGAGGGCCACTCCGGTGGCCCTCTTCTGCTATCGGGGGAAGCCATGGACCAGAAAGAGCATGAATCGGCGCGCGATGTTGCGGTACGGCTGCATGAGGCCGCTTACGAGGAGCTGCCGGAGCTGGCAAGGCGCTACCAGGATGACAGCCGCAAGCAGGTGCAGGCAGCCGTCAGGCGGGCACAGAGGCGCTGGGAGCATGAGAGGGCGGAGCGTGAACGGGTAGCAGGGATGTATGCCCTCCAGAGGGAGCTTGGCGGCCCCGGCATCGTGATCGGTGTTGATGAGGTGGGACGCGGGGCCTTGGCAGGGCCCCTCACTGTCGGGGCGGTTGCCCTGCCTGAGGATCCCATGATTTGGGGACTCAATGATTCGAAGCAGCTGACGCCGGAGCGGCGCGAGGTCCTTGCTGCAGAGATCGCAGATGTCGCCCTTGCCATCGGCATAGCCCATGTGCCGCCTGAGACGATCGATGCGGTGGGGATGGGCAATGCCCTGCGCTTCGCTATGGCCGAAGCCATCCAGAATGCGGGCATCGAGCCTGACTGCGTCCTTATCGATGGCAATCCCATCCATGCGCATCCGAAGGAGAAGACGCTCGTGAAGGGCGATGCCCGCATCGCGGCCATCGCCGCAGCCTCGATTGTCGCGAAGGTCACCCGAGACCATCTGATGGTCGAGCTCTCGAAGGAATATCCCGCCTACGGCTGGGACCAGTGCAAGGGCTATGGGTCCAAGGAGCATATCGAGGCAATCAAGGTACATGGGCTCACCCCCTACCATCGCGTCTCGTTCTGTGGACATTTCGTGGAAGGCAACACGCTCTTCTGAGGGCTGATGGATTGCTGTCCGCCTGCCGGCAGGAAAGATGCTCTGCCAGATAGGCTCGAACCGCACCGCAGGGAAGCTTCCTGCCAGCTTCCTGCATGCTTCCCCGCAGCCCGCATAAGGCGGCGTGTCAGATGAGCCTGCCATCATCGGCATCCCATATCCCGCAAGGAGAGGAGTGCACGATGCGCGATGGCAGGAACGAGAGCTGTGACGGGACATGCCAGGATGGCAGGAATGATCGAGAGCGGGGCAAGGCGGAAGATCCTCAGAGCGCGCCTCCGGTGGGCGAGGAGAGCGGCGATAAGGAGGGCGCACAGCGCTATCCCAAGTCTGTGCCGCTTGATGGGGAAGAGGACGAGGAGGAGCTCAGAGCGCTGACCAGGGATCAGGTCGACCAGAAGGGGCTCGAGCTCGCATGCGAATATCTCGAGCATCGCGGCTTCGATATCGTGGAGACGAAATGGCGCTGCGATGAGGGAACGGTCGATATCGTGGGGAGGAGCAAAGGCCAGACGGTGCTCGTCAGCTGCTCCACCAAGCTCGCCCTGGAGAGCTCCTATGCAATCCCCGAGCTCTCGGTCGATTATAGGAACTACTGGCACTACCGGCGCCTGGCCCTGCTCTATCTGGCGGACCATCGGGTGAAGGAGGTCCGCTACGACCTCATCGCGATGACCATCATCGGCCCCCGCCATGCCCGCCTCCGCCATCTCGTGAGCCTCTATTCCTGGGAGGACGATCCTGACCAGGGAGGCTTCTATCGTTCTCGGGATGAAGACGATGGATGCGCTGACTGAGGGCGGGGAGCGTTTCGAGCTCGAGCCGGGCGATGAAGGATATCCCTCCTGCATCCAGGATGGCTATGAGCGGCTGCCGCATCTCTATGGTGTGGGCGACCCCAGCGTGCTTGCGACGCCCTGCCTCGGCGTCATCGGGGCTCGGAAGGCGACGCCGTATGGAATCGAGGTCGCACGCATGGCAGGGGAGGTTGCGGCAGCCTGTGGCATCACCGTCGTCTCGGGAGGGGCGCGCGGCTGCGATGCGGCGGCCAGCGCAGGGGCGCTTCAAGCAGGAGGCCGCACCATCATCGTCTCGGGCTGCGGCGCAGACGGCGTCTACCCAAGGTCGTCTGCAGAGATATTCCGGAAGGCTCCCCAGCAGGGCGGCTGCATTCTGGCGCTCGAGAGCTGGGGGACGCCGCCTCGCCGCTATGCCTTCCCGAAGCGCAACCGCCTCATCGCTGCGCTCTCGCAGGCTCTGCTCGTGACCGAGGCAGGCAGGAGATCGGGGACGATGATCACGGCAGAGGCTGCGATGGACATCGGCCGCAATGTCTATGCGGTGCCGGGCTCGATCTTCTCGCCGACCTCTGAGGGCACGAACTACCTGATCGCAAATGGAGCTGCCCTCATCACCGACGAGATAGGCCTCATGGTCCAGATATCGCTTGATTTCGGCGTGTCCTGCACCATAGCGGAACGTCCGCATCCTGAGCTTGGCCGTGTTCTTTCGGCGCTCGTGGCTTCTCCGCAGCGCCCAGACGGGCTCGCGGGTAAGATAGGGGTCGATGCAGCTGCGGCTGAGAGGACCCTATCGACCCTCTGGGAGCGGGGCCTGGTGGTGCGGCTGCCCGATGGACGCATGGCAGCGAGCGAGAAGGCATACGAGCTCCTGAGAGGGAAAGGCTAGGCAGATGGGCACACAGGTCACGGTGGTGGGCGCAGGGCTTGCAGGGTCGGAGTGCGCTCTGCAGCTTGCGAAGAGGGGCATCCCGGTGAAGCTCTATGAGCAGCGGCCTTGTGCCCATACAGTGGCGCACCACACGGACCGATGCGCTGAGCTCGTCTGCTCGAATTCGCTCAAGGCGACACGTCTCGACAGTGCCTCAGGGCTCCTGAAGCATGAGCTCCATGCCATGGGGTCCTATCTGATCGAGGCAGCCGAGGCGCATGCCGTGCCGGCGGGAGGGGCCTTGGCGGTCGACCGCGAGGGCTTCTCCGAAGCGGTGACCGCGGCCATCGAATACAATCCCCTGATCGAGCTTGTCCGCGAAGAGGTCCATGCCCTGCCAGAAGGCCCTGCCGTGATCTGCGCTGGCCCCCTCTGCTCGGATGACCTCTTCAAGGCGCTGTCTGAGCGCCTTGGCTCGGAGGCGCTCTCCTTCTTCGATGCCGCCGCACCCATTGTCGATGCCACGACGCTCGATCGGACCAAGGTATTCTCCCAGTCCCGCTACGACGAGGAGGGGGCAGGCGACTATCTCAACTGCCCCATGGACCGGGAGGAGTACGACCGCTTCTACGATGAGCTGATCGGGGCGAAGCGCGTGATCGCCCGCGACTTCGAGCAGGCCGACCTCTTCTGTGCCTGCCAGCCGGTGGAGGAGGTCGCCCGCACGGGGCGCGATTCGCTGCGCTTCGGCGCCCTGAAGCCGGTCGGGCTCACCGATCCCAGGACCGGCAGACGCCCCTGGGCGGCCGTGCAGCTGCGCGCGGAGAATGCTGAGAAGAGCGCCTACAATCTCGTCGGCTTCCAGACGAATCTCACCTGGCCGGAGCAGAAGCGGGTCTTCCGCCTCATCCCGGGGCTCGAGGAGGCGGATTTCTTCCGCTACGGCGTGATGCACAGGAATTCGTTCGTGGATGCCCCACATGTCCTCGACCGCACCTTCGCGATACCCGGGACCCAGATCCGCCTCGCTGGCCAGATCACCGGCACGGAAGGCTATGTGGAGGCCATCGCCTCAGGGCTCCTTGCCGCCCTCAACACCTATGCCGACCTTGCCGGCGCAGATTCCGTGGTGCTTCCGGCCACGACCTCCTTTGGCAGCCTTGTCGCCTATGCCACGAATCCGGAGACCAAGGACTACCAGCCGATGCATGTGAACTTCGGCATCATACCGCCGCTTGAGGCGCCGGTGCGCAAGAAGCGCGAGCGCTATGCAGCATATTCCGAGCGTGCCCAGCAGGCGATGGAGGGCTACATCGCGCAGCGCCCCGACATCTTCGGAGCCGCATAGCATGGCTGAGGATGCGACTTCTGTCCGCGGACGCAGGCAGGATGAGTTCGGCCGTGATGCAGAGGAATTCCTCTCATATCTGAAGGTCGTCCGAAACCTCTCGCCGGAGACGATCCGTGCCTATCGCGGGGATCTTGAGGCATATGAGCGATGGATCCAGCGGGAGGGGATCGTGCCCCAGGAGATCAGCCACCGGCAGCTCCGGCGCTATATCCTCTATCTCACGAAGGCTGGCTACACGAACCGCACCATCAACCGGCATCTCTCTGCCCTGCGCACCTGCTACAAGTGGATGGAAGGGGAGGGGCGCATCGAATCGGATGCGCTCGACGCGCTCGCAAGTCCCAAGCCCGAGAAGCGCCTGCCCAGGACCATGTCAGACGAAGAGGCGGAGCGGCTGATAGAGTCCTGCCCCGACACGCCGCTGGGCCTTCGGGACCGTGCCTTTCTCGAGCTCCTCTACGCAACGGGAGCGCGCATCTCGGAGGCATCAGGCCTCGACCTGGATGATGTGGACGAGAGGCAGATGCTCGTCCATCTCTTCGGCAAGGGCTCGAAGGAGCGCATCGTGCCGCTCTACCGAAGCGCCCTCGAGAGCATCGATCGCTACATCGCAGAGTCCCGTCCCGGATTTGTGGCGGCCAAGCCGGAGAACCACACCAGGGCGCTCTTCGTCTCGTCGCGGGGAAACCGCATGAGCGCGGCAGCCCTGCGCCGCCGCTTCGATTCCTGCCTCATCCAGGCGGGGATCGATTGCACCTACACGCCCCATGCGATGCGGCATACCTTCGCGACCGAGCTCCTCTCGGGCGGGGCGGACATGAGGAGCGTCCAGGAGCTTCTGGGGCATGAGTCGCTCGCGACGACCCAGATCTATACGCATCTCTCGGTGGAGCGCCTCAAGGAGGCCACCCATCAGGCACATCCGCGTGGATGAGCGATGCGATCCCTGGGCAAGATGGAGCTTCCGTGCTGATTTCCTGAAATCGTGCAGGACCCGTGAAGAGCGAAAGCCGAAGACGGATTGGAGAATGCCTGCTATACTATCAGCTTGCTGTGCATCCGCACGGCATACGACACACACGTGACTACTCGGGAGCCATGGTGCCCATTGCCATAAGCCAGGTGGTGGGTGGCTTTCCGGGGTTGACCTCACGTGGAGGAAAAACCAATGGAGGTTTGAACATGGCTGTCAAGATCAACATCAAGACCCTGCTCGAGGCTGGCTGCCACTATGGCCACCAGACGCGTCGCTGGAACCCGAAGATGAAGCCGTATATCTTCGGCGAGCGCAATGGCGTGTACATCCTCGATCTCAAGCAGACCATCGTCGACGCCGACCAGGCGTACACCTTCCTGAAGGAGACCGCTGCCAAGGGTGGCGCCATCCTGTTCGTCGGCACCAAGAAGCAGGCACAGGAGGCCATCAAGACCCAGGCCGAGCGCTGCGGCATGCCCTACATCGCTGAGCGCTGGCTCGGCGGCATGCTGACCAACTTCACCACCATGCGTTCCCGCATCGAGCGCATGGAGGAGCTCGAGGGCATGGTCGAGAGCGGCGCCATGGCAACGCTGCCGAAGAAGGAGCAGGCAGTCCTGGGCAAGGAGCTCGAGAAGCTGCAGCGCAACCTCGGTGGCGTCCGCAACATGAAGAGCCTGCCGCAGGCACTCTTCGTCGTCGACACCAAGCGTGAGGAGCTCGCTGTCCGCGAGGCCAACCGTCTGCACATCCCGGTTGTCGGCCTTCTCGACACCAACTCCGACCCGGACGTGATCGATTACGGCATCCCCGCAAACGACGACGCCATCCGCTCCGTCGCACTGCTCACCGAGCTTGTCGCCGACGCAATCCTCGCTGGCTCTGGCAAGGAGCAGATCACCGAGGACGAGATGAAGGGCGCAGCCCCTGCAGAGGCCGAGGCACCTGCAGCTGAGTAAGCAGCTCTGCACCAAGTACGGTTTTATGTATTCGAACCTTTAAGGAGGTCTCATGGCAACCAAGATCACCGCTGCCATGGTCAAGCAGCTTCGCGAGATGACCGACTCCCCGATGATGGAGTGCAAGAAGGCCCTCGTCGAGGCCGATGGCGATATCGACAAGGCAATCGACGTCCTGCGCAAGATGGGTGTCGCAAAGGCTGTCAAGCGCGCTGGCCGCGATACCAACGAGGGCACCGTCGCTGCCTACATCTCTGAGGATGGCTCGAAGGCAGCACTGCTCGAGCTCTCCTGCGAGACCGACTTCGTCGGCACCAACCCGAAGTTCACCGGCTTCGCCAACACCCTTGCTGGCGTCGTCGCCAACAACAACCCCGCTGACCTCGAGGCCCTCAAGGCTCTCCCGCTCAATGGCAACACCGTCGCCGACGAGCTCACCGAGCAGATCCATGTCTTCGGCGAGAACATGAAGATCCTGCGCTTCGTCGCCCGCTCCACCGAGAGCGGCTCCTTCGGCTCCTACATCCACAACGGCGGCAAGATCGGCGTCATCGTGGAGTTCTCCTTCACGAAGCCGGAGACCGCCCAGAACGACGAGTTCAAGACCTTCGCCCACGACGTCGCCCTCCACGTCGCTGCCATCAACCCGATCAGCGCACGCCGCGAGGATGTCCCGCAGGAGACCATCGACCACGAGATGAGCATCTACAAGGCACAGGCAGCCGAGTCCGGCAAGCCTGAGGCCATCCAGGAGCGCATCGCATCCGGCCGCCTCGAGAAGTTCTTCAAGGAGTCCGTCCTGACCGAGCAGGAGTTCGTCAAGAACCCCGACGTCACGGTCGGCCAGCTCGCTTCCCAGGTCTCCAAGTCCGTCGGCGACACGATCGAGATCGTTCGCTTCGACCGCTTCGAGTTCGGCCAGTAAGCAGCTGAGGAAGAGCCGGTCTTCGGGCCGGCTCTTTTTTTATGTGACGCTACCGTTGGGCAATGGCAGACGTTCACCTATGGGATGCTCTGGTACAATTTCCAGAGACGCGCCCTCTTTGCAGAGCGCTGATGTAGGCATGAGCTGAGTGGAGGATAACTTGTCCGAGTACAAGTACAAGCGGGTGCTTCTCAAGCTTTCAGGCGAGGCCCTGATGGGCTCCCAGAGCTTTGGCATAGACCCTCAGGTAACGAACCGTCTTGCAGAGGAGATCAAGCCTATCTGGGAGGATGGCGAGCAGATCGCCATCGTGATCGGTGGAGGCAACATCTTCCGCGGCGTGAGCGGCGCTGCTGCTGGCATGGACCGTGCCCAGGCAGACAACATGGGCATGCTTGCCACGGTCATCAACTGCCTCTCGCTCCAGGACACCTTCGAGCATCATGGCATGGACTGCCGCGTCATGAGCGCGCTCGAGATCCGTCAGGTCGCTGAGACCTACATCCGCCGCCGTGCCATCCGGCACCTCGAGAAGGGCCGCATCACGATCTTCGCGGCCGGCACGGGCAATCCCTACTTCACGACCGATACCGCAGCAGCACTGCGTGCCTGCGAGATCAATGCCGAGGTCCTCATGAAGGCCACGAAGGTCGATGGCATCTACGACAAGGATCCGGTCAAGTATCCCGATGCCAAGAAGTATGACACCATCACCTATCTCGATGTCCTGACGAAGGACCTCAAGGTCATGGATGCGACGGCCACGGCGCTGTGCCATGACAACCATATGCCGATCCTGGTATTCAACATCGAGACGCCGGGTGTCATCAAGAAGGCGCTGTGCGGAGAGCCGGTTGGAACCACTGTGGTTGAGGAGGACTAGAATGAGCGAGATCACCGATTACGCGAAGAGCCATATGGAGAAGTGCCTGAAAGCACTGCAGGACAATTTCTCCCGCGTCCGCACGGGCAGGGCGAACCCCCATGTGCTGGATGACATCAAGGTCGAGTACTATGGCCAGATGACCCCGATCACGCAGCTTGCCGGCGTGAAGGTCCCCGAGGCCGCCATGCTCGTGATCGAGCCGTGGGACAAGAGCTCGCTGCGCGCCATCGAGAAGGCCATCGAGGCCTCCGATCTCGGCATCACGCCCTCGAATGACGGCATGAGCATCCGCCTGCCGTTCCCCCAGCCGACGGAGGAGCGCCGCAAGGAGCTCGTCCGCGAGTGCCAGAAGTACGCCGAGGAGTGCAAGGTCTCCATCCGCAACGTCCGCCGCGATGCTAACGAGAAGGCGGAGAAGAACGATGACTACTCCGAGGACGACGTGAAGCGCGAGAAGAAGGCCATCCAGAAGCTCACGGACAGCTATGTCGAGCAGGTCGACAAGATGCTCAAGACGAAGACCGCAGAGGTAATGGAGATCTAGGTGCAGATAGATACCGAAAAGCTCGAAGCCTATTACGCCGATGCGCCCGAGGACATTGCGCTCTCAGACATCGATTTGGCCCGCATCCCCCGGCATGTCTCCATCATTATGGATGGCAATGGCCGCTGGGCACAGGCGCGCGGCCTGGACCGCTCGGAAGGCCATGTCGCGGGTGTCGATTCGCTGCGCGAGGCAGTCACGACGAGCGTACGGCTCGGCCTCGACGTCCTTTCGGTATATGCCTTCTCGACCGAGAACTGGAAGCGTCCGCAGCATGAGGTGGATCTCCTGATGCACCTCTTCGCCACGACGCTGATCCACGAGCTGCCGCTCTTCCACCAGGAGAACGTGCGCCTGCGCTTTCTGGGTGACATCGAGGCATTGCCGGAGGAGACCCGCAAAGTCTTCCAGCAGGGCCTCGATGAGACGGCCGACCACGATGGGATGGTCTTCGCGCTCGCCGTCAACTATGGGGCGCGCGCCGAGATCGTCCGTGCAGCAAAGCATCTCATCCAGGAAGTCGAGGATGGGAACCTGGAGCCTGAGGAGATCGACGATGAGCGCTTCTCGCAGGAGCTCTATACCGCGGGGCTTCCCGATCCCGATCTCCTGATCCGCACCTCAGGCGAGATGCGCCTCTCGAACTATCTGCTCTGGCAGCTAGCGTATACCGAGTTCTATGTGACCGACACCTACTGGCCGGACTTCTCCCGTTGGGACTTCCTGCGTGCCATTCGATCCTTCCAGGGCAGGAACAGGCGGTTCGGAGGGGTTGCGAAGGCATGAGGAAGAGCGCACGGCCAGAACAGGACGAGCCGCAAGCGGAGGCCCAAGAGCGCAGGAGCGAGGGCCTCGACCGTGGCATAGACTCGCTCGAACGCAAGAGGCAGCGCAAGGAGCCGCAGCGCGTCGCAGGGACCCTGAGGGGCCAGAAGGTGCGCGGCGGGGCCGAGAAGCTCCTCACCCGCACCACCTCGGGCGCCATCTATGCGGTCGTGACCTTGGCCTGCCTCTTCATCGGCGCTCCGATGACCGCCCTCATGGTTGCCGCGATGGCATGGCTCTGCTGCTCGGAGTTCTTCCGCATGTGCCGCATGGCAGGAAGGATGCCGAACGAGGTCGTCGGCCTCGGCGCTGCCGTGCTCTTCCCGCTCGCGGCGCTCGTGAACGGCTACCAGGCGCTGACGGCGCTTCTTGTGATCCTCTGCTTCTGCATCGCCGGCTGGTATGTCGTGACGCCGAGGGCAAGCATCGCCGATGTCGCGGTCACGATCTTCGGCCCCATCTACACGAGCTTCCTCTTTGCGAGCGTCGTCCTGATCCGAAACGTCGACCCCGGGCTGCCCGGCTTCCTTCTTGCATTCGGGACGATGAGCTCGATATGGGCCAATGATGCGATGGCCTATCTGGTCGGATCGCGTCTGGGCCGCCACAAGATGGCGCCGCGCATCTCGCCCAACAAATCCTGGGAGGGATTTGCAGGCGGCATGGTGGCCTCGTTCATCATCTGGATCATGATCACGGTCCTCGATGTCTGCCATGTCTCGCTCCCGCTCGCGCTTGTGGCAGCGCTCTTCTCAGGCGTCGGCGGTGTCGTCGGCGACCTCTTCGAGTCGCGCATCAAGCGTGGTGTCGGCGTCAAGGATTCAGGCAACATCATGCCGGGCCACGGCGGGCTGCTCGACCGTTCCGATTCCATGCTCTTCGGCGCGACGGCAGCCTATCTCATTCTCTTCCTAGGAGGAATCATTTGATATCGCAGAGGTCTTCTGCTGCTTCGGCCGCAATCGGCCAGAAGCTGCGCATCGCGGTGCTTGGCTGCTCTGGCTCCATAGGGATGCAGACCTTGGATGTCGTGCGGCATCATATGAACCAGGTGGAGATCGTCGCCCTCTCGGTCCATAGGGATACGGAGAAGCTCGTGGCGGCCGCGCGCGAGTTCGGCTGCAAGGCGGTCG
Organism: uncultured Actinomycetes bacterium; assembly: GCA_900313905.1. Taxonomy (GTDB): domain Bacteria; phylum Actinomycetota; class Coriobacteriia; order Coriobacteriales; family Atopobiaceae; genus Olsenella_L. Next base: position 6,076 of record OMTG01000056.1, on the reverse strand, counting down.
CTGTGACCGATCCTGCCCATGCGCAGGATCCTGTGCTTTCAGAGCTTCCATCGACAGCTGAGGTCCTCTCGGGCCCCGAGGCGCTCGTGGAGCTCGCCTGCCGCGACGATGTGGACTGCGTCGTTTCGGCCGTGGTCGGCTTTGCCGGCATCGAATCCAGCTATGCAGCCGCGAAGGCGGGGAAGCGCCTTGCCTATGCGAACAAGGAGTCCATCGTCGTCGGTGGCGACCTCATCATGCCGCTCCTCGCACCGGGACAGCTCGTGCCGGTCGACTCCGAGCACTCTGCCATCTTCCAGTGCCTCCAGGGGGAGCCGGAAGGCTCTGCCCAGACCATCTGGCTCACCTGCTCAGGCGGGCCATTCTATGGGAAGACGAGAGCGGAGCTCGCCTCGGTCACCGTGGAGGATGCTCTTGCGCATCCGACGTGGTCGATGGGAGCGAAGATCACGATCGATTCCGCGACGCTTGCGAACAAGGGCCTTGAGGTCATCGAGGCCTGCCGTCTCTTCGGTGTCACCGAGGACCAGGTGCATGTGCTGATCCAGCGCCAGAGCCGCATCCATTCGATGGTCGAATTCCGCGATGGCTCCGTGAAGGCGCAGATGGGCGCCTCGGACATGCGCTCCTGCATCCGCTATGCCCTAAGCTACCCCGATAGGTGGGACTCTCCTGAGGCGCAGCGCATCGACTGGGGGAGCGAGCCTCCCCTCACGTTCGGCGAGGCAGATATGGGGACTTTCGGGTGCCTTGCCCTCGCCCGGCAGGCAATCCGCGAAGGGGGTACCCTTCCCTGTGTCATGAACGCGGCCAATGAAGTGGCCAACGCGGCGTTTCGCCAGGGTTCCTGCGGCTTCCTTGCAATCGAGGATTGCGTGCGTGCCGTGATGGAAGCCCATGATCTGCAGCCTGTCGAGAGCGTCTCGCAGCTCGAGGAGGTCGACGCCGCAGCCCGTGCCCAGGCACGGAGCTATCTCTCAAGGAGGCGCTGACACGCATGGGCGTTGCATCTTCGATATTCTGGGGACTTGTCACCCTCTCCTTCCTGGTCTTCATCCACGAGGGAGGGCATTTCCTTGCGGCACGTGCCTGCGGAATGCGGGTGACCGAGTTCTATCTGGGCATGCCCTGCCGGCTCAAGCTCTTCCACAAGAGCAGGAAGTATGGCACCGAGGTCGGCGTCACGCCCATCCTTCTGGGCGGCTATACCCGCATCTGCGGCATGGACGGGAAGCCGGGGCCTGAGGCAGCAGACATCCTCTGGTGCATCCAGAAGCATGGGCGTGCCACGGTGGACGAGATCTGCGAGGAAGTCGGCTGCTCGGCAGACGCCGCCTATGCCATCCTTGCGATCCTGGTCGACTGGGCATCCATCGAGCCCTACTACAATCCCGATCTGGGGGAGCATGAGGGGCAGCGCGACTGGCCCCAGGCCTTCCAGACCGTGAGGCGCGATGCCAGGCTCCTGACGGAGTATGACCGTGCAAGCGACTTCGCCCAGGAAGGCGCAACCGAGGCAGGGGAGGCGCGCCTCCCCGAGGTGGATGCTGCAAGCTTCCTCGAGAATGAGAAATCCCGCACCTACCTGGGGCACGGCTTCTGGGCACGCTTCTTCTGCCTCATTGCCGGCCCTGCCATCAATGTGATCTTCGCGATCCTCGTCGTCGTGGCAGGCCTCTCGATTGCAGGCGTCGACGTGAGCGTGAACCAGAACACGATCGGCACGGTCATGGCAGGGTCCCTCGCAGAGAAGAGCGGACTTCAGGCGGGCGACACCGTCGAGGCCGTGAACGGCACCGCGGTCACGGACTGGCAGACCCTCGTCGAGGCCCTCTCCCCGGTCCTCTCGTCCGGAGAGGATTTCACGCTCACGATCGAGCGCGATGGGACGGAATCTGAGGTCGCGGTCGACCAAGATGAATCCAGCCCGGCGACGGCCCTCGGCATCACCGCTCCGACACAGAAGGTACATCTCACCGTCGGCCAGTCCATCCGGGCCTCGTTCGCCTATGCCAAGGAAGTCGCAGATGCAGCGCTCTCCCTGATTCGGCCGAGCCAGACCATGGAGGTGCTGAACGAATCGACTTCTGTCATGGGCATATCCGTCATGGCATCTGAGGCGGCAGATGAGGGAGCCTGGGAGCTCATGGAGTTCATGGCGATGATCTCGATGTCGCTCGGCTTCATGAACCTCCTGCCGATCCCTCCGCTCGATGGCGGGAAGATCGTGATCGAGATCGGGCAGGCGATAGCGCGGCGCGACCTTCCCCAGAAGGCGCAGATCGGTCTCACCTATGTCGGCCTTGCCTTCTTCCTGTTCGTATTCGTGTTCGTGCTCAGAAATGACATCCTTCGATTCGTAGTGGGGTAGCGATCAATATGGCTGAAGCAGTGCGCAATCTGACCCATCAGGTGCATGTCGGGAATGTGCCGGTCGGCGGAGGTGCGCCGGTATCGGTGCAGTCGATGTGCACGACACCGACCTCCGACCCGGAGATGACGCTGGCACAGATCCAGCGCCTCGCAGATGAGGGATGCGAGATCATCCGCGTCGCGATCCCGAATGCTGGAGCGCTCGATGGCTTCGAGGAGATCTGCAGGAGATCCCCTCTCCCTGTCATCGCCGACATTCATTTCGATCACAAGCTCGCTATCGAGGCGGCGAAGCGCGGAGCTGCCGCCTTCCGCATCAACCCAGGCAACATCGGCTCCTGGGAGAGGGTCGATGCGACAATCGATGCGGCAGGGGAGGCAGGCATCCCGATCCGCATCGGCGTCAATGCAGGCTCGCTCGCCAAGGAGGTCGACGAGCGGCAGGACCTCACCCTGCCCGAGAAGCTTGTCGCATCCTCGGTCTCCTTCGTGAAGCATTTCGAGGATCGCGGCTTCACGGATATCGTGCTCTCGGCGAAGGCCCACGATGTGCCGACGACGCTTGCCACCTATAGGGCCCTTTCCCGCGAGCTGCCGCACATCCCGCTCCATGTGGGCGTGACCGAGGCGGGGACGCTCCGCCAGGGGACCGTGAAGAACTCGGTTGGCGTCGGGATCCTCCTCGAAGAGGGAATCGGCGACACCATCCGCCTCTCGCTCACGGCAGAGCCCGAAGAGGAGGTGCGCGTCGCCTGGGAGCTCCTTGCAGCCCTGGGGATGCGCAGGCTCCATCCTGAGCTCGTGAGCTGCCCCACCTGCGGCCGGTGCCAGGTGGACCTCATCAAGATCGCGAATGAGGTGGAGGAGCGCCTCCAGAAGACGAAGGCGCCTATCTCCGTCGCCGTGATGGGCTGCATCGTGAATGGCCCCGGCGAGGCGAAGAGCTGCGACATCGGCATCGCCTCCGGCAAGGGCCAGGGGCTCCTCTTCGTGAACGGCGAGCCGCTCCGCAAGGTCCCGGAGGACGGGATGGTCGATGCCCTCTTCGACGAGATTCATGTACGCTACCCTGAGGCGTGAGGAAGCCCATATATGCCCAAGAAGGCTCCTGCCAGGCGGCGGGAGCCTTCTTCTTGCGCAGATAGGCCCATATGCTGCCCTTCTCCCTCTTCATGCCAAGGCATTTGCCTTAAAATAGGTCTGTTTGTGCACCAATCCGAAAGGACATCGCATTGAATACCTACAAGCTCATGAGCAAGCTCTATGCTCCGACCCTGAAGGAAGACCCGACGGAGGCTGTGCTTGCCAGCCACAAGCTGCTGCTCCGTGCCGGCATGATCCGCAGGGGCTCCGTGGGCCTCTATTCCTATCTGCCGCTCGCCTGGCGCTCGATCCTGAAGATCGAGAACATCATCCGCGATGAGATGGACAAGATCGACTGCGAAGAGATGATGACGCCGATCCTGACCGACGCCGAGCTGTGGCGCAAGAGCGGCCGCTGGAATGCCTACGGGCCTGAGCTCATGCGCCTGAAGGACCGCTATGGCCATGAGTATGCGCTCGGCCCGACCCACGAGGAGACCTACACCGACCTCGTGACGAATGAGCTCAAGAGCTACAAGCAGCTCCCCATGATGCTCTACCACATCCAGGACAAGTTCCGCGACGAGCGGCGCCCCCGCTTCGGCCTCATGCGCTCCCGTGAGTTCATCATGAAGGATGCCTATTCCTTCTCGGCCAATGTGGAGTCCATGCGCGAGTGCTATGAGCTCCAGAAGCAGGCCTATGCCAACTACTGCAGGAGGATCGGCCTGCGCGCCCTTCCGGTCGTGGCGGACTCGGGCCAGATTGGCGGCGATACCTCCGTGGAGTTCATGGCGTTGGCAGATGCCGGCGAAGCCGAGATCTGCTACTGCGACGCATGCGGCTTCGCGGCAGACACCGAGGCTGCCACGGTCGGCATCAATCTCGTCGAAGGCGAGGCAGGGGAGCTCGAGAAGGTCGAGACCCCGGACTGCGGCACCATCGCAGACCTCGCTGCCTTCCTGAAGGTGCCCGAGGCAGGCACGCGCAAGGCACTTGCCCTCGTCGACGGCGACAAGCGTCCCTGCGTCGTCTTCGTCCCGGGAGACCATGATCTGAACGACGTGAAGGCAGGACACGTCTTCGGCGACTACCACATGATGACCGACGAGGAGCTCAAGGAGTATGGCCTTGTGAAGGGCTTCATCGGGCCGATCGGCCTGCCTGAAGGCGTGCAGGTCTATGCAGACGCGACGCTCAAACCCTCCGAGTGGTGGGCCATCGGCGCGAACGAGGAGAACTTCCACTACATCCATGCGAAGCAGGGCCGCGATTTCGAGATCCAGAACTGGGTCGATGTCATCTCTGCCAAGGAGGGCGATGTCTGCCCGAAATGCGGCGCTCCGCTCAAGATTGCCCGCGGCATCGAGGTTGGCCAGGTCTTCCAGCTTGGCACGAAGTACTCCGAGGCCATGGGAGCCACCTTCACCGACGAGGATGGCAAGGAGAAGCCGTTCCAGATGGGCTGCTACGGCATCGGTGTCGGCAGGTCGCTACAGGCTGTCGTCGAGCAGCACCACGACGAGCATGGCATCATCTGGCCGGTCTCGGTGGCTCCCTTCGAGGTCGAGGTCCTGGCGCTCGACACGAAGGACGATGTGGTGTGGCCGGTCGCGAAGCAGATCGCTGGCAAGCTCGCCGAACGCGGCATCGAGGTCATTGTCGATGACCGCAAGGAACGCCCGGGCGTGAAGTTCAATGAGGCCGACCTCATGGGCTTCCCGTATCAGGTCGTCTGCGGCAAGCGTGGCGTCAAGGGCGGCACGGTCGAGGTCAAGGAGCGTGCGACGGGCGAGCGCATGGACATCGCAATCGACGATGTGGTGGACGAGCTCGTGGAGCGCATCGTGCCCCAGCGTGCATAGCGGCAGCTGAATTAGAGCGAGAGGCGCTCTCGGAGCCTGAAGCCCCAGGAGTGCCTCTATTTGTCTTGTGGATCGGCAGCAATGAAGAAGGGCGCCCCAGAGATCTGGGACGCCCTTGTGCGTGCCTCTGCAATGTTCTCTAGCGGTCGAGGCTCTTCTGGAAGACGCGGTTGCTGAAGACAGCGGCGATGATGCCCAAGACCAGAAGGACACCTGCGCAGACGGCGACGAGGATGTCCGGCTGGGCCTCAAGGCCTGCGACGGTGCTGAGCGGGATCGAGACACCGCCTGCCGCTGCCTCGACGCCCAGAAGCGGCGTCGCCTTGCCACAGGTCGAGGGCGTATTGGCTGCACGGGCGCCCCTGAAGGAGGCGATGAGCGCCAGGATGCCCATAACGAGCATGATGGTGCCTGATGCCATATGACCTCCCACATAGAGGGGGATCGAGATGATTGCAAGTGCGAGTCCGAAGAAGAGGCTGATGAGGCAGACGATCTTCAGTGTCTTGCTGTCCTTGGACATGGGCGGATATCCTTTCTGATGAAGCGAGTCTACCTGCTCTTTGTACCCACATTGGCGGGCTGCATCCAGTGCGGAGCCTCTTCACGCTGCAGATGGCATAGCGAAAGCCATGAGCGCCAGTGGGACAGAGGGCTGGGCTGGAAGCGCAGCTGCTGACTAGATTGCCACGAATTGTCACGTGAATTGAATTTCGAAAAGCAATCCTGTTGCACCAAGTCGTGCAGCGGCCACA
>OMTG01000134.1 GCA_900313905.1 uncultured Actinomycetes bacterium | reverse complement strand
GACTGAGGGAGGCTGCCCCTAGTACGAGAGGACCGGGGTGGACGGACCTCCGGTGTGCGGGCTGTCAGCCAATGGCACCGCCCGGTAGCTGTGTCCGGTCGGGATAACCGCTGAAGGCATCTAAGCGGGAAGCCCATCCCGAGATGAGTCTTCCTTATGGTAAGGCCCCTCGCAGACCACGAGGTGGATAGGCCGCAGGTGCAAGCGCGGCAACGCGCTCAGCCGAGCGGCACTAATCGGCCGAGCTCTTCGCATCATGCATGCATCCCATGCATGCACCGCATCAGGAAGCCCCTTATGTGCGCATCTTGTCCGAGCGCTGTGCGGCCCTGAGGGCGCGGGACATCATAGGATGCCCGGCGCTGGCCAGCGGCCATGGCAGGGGAGGCACACCTGGTCCCATTCCGAACCCAGAAGTTAAGCCCCCGAGCGCCGATGGTACTGCGGAGAGAGTCCGTGGGAGAGCAGGGCGCCGCTGGCCAGCAGCGGGCATCCAGCCAGGGGAGGGCCCCTGCCGCAGAGGCGGCGGGGGCCCTCTTCGTATGTGCAGGGAGACCCTGCTGGGGATCTGCATCCCGGCAGCATGATATGCTCCGGCTCCCACCTATGGCTACCACCTATGCCTTGTGCGGATCGGGGATCTGCGCTGGATGGGATGGCTGCGCTGAATGCGCGTATCGACGGACCTGTGAATGCAGGCTCCGCTTCAGCATCTCATGTCTGAGGATCATGAGCCGCTGCTTGGCTTCGCTGGCTGAACAGGCATGGGGCTTTTGCATGGACCAAGCATCAGATTGGGAAGCCAGGCATCAATTCCTGTGATCGCCTCTCAAAGCTCGGCAGTGACCGGCTCCGGCTCAGGGCATCGGCAGCTGCGGCACGCTCCTGTCGTGAATCCTGAGGGCCGTGGGATGTGCCCGAAGGTGCTTGTCAGACCTCTGCAGGCGGCAGGCCGAATTCTTTGCGCAGGGCAATGTAGCGCGCCTTCTCCTTGTCCTTGATGGGCTTCGAGAGGTCGTTCATCGTGTGGTGCATCACGTCGGCATCCTTCAGCACCTCGTCGAAGGGCGAGTCGACAACTTCCTTGTCGTCGTGGTGGTAGATGGCGGAGCAGATCTTCTGGGTCTCATCGGGCGTGGTCAGCGCAAGCTCATCCAGAATGCGGTTTGCGAGATCTGCGCCCTTGTGTGCATGATCGGCATAGGAGCCTGATTCGTAGGCGTAGAGGTCATGCAGCATGGCAGCCATTGCGGCAAGCTCGTAATCCTCTCCTCGCTTCTCTGCGATCAGGGTTGCCGCAAGCGATACCCCATAGAGATGCACATAGGCATTCTTGCGCTTGTCGAGATCATCGATGGACAGAAGCTCGCGGTCGACGTAGGCTCTGAGGTCTTTGAGGCGGGACATGCTCCTCATCTCCAATAGATCGGACTTCCAGCATGTATAGGGTTATAAGTACCCAGTTTTTGGCAAGGCTGCCGCATCGATGCAATCCGGTTCCGATTGTCTGGATATGCACGTGTCGGACCAATGCTGACGGCAACGCTGATGCATCGAGATTCTGGTGATGGATGAAGGGTCTCTCCTCTTGCCTGGAGAAGCGATGCGCAGGATGCATCGCCTGCATGCCAGACTCGACTTTCTGCTGCTGCATGTATCTTGCTGCAAGAGAGGCCGCATCGGCGAATCATCCTGGAAGGCAATCGGTTCGGGTCGCGCAGCATGCAGTCGGAGCCATTTCAAGAAACCAAACCAATACACTTTGAGGTGGCAGGTGTACAGGATCTTGGTGCTGGAAGTGGGGATGGGGCATGCTGATCCGTGAAAGGCTTCTTCTCAAGCAGACGGCTGAAAGCGAAGGTGGACAGACCGATGGACTTCTGGCCAAGTTCTTCCTCGAGAGGGGATATGCGATCGAGGACATGACCACCAGGATGGTGGCATCAGAGACGGCGACCTCACCCGCCACGGTCGTCCGGTTTTGCAAGAGCCTCGGGATGGATGGATTCAACGATTTCAAGCGCAGCTATCTGGCTGAGCTCTCCTATTTCGATGAGGGAACGGGCGAGATCAACCCGAACCTGCCCTTCTCCGAGGACGACAACCTGCGTGCCATTGCCTTGAAGATCGGGCACCTCCACGAGGAGGCCATCGAGGATACGCTCGAGCTTCTCCGCTACGACGACCTGAGGCTGGCGCAGCGGATGCTGGTCCGGGCCAAGACCATCCATGTCTTCTCTGCAGGGACCTCCATGAACCAGGCGGAGTCCTTCCGAGAGAAGATGCTCAAGATCGGGACCATCGTCTCGATACCGAACAACCTGAACTACCAGACCTATGAGGCGGATTGCCTTGGTCCGGACGACCTTGCGCTCGTGATATCGTATTCCGGCGAGACGAAGAGCATGGTGGCCATTGCCCGCCATTGCCATGAGTCAGGCGTTCCGGTGCTGGCGCTGACCTCGGTCGGCGAGAATGCGGTGGCGTCGTATGCAGACTGCCGGCTCTCCATAGCGACGAGGGAGCGCCTGTTCGAGACCATCGGAGACTACTCGACCCATGCCTCGGTCAATCTCCTCCTCGATATCCTCTACTCCCTCTATTTCAAGGCCAGCTACCGGGAGAACTACGAGCGCAAGCTCGCGCGCACCAGGCATCACGAGGAGATGCGCTCCTCGACAAGCTCTGTCCTCATGCCCCGCGCGCCGACGCAGGAATAGGGCATCCATACGCCAATCTGAGGCCTCCCTGAAACGCTGTTTTATGCAAGGCAGCTTCAGGGAGGCCTTTCTGGTGAACGCCATTCCAGCTTCCCTCCAAGCCCTTACCCTTCCGAAAGCAGCCCGATATAACCATATCTGTGCAGGTGAGAGGCCTGCAAGACGAAAGCTGCAATCGGATGGGAGATGGGATGGAGCTGGGAAATCGCTTCCTCTGGGGCGGCTCGACCGCAGCCAACCAGATTGAGGGAGCCTATCGGGAAGGCGGCAAGGGGCTTTCCATCGCCGATGTGGAGACGGCTGGATCGCACACGACGAAGCGTCAGATCCACGACCGCATCGAGGAAGGCGCATACTATCCAAGCCACGAGGGGATCGACTTCTATCACCGCTACAAGGAGGACATAGCCCTTCTGGCGGGCATGGGATTCAAGGCATTCCGCCTCTCCATCAGCTGGCCGCGCATCTTCCCTGAAGGCGACGAGCAGGTGCCCAACGAGGAGGGGCTCGCCTTCTACGATGCGGTGATCGACGAGCTGCTGAGCCACCATATCGAGCCGGTCGTGACGCTCTCTCACTATGAGACACCGCTCCATCTCGTGGAGGCCTATGGCTCCTGGAGGAGCCGCGAGCTCATCGCATGCTTCGAGCGCTATTGCAGGACGGTATTCACCCGCTATCGCGGCAAGGTGCGCTACTGGCTGACCTTCAACGAGGTCAATGAGACCTTCAACCAGAAGGAGCCCTACCACCAGGCAGGAATCCGCTTCAGGCCCGGCGAGGACCAGCTGGCTGTGAAGGTTGTGGCTGCCCACAACATGATGCTGGCAAGCGCCCGTGCCGTGATGATTGGCCACGAGATCGACCCGGAGAACAGGATCGGCTGCATGGTGCAGTGGCCGACGACCTATCCGAAGGACTGCAATCCCGAAAACAAGCTTGCGGTGCGTCAGGCGATGCTTCCTGACTATTACTTCACCGATGTGATGTGCCGGGGACGCTACACGAATGTCTGCACCTCGCTTCTGCGCCAGTGGAAGCAGGAGGTCCCACTCGGGGCGGGCGACGAGCAGATTCTGGCCGCGGGCACGGTGGACTTCATCTCGTTCAGCTACTACTTCTCTTCTGTCGCGTCGGCCGATGGCAGGGGCGGCGTTCAGGTCGTGCATGAAAACCCCTACCTCGAGCGGACGGATTGGGACTGGCCCATCGACCCAGCAGGGCTGCGTGTGGCGCTCGACGATCTCTACGACCGCTACCAGCTTCCGCTCATGGTCGTCGAGAACGGCCTCGGCGCCTGCGATGACCCCGCTGAGGATGGCTCGATCGACGATGAGTACCGCATCAGGTTCCTGGCAGCGCACATCGAGGCTGTGAAGTCTGCCGTCCAGGAGGACGACGTCGAGGTCCTGGGATATCTGACCTGGGGACCGATCGACCTGGTGTCGGTCGGGACCGGCGAGATGAAGAAAAGGTACGGCTTCATCTATGTGGACCGCGGCGACCGCGGAGAAGGAACGCTCGAGCGCAGGAAGAAGCGCTCCTACGACTGGTATGCGAAGGTCATCGCGACGAATGGCGAAGACACCTCGTGGTGAGCGATATACGCAGATCATGGGCAAACGGTCAATCTGTGCGGGAAAGGACGTGCATATGGACTACGCAAAGACAGCGCAGCAGATTTTCGAGAAGGTGGGAGGTGCTGACAATATCGTGGCAGTCACGCACTGCGTGACGAGGCTCAGGCTCAACCTGAAGAGCACCGATTCTGTCGATATGGATTCCGTCAAGAAGATTCCGGGCGTCGCAGGCGTCGTGAACCAGGGCGGACAGTTCCAGGTCGTGATCGGCCAGAGCGTGCCGCAGGTGTATGCCGAGTTCATCAAGCTCGGGGAATTCTCGGCGAAGAAGGATGCAGCTCCTGAGAAGGAGGAGAAGAAGGGCGCTCTCAACACCGTCCTCGATACGATTGCAGGCATCTTCCTGCCGATCATGCCGATCATCGCCGGCGCTGGCATGATCAAGGCACTCCTTGCCATCCTCAAGGTCGCAGGCCTCATCGACTCCACCGGCATGGAGTACTACTTCCTGAACTTCGTGGCCGATGCAGCCTACTACTTCCTGCCGGTCTACCTCGGTGCATCTGCTGCCAAGAAGTTTGGCTGCAACATGTTCATGGGCATGTTCATGGGCGCCATGCTGCTCCACCCGAACTTCTCCGCCCTGGCAGAGCAGGGCGACATGGTCACGGTCTTTGCGCTGCCCGTGCGCATAGCGACCTACTCCTCCTCGGTCGTGCCGATCATCCTGATCGTCTGGGCGCTCTCCTATGTCCAGAAGCTCGTCGAGAAGATCGTGCCTGATGCAATCAAGTTCGTGGCACGTCCGCTCCTCACCATGATCATCATGATGCCCATCGCCTTCTGCGTGCTGGGACCGCTGGGCAGCTTCCTCGGCGACGGCCTGGTCGCGATCCTGCTCGCGATCGACGGCGTGGCTCCGTGGATCCTCCCGACCGTCATCGGTGCCTTCATGCCGTACCTTGTTATGACGGGCATGCACTACAGCCTGCTTCCTGCCTATGTCTCCGAGCTCTCCATGTTCGGCCATGAGACGGTCATCGGCCCGGGCAACCTTCCCTCCAACATCGCCCAGGGCGGCGCAGCGCTCGCCGTCGCGATGAAGACGAAGAACCGCGAGCTCAAGGAGCTTGCTGCCTCCGGTGGCCTCACCGCCCTTCTCGGCATCACCGAGCCGGTCCTCTACGGCGTCCACATGCAGCTCAAGCGCACCCTCATCGCCGTCTCGGTCGGCGGTGGCCTGGGTGGCCTCTATGCAGGCCTCATGGGCGTCCAGCGCTTCGGTGGCGGCGGCGCCGGCCTTGCAGCCCTCGGCCTCTACATCGGCGACGATCCGATGAACCTCGTGAATGCCATCATCTCCTGCGTCATCGCCTTCGTGGTCTCCTTCGTCCTCGTCTGCGTGATGGGCTTCGACGATATCCCCTCCGACGAAGTGGATGCAGATGAGGCTGTCCCCGCCTCCTCCGCAGATCCCGAGTAATGGCTCAGAACTTAGGGAATAGGCGGCCTCCTCGCGACATCAGCTTTCAAACTGCCGGCTGCAGGCCCGG
>OMTG01000052.1 GCA_900313905.1 uncultured Actinomycetes bacterium | reverse complement strand
CGCAGAGGCGGTACCGTCTTCTTGGAATGTCGGTATCAAATGGCTGTGCTACTCATCGTAGTGCCAAGCAGGAGGATTCCATGCACAGCTTTGGATTTACGTGGCAATTAGAAGATGGCTATTGGCGACACCCTTGATGTCTGCAGGAAGAGGATCTGAAGACAGTCCGATTCCTGCGAAAGATAAGAGCCGGCAAGTACTTGGGGGTCCAATTAGCGGACAGATACTGTCTGAAGAGTTGCAGAATATGGAGCGACGTTTGAGGCTAAAGCAGCAAAGCCTTTGTCATGGGATTTGCGCCTTTTGCAAATTTGCAACGCAGTGCCACTGTTGGATATGGCAACTATCTGCAACGTCAAATTGTGAGTGGCAAATATATTAAAAAATGCTTGGCCACATTCTGAGACGGCATCGAGAAATTGTACAGGCTCTGTGTCATCCATTGCTGTGTGGATGAGCAGGACCGTGGCGAGGGCGAGCTATCGGCAGGCGCGGTAGTGCGCTCTCATAGCAAATATCGGTCATCGGCATAGCATGCAAAATCAGATTATGCTTGCCGCTCATCAACGCAAAGCTGCGGGATCTGATGCTGCAGGGTGTGCATCAGAAGCAGTGGCATGAAGCGGCTGCCTTGGGATGTCCTCCTTGGGATGGCAAAACGTAGATATGGCAAAAGCGGCAAAGCTTTTCATGATATATAGCAATTTTGCAGCAATTGCCGTCAAAGCTGATGTGATGGCACTGACTTTCATCAAGGCAGAATGCCAATCATGGCATGATTATGATTGACAATATGCCAAATCGTTTCCGCCTGAGCCTTGCAGGCAATCGCTCTCAGAGAGCATGAGAGCGATGCTGCGGAGACAGTAGGGAAGTGCACTCTGTGTGGCCTGGTGCCGCGGCACAGCAAAAGGATCGGAAGAAAATGCGCCCTCTTTGGAAAGATGAGGTGCTATGCATAGAGAGACCAGGCGACAGCTATACTTCAATATGTCAGCAAACCGACGAAATGAGGCAGGCTATGGCAGAAAATCAGCTGCGTCCGGATTCTCAGGGCAAGGTACGCGATATCTATGATTGTGGCGATACGCTCCTTATGGTGGCAAGCGATCGTATCAGCTGCTTCGACTTCATCTTGCCGAATGAGATCCCCTACAAGGGCGAGATCCTGACCCGCATCTCTGCTTTCTGGTTCGATCGCTTCAAGGACCTCATGCCCAACCATATGGTGTCGATCGATCCGGCTGACCTGCCTACGCAGTTCGCTTCCTACAAGGATTACCTGACGGGCCGCTCGATGCTCGTTAAGAAGGCAAAGACCATCCCAATCGAGTGCATCGTCCGTGGCTATCTGACTGGCTCTGGCAAGAAGACCTATGACCAGGACCGCACCGTCTGTGGCATCAAGCTTCCGGATGGCCTTGTCGAGGCCAGCAAGCTTCCCGAGCCCATCTTCACGCCGTCCACCAAGGCAGCCATCGGCGATCACGACGAGAACATCTCCTTCGAGCGCTGCGCCGAAATCGTTGGGGAAGATGTTGCCACCCAGCTCCGCGATGCCTCTCTTGCCATCTACAAGGCTGCTGCAGAGTATGCCTTGACCCGCGGCATCATCATTGCCGACACGAAGTTCGAGTTCGGCTTCATCGACGGCCAGCTCACCCTGATCGACGAGTGCCTCACGCCCGATTCCAGCCGCTTCTGGCCCGCAGAGGGCTATGCAGCAGGCCATGTCCAGCCGAGCTATGACAAGCAGTATGCCCGTGATTGGCTCAAGGCCAATTGGGATATGCAGGGCAAGCCGCCCGTGTTGCCACAGGAGGTCATCGATGGAACCTCCAAGCGTTATCAGGAAGCCTTCGAGATCATCACCGGTACCCCATTCACTCCCATGAAGGAAGCCTAATGTCACTTCGAGATACCCTGAACGGTGCCCGCAGCGAAGCAGCCGAGAACCGCGAGGCCGCCAAGAAGAAAGATGAGAAGGAAGTCGAGGAAAAGCCCAAGAGCGGATCCACAGGCTTCGAGAAGAAGTCCCTGACGCGTGCCAAGCCCGCCCGTGAGGCGGCAGCTGGTGTGCGTGTGGTGACCTCCTCCGGCAAGGTCAAATCTGGCAGCAAGGCGCCTGTGGAGATGACAAAGGAGGAGAAGCGGGCTGCCCGCCAGAAGCAGCGTGACGAGGAAGACCGCCTGACCATGGCAGCACAGGCCATGATGCGCAAGGATCCTGCCTACATCAAATATCACAAGATCTCGATGGGCATGATCATCGCCGGTCTCGTCTTCACGGGCCTCTCCTGGATCATCGTCCTGGTCGCACCACGGGATTCGAGCGATGTCTCGACCGTCTGGGGCATGCTTGCGGTCGTCACGCTGGTTGTCGCCTATGTCGGTGTCATTGGCGGCTTCATTATGGACTGGGCACGGCTGCATAAGGTCCGCAAGGCGTACAATGCGAAGGCGGCTAGCATGAGCACGAAGCAGCTCAACTCCGTGATCGAGCGCGATCGCCGTGAGCTCGCTGAAAAGCCGAGCTTCTTCGACCGGTTCCGCAAGAAGAAGACCGCAGAATAAGACTCTCGCGCTTATGGGGCGCAGTTTGGTATAGAATATCCATCTGCAACCCCATTGCGTCGCCGTATGTGACACGATGGGGCGCAGTTGGATATAATATCTGTCTGCACCACTTCATAAGCCCTCATAGCTCAGGGGATAGAGCACAGGTTTCCTAAACCTGGTGGCGTAGGTTCGAATCCTACTGGGGGCACCA
>OMTG01000046.1 GCA_900313905.1 uncultured Actinomycetes bacterium | reverse complement strand
AGCAGGTTGTGGCGGACCTGCTTCAGGTTGAAGGCCGAAGCATCGGTCCCTCTCCCCAGATAGGAGAAGATGGGCCGATAGGGCCAGGCAGCATCGGGATGCATCTCGGCCAGATAGGACAGAAGGCCTTCTGGCAGATCGGTAAGCCCCGTCAGGATGATGGGCCACATGCCGCAGAGGGCATCGACATCCGCCATGGCTCGATGGGTCACGGAATCGCAGCCGAAGGCTTCCGCCATGCTCGACAGCCTGTGCGTCGTCAGGCTTGGGAGCGCAATGCGGGAAAGGGCGAGGGTATCGATCCAGTTGTCGCTTACAAGAGATCCGCCTGGCACCGCCTCGATGAAGGTGCGGTCAAAGGTGGCATTGTGGGCGAGGACCAGATCTCCGCCGACGAACTCGGCAAGCCCCGCGACCGCATCGCGGGGTGATGGAGCATCTGCGACATCGACCTGGCGGATGCCAGTGAGCTTCACGATCTCGGGAGGGATCACGCCCTTGGGCCGCACGAAGGTGCGGTAGCGGTCGACGATCTTCTTGCCCGAGACGCGGGCTGCTGCAATCTCCAGCAACTCGCAGTTCTTGAAGGAAAGACCGGTGGTCTCGGTATCGAGCACCACCAGGTCCTCCTCAAGCGGTCCATAGCTTGTTGCTTGTGCACGCTCAGCCAAGCTGATGTAGCGCTTCCTGATGCTCTCAGGAGTGTTCGGAAGCAGCAGGTCGTCCAGCGTGGTCCTGGCGCTCTTCTGTATTTCAGCCATCAACGCCCCTGCAGTGCCCATTCCACGAAGCGGGTGCAGAGCTCCGGGAAGGAGATGCCAGCCGCACGGGCAGAGTCAGGAAGCAGGCTCCTCTCCGTCATGCCCGGAATCGTGTTGATCTCGAGCAGGACGGGCGTCCCATCGTCCTTCACGATGAAATCGCAGCGGGATGCGCCCTTGCAGCCCAGCGCACGGTGGGCACGCATGGCATACTCCTGGGCGCGCTTCGTCTCCTCATCCGTCAGACGGGCAGGAATCACATGGTGCATGGATGCCGGCTCATACTTGACCTTCACGTCGTAGTACTCGCTGTCGAACACGATCTCGACAATCGGCAGGGCCTGGAGCTCGTCGTCGGCGTTGCCGATGACGGGGACCGTGATCTCCTTGCCTTCGATGCAGTTCTCGACGAGCACGGCATCGCCTTCAGAAGCTGCCTTGCGGATGGCCTCAGGAAGCGCTGCCTCCTCGGCTACGCGCGAGATGCCATAGGAGGAGCCATTGGCAGACGGCTTCACGAAGAGCGGCAGGCCATACTTCTCGACGAGCTCATGGAGCTTTGCAGGATCGTCGGCGCAGGAGCCGTCGACCGTGGTGCCCTCCGGGACCGGGATGCCTGCCGCGCGATAAATCTCCTTCGCAGCATCCTTGTTGGTGCCCAGCGCGGAGGCAAGCACGCCACTGAAGGTGTAAGGGATGTGCATGATCTCGAGGAGACCCTGGATGCAGCCATCCTCGCCATAGCGGCCATGCATCGCGATGAAGGCAACATCGTACTTGCCATTCACCATCGTCGTGACGAAGTCAGGGTCGGCGACATTCAGCAGGTCGACATGCGTGAAGCCTGCCTCCTGGAGGGCAGAAAGGCAGTTGCGGCCCGAATCCATCGAGATCCCCGCCTCGTCTGACCAGCCACCCGCCAGCAATGCGACATGGAGCTGCTTGATATCATCTCTCGTCATGTGAACTCCTTTGAGGCCATCCGCTCTGGTGAGCAAGAGAGCGAAGATGTGAAACAATGCTAAATAGTATTTTGAGGATACACTTCCTCAGCCGACAAACATAGAAAAGGGCACCATATGGTTTCAAACCAGAAAACACCCACGCCGGATTCCAGCTCCGCTCCCCTGCCAGATATCCACACCCTCTCGCACAAGGAGCTCGCTTCCATCATAGCCGGCCTTGGAGAGCCAGCGTTTCGCGTGAAACAGATCGAATCCTGGGTCTGGGAGAAGAATGCCCAGAGCTTCGACGAGATGACGAACCTCTCGAAGGCTCTGCGCGCCAAGCTGGCGCAGACTCTTTCCATGGGGAACTGCACCGAGCTCATGAAGCAGGTCTCGACCGATGGCAGCCGCAAGTATCTCCTGCAGTTCCCGGACGGCGTGACGGCAGAGTGCGTCGGCATGCCAACCAAGAACCGTCTCGCTGCCTGCGTCTCCACCCAGGCAGGATGCGCGATGGGCTGCGCTTTCTGCGCCACTGGCAAGGCAGGCCTCACCCGCTCTCTCACCTCTTCCGAGATCTACCAGCAGGTCATGCATATCGCTGATGACTTCCAGACGCGCGTCACGAGCGTCGTCCTGATGGGCCAAGGCGAGCCTTTCATGAACTACGACAACACGCTTGCCGCAATGAGGAAGCTCAACAGCCCCGAGGGCGCCGGCATCGGCGCACGCCATCTGACGGTCTCGACCTGCGGCATCATCCCGGGCATCATGCGCTTCGCGAACGAGCCTGAGCAGTTCACGCTTGCCGTCAGCCTCCACTCTGCAAACCAGAGCACCCGCAACAAGCTCATGCCGGGCGTCAAGAAGTACTCCCTGCTGCACCTCTACGATGTGATGGGCGAGTATGTCGACAAGACCGGACGCCGTCCCACCTATGAGTACGCCCTGATCAGCGGCGTGAACGACAACGACGATGAGCTGGGCGCCCTCTGCGACTTCTGCCGTGGCACCCTTGCCCACGTGAACCTCATCCAGCTGAACGATATCCCCGGCTCCCCCTTCCGTCCTTCCACGGAGGAGCGCGCGAACCAGTTCGTGCAGCACCTCGCAAGCGTCGGTGTCGAGGCGACCATCAGGAACTCCCGTGGCGCTGATATCGCTGCCGCCTGCGGCCAGCTTTCCCAGGACTACAAGCTGCTGGGCTAGCCTGATATCCCATAGGGAGACAGGTCAAAGGGGACTAGAACGTTTGTTCTAGTCCCCTTTTCATTGCTTCGCTATGGAGCTTGCCAGCTAGTAGCCAATGCTTTCCCACTGGCGCTCGACTGTCTCGCGGTTCGCCTCATTCTCTTCCTCGGAGATAGGCTGCGGCTGCTGCGCTGCGACTATCTCCTGGATTTTCGTGGCGGCATCCTGGACGGTCCTCACCATATTGTCCAGCTTCGCTTTCGTCTCTTCGCTGATCACATTGTTGTAGATGAAGTAGCCGCCTGCAACGATGACAGCAGTCTCGATGACTGTACGACGGATGCGTCCCATCACTCCCCCATTTCTGATTCAGCACCATGCTCGAAGGCACCAAGGATGCGTGCCAGATCTTCCTCATCGCCGAACTCGATCTCGATCCTATGCTTGCCCCGAGAGCTCTTGACGCGCACCTTCGTATTGAGGATCTCTCGGAGCTCGCGTGCTGCCTGCTTGTAGCTTTGCGGGAGCGGCTCTTTTAGGGCTTTTGGCTCTTTGCTGACAGAAATCAGTGAAGCAAGGTTTTCTGTCTGACGCACCGTAAGATTCTCGGCGACCACCCGCTTTGCAAGGGCTATGCGCCCTTCCTCTGAAGGCACTGCAAGAATGGCACGAGCATGGCCTGGCGTGATGTCGCCCTTCGCCAGGAGATCCTGCACCTCTTGGGGCAGATCGAGCAACCTCAGGGTGTTCGCTACAGCTGGGCGTGACTTCGAGAGCACCTTCGCAAGCTCCTCTTGGGTCCAGCCATTCTGCTCGATGAGCTGCTTGTAGCCCAGAGCCTCCTCGACCGGATTCAGGTCCTGCCGCTGCAGGTTCTCGATCAGTGCCAGCTGGAATACCTCCTCATCGGAGATATCCCTCACCACTGCCGGGATCTCCTTCAGACCTGCCAGCTTCGAGGCCTGGTAACGGCGCTCGCCAGCGACGATCTGATACTCATTCCCAAGCTTGCGCACCAGGATTGGCTGCAGCACGCCATGCTGCCTGATGGAGTCTGCGAGCTCTTCCAGCTCCTCCTGATCGAAGTCCTTGCGCGGCTGCCCCGGATTCGGCTTGATCTTGGAGAGGGGCAGACTGGCATCGCCCTTCGAGGGGCCGACTTCTGCCGTTGCCTCCCCCATCAGGCTCTCGATGCCTCTTCCGAGACCTTTCCTAGCCACGTCGTGTCACCTCTTTCGCCAGCTTCATGTATGCCAGAGAGCCCTTGTTCACGCGAGCGTACGTCGTGATGGGCAGTCCATAGGAAGGCGCCTCTGCGATCTTCACGCTCCTCGGAATCATGTTCTTGAAGACCTTGTTCCCAAAGTACTTGCGCACCTCATCCACGACCTGCTTCGAGAGCGTTGTCCTCGAGTCGTACATCGTCATGAGCACGCCGAAGATCTCAAGATCAGGGTTCAGATGGTCCTTCACCATGTTCATGGATTCCATCAGCTTGGTGACGCCTTCCAGAGCATAGTACTCGCACTGGATGGGGATCAGGACCGAGTCGCTTGCGACAAGGGCGTTGATCGACAGCAGGCCCAGCGAGGGCGGGCAATCGATGAAGACATAGTCGAACTCGTCCTTGATCGTGTCGACAAGCTCTTTGAGCTTGTATTCGCGCCTCTCTTCGTTGACAAGCTCGATCTCGGCACCGGAAAGCTGGACAGTCGAAGGGACAACGAAGACGTTCTGCTCGCAGGTATCGCAGATCAGGTCGGCAATCGGATAGTCATTCAGGAGCGCATCATAGATATCGTAGTCAAGTGCTTCCTTATCGATGCCATAGCCCGATGTCGTATTGCCCTGCGGGTCAAAATCGATTACAAGCACCTTGCGCTTGTTCTCGCCGAGCGCGGCTGACAGGTTGATGGCGGTAGTGGACTTCCCTACCCCACCTTTCTGGTTGATGATAGCGATGACGCGGGTATCTTTTTCCTTGTTGAAGCGTTTTCTGTCCAAGTATCCCAAGGCGGCTCCATTTCTACTGCATTCTCTGTGGGTTGTCTCTAGTATCTTACCTTCTTTGTCTGACAACTCGACACCCCAACCTGTGGAGCCAGACAATATCCCTGTTTCACATGAAACAGGTTCCAACCCCCCCTCTTCTCCCTTCATCCCGTTTCCCGTGAAACATTGTCTGCAGCACGTCTGCACTTCTCATATCAATCCCGCTGTTTCACGTGAAACACCATCTGTTCTCCCGCTTAGGTGCAATGCTTTGCATGAAATCACGCTGTTCGAGGACGTCGGATCCATCACTCCAAAAGTCGTTCTACCATCACCCATTTCGCCCAGCGCTTATCTCATCTCCATTCCAGCAATTATTGCCGCACTCAGAGCTGTCTCCCTAGCTTCGTATATGCAGATCTATCCACTTGTCAGACCTACATCGTCTCACATCCTCTGTTCCACGTGAAACATGTGCTATTGATCAGTTACGGTGCGATTATTGTCACAGCCATTCATCGCAGTAAGGTCCTGGAATCGCACACACTGTTGAGCATCATTTCCTGGGTGGTTCAGGGAAGCTCGCGATGCAACGAAGTCTTGGCTGTCAAGCTGTTTCACAGCTCATTCTCTGCTGTCGAGTTCATGCCATGACCTGTCGAGTTCATTCCTCAGCCTGTCGAGTTGGCACACAGCACGTCATTTGCTTCCCGCAATCATCCACCCGCAACGGATTGCTCCTACATCACTGCTGGATGTGCTGCCTTGAGCTTCAGCCGTTATTCGTCATGAATCCATCGCACTCCAAGCCAGCTGATGGATGCATGTCCGACTGTTCAGCATCCATTCCTGTCGCCACATGGCATAGTTGGCTATATCGAGGGCATTCTTGTCGAAGATATGCCACTGATGTGTTCCACGTGAAACATAGCTCATAATATCCGAGCCATCAGGCTTGAAGGCGCGGAGGAGCCACATGACATCTTTTGCAGAATCTCATTCGGAGGCAGAAGACAGACAAAGCTGCTGACCATGCGCTACACAAACTCCGGTTGGTCTCTGGCTTGAACGGCCCAAACATGCATCGTTTCCATCGGCTCCGTAATATTTCTGTCCTTGCATCGGTGACCGCTACATTAATCCACATGCTCCAATGGTCTCCGGCGCTAGCACGCGACTGACAATCTGTCTCTGTCATCTGTATTTGCAGCCTGTCGAGTTCGCTTATATGTCTGTCGAGTTGGCCTCAGCACCTGTCGAGTTGATCGTCCCATGCATTGATATCGGTTCACAGATAACCATTCCAGCTCGGCACTGTAATGACGGCGGAATGCGCGTTCTCGTTGCTGACAGGCTCGGTAGCAACGCATACACCGTCGTTTCCGAGAAGGCATCCATCCATGGGTCGGACAGGATCGATTCAATCCTGCCGAATGCATCAGACAGGGCAGAACTGCTATTGATCGCTTTGCTTGCACTATCAGCCATA
>OMTG01000136.1 GCA_900313905.1 uncultured Actinomycetes bacterium | reverse complement strand
CCCCGCCTGGCCGTTAGCCAGCTTCCTGCCCTGTGGAGCCCGGACTTTCCTCATTGCTCTTTCGAGCCCCGCGATTGTCTGGCCCACTTCGCAGGATGCATTGTAGCATGCACGTCCCGCCTCAAGGCCCGCGATGATGCCTTGGGACCGAAACCCACATCCTCCGCAAGAAGGGGCAGAACCCGGATCGCTCCTCTCCCCCTCCAGAACGGCAGAAGCCCCGCCTCACAAGGAGGCAGGGCTTCTGCAGGAAGAGGGCCGCGCTGGAAGGGTGGCGCAGCCCTCTCGGATATATGAGGGAAAAGACGCTAGTCGAGGTCGTCGACATTCACGCCCGGCGTGTAGGACGGGGTCTTCGGCGTCATGACCGTGGCGCCAGCATCCTGGACAGGAGCGGGCTCGGGCTCAGCTGCCGGAGCAGGAGTGGCGACAGGTGTGGGAGCAGGAGCCGGTGCGGGAGCCGGCGTGACCGGCTGGGCGACAGGCTTCTTGCCCGTGGTCGTCGGGAACACGGCGTCTGCGTCGTCCATGAAGTGCTGGAGCAGGTTCTTGTACTCGGTGCGGAACTCCTCGCGGGACTGCTTCAGGCGATCGATCTCGTCGAGCTCGCTCTGCTTCTCGGCCAGTGCCTGGCGGATGACCTCACGTGCCTTCTGGTCGGCCTCGGTCTGGATCTGGGACGCAGAGGCCTTCGCATCGGCGACGATCTTGTCTGCGCTCTGCTGGGCGACGATGAGGACCTTGGAGATCTGCGACTCGGAAGCGCCCAGGGACGGAGCAGGGGTCGGCAGCGGCTGGGGCTGGGCACCCTTCTGGGCCTTGAGGGTCTCGACCTGCGCCTGGGCGGCAGCAAGCTGCTGCTCGGAGCTGTTGAGGCGGCTCTTGAGGTCGGCGATCTTCTGGAGCATCGCGTCAACCTCGCCAGAGAGCTGCTCGAGGAAGGCGTCGACCTCCTCGGTGTCATAGCCGTGCTTCGAAGGCGAGAACGTGAGCTGTTCGATATCTGCAGGAGTGATAGCCATCTTGATACCTTTCTTTTATCCATGGAGGGCGCCCGGAGGCTCCACCCATATATGACCGACTAGATCAGGATGTTGACAAGAAGCCGTTCAGCCGCTTCCAGGACAACGATTGCAATGATGGGCGAGAAGTCGATCCCACCAATCGCCGGGATGAATCTCCTGAAGAGGTTCAGGTAGGGGCAGACGAGCGCCCCTATGGCCTGGCTGATATCATCGACCAGGCCGCCAGGCTTCCTGGGAAACCAGGAGAGCAGGCACCAGATGATGATCAGGACGTCGTAGAAATAGAAGAGGGAATGGACGAGGTTCGCAATCTGCACGAGGTCTGGCTCCTGTTATTTCTTGAGATCGCCGTCAGCGACAAGCTTGTCGATATCGGCCTTGGTAAGGCTTATACCCTCGGGCAGGACGCAGAAGACGCTGTCAGCAAGCTGCTCCACATCTCCATTGATGCCACATGAGAGGCCGAAGCAGAAGTCGAGGACGTGCTGGGCGACATCGGCCGGGGTCTCTGTGAGGACGAGCACGACCGGCTGGTTCGTGCGGACACGGCGGACCACCATCTGCACGTCGTTGTAGGACTCCGGCTTCAGGATGTAGGGAGGAAGCTGGCCCGACGTGACGCGCGGCACCGGTGCGGAGACCGAGGTGTCCGTCGGCTCGGATGCGCCATAGGAGTCAGCGCCATAGCCGTCGTCGGAGGAGTACGAGCTGCGCGGCGCATAGCCCGTGTCAGGAGCTGAGGCATAGCCATGGCCGGCAGAGTATGCGGACTCTGTGGTCTGCTGCTGCGCGAAGCCTGCCCCGGCATTGGAGGCTACCGGACGGCCCGAGCGCGTGTAGACCGAGACGCTCTCCGCTTCCGGACGCGGGGTGTTGCCGAGAAGGCCCGATCCCTGCGCCTGGGACGACTGGCTCGAGCCCGAGCGGCGGCGTGAGGAGCGCGGCTCAGGATCGGAGACGCCGTTCCCGTCATCGCCGTAATAGCCGTCGTCGTATCCGTCATCGTAGTCGTCGTAGCTGTCGCTTCCACGGAAGCGGTCCTTCAGATTATCGAACAAGCCCATGTTCTTGCCTTCCTACCCGTGTGCTGCGTTCTTCGTTACATCAATTCGTAGTCAGGGCTGAACACCACTCTGCCCAGCCTAATGAGGGTCGAACCTTCTTCGAGAGCAATCGGGAAATCATCACTCATTCCGCAAGAAAGCTCAGGAAGCCTTAAAGCAGTGCGTGCCCTCAGCTCTTCTGCAAGCTCCCGCAGCCCGCTGAAGGTGCGGCGTGCCGCATCCGGATCATGTGCCGGAGCCATGGTCATGAGCCCCTCGATCTGGATGCCGGCCATGCCCTGCAGGGTGTCCATCGAGGCACGGAGCTCATCAGGCGAGAATCCCGACTTGCTCTGCTCCCCGGAGACATTGACCTCGAGCAGGACCTTGGATACCAGGTTGCGCGCCAGGGAATGCTTCGAGATGGTCTCGGCGAGATGCACCGAGGATACGGACTGGATGAGCCCGACCTTCCCGACCACCATGTTCACCTTGTTGGTCTGGAAGTTGCCGATCATATCGAAGCGGACGCCGGCCATCGAGGGATTCCCCTCGAGGGCTTCGAGCTTGCGGCGCAGCTCCTGCGGACGGTTCTCCGCGAAGACGCGGTAGCCTTCCTGCCAGGCGAGCGCCACCTCTTCGGGCCCTACGGTCTTCGAGACAGCGGCCAGGGTGATCTTCTCGTCTCCCCTCCCCGCCTTTTCCAAGGCTTCCTGGATCTTCTCGTGGATGCGCTCCGAGCGCTCAGCGAGGAAGGTCCTGTATGCCTCTTCGTCTTCCGTATCAGCCACCTCCTTTACGGGCGCGCGCAGGTTTCGATAAAAGCAAGTGCACCGTGGCGGCCACAGGTGCCGCCTGATGCGCGATAGGAATAGAAACGGTCGGTCTCCTGGGCAGTCGAGATGCCGCAGTCGCAGATGCTGCCTTCGTCCATCCCCGCCTCGAGAAGGGTGCTCTCGATGGCGGCTGCCAGATCGAGATGCCTCTCTGGCAGGGCCACGCCTGCGCCGAAGGCCTCTTCGAAGCGATCGAGGAGCTCACGTGAGACCTCGTAGTCGGCGCCTGCGATGTGCGGGCCGATGTAGGCATGCACATCCGACGGTGCCACATCTGCCGCCTGGCAGAGGGCCGCAAGCGCCTTCGCGGAGATCTTCGCGATCGTTCCCCGCCATCCTGAGTGGATGACGGCAAAGCCGCGAGGGGCTGTGAGCACGACCGGGACGCAGTCGGCATAGCAGAGGAGCACCGGGATGCCGCATGCCGTGCAGACCACGGCATCGAGCCCTGAGCGTGCCTCCTTCTGGAAGGCCGCGAGATGGGCAGCGTCTGCCGCATCGACGACGAGCACCTTGTAGCCGTGGACCTGCTTCGGATTCACGAGACGGGAAGGTTCGCCTTCGTAGCCAAGAGCCCTCAGGGCCCTCGTGCGGTTCTCCGCCACCGCCTCGGGATCGTCGCCGCAGGCATCGCCGAGATTGAGGGATGCCCAAGGCCCTTCGGAGACGCCGCCTGCGCGCTCGGTGAAGCCGAAGCGCACGGGTGCTGCCTCAGGATCCGTCAGGAACGTGAGGCCTCCGGCCGTCTCTTCTCTGAGCGTGGGCGTGGACATCCAGCATCTCTCCTACATGCGGGAATGCTTCAGGAAATCAGGGATATCGAAGCTCTGGGAGCCGGAGGCTGCACCCGAACGGGAGGAGCCAGCGTTCCTGGAGGAGCCAGCCTGGCTGGCGCGGCCTGCAGAAGCGGCAGGACGGCTCGTGGTGCGGGAGGCACGGCTCGAGCTCACGGAATCAAGCGACGGGAGGCTGTCCTGGGAGGAATCGTCGAGGCCGGTGGCAATGACGGTGACGCGGACCTGGTCGCCCAGGGACTCGTCGACGACCGTGCCGAAGATGATGTTGGCATCGGGGTCGACGTTCTTCGCGACGATGTCGGCGGCGTCGTTGATCTCCTGGATGCCAAGATCCTTGTTGCCGGCGATCGAGAGCAGGACGCGGGTCGCACCGTCGATCGAGGTCTCGAGCAGCGGGCTGGAGATTGCCTCTTCGGCTGCATCGGCTGCACGGGAGTCGCCGGAGGCGACGCCGATGCCCATCATTGCGGAGCCGGAGTCCTTCATGATGGTGCAGACGTCAGCGAAGTCGACGTTGATGAGGCCAGGGACGGTGATGAGGTCGGTGATGCCCTGCGTGCCCTGTGCGAGGACCTCGTCAGCCATGCGGAAGGCCTCGAGCATCGTGGTCTTCTTCTCGGAGAGGTCGAGCAGGCGGTCATTCGGAATCACGACGAGGGTGTCGACGTTGGCAGCAAGGTTGTCAATGCCGCCGAGTGCGGACTGCGAGCGCTTGCGGCCCTCGAAGGTGAAGGGCTTCGTGACGATAGCGACGGTGAGTGCGCCCACGTCGTTCTTTGCGATGTCGGCAACGACAGGAGCTGCACCGGTGCCGGTGCCGCCGCCCTCGCCTGCCGTGATGAAGACCATGTCGGCGCCTGCGAGAGCTGCCTTGATGTCATCCTTGCTCTCCTGTGCAGCCTGCTGGCCGACCTCAGGGTTGGCGCCTGCGCCGAGGCCCTTGGTGATGTCGGTGCCGATGTGGACCTTGATGTCAGCATCGGAGATGGCGAGTGCCTGGGCATCGGTGTTGATGGCGACGAATTCGACGCCACGGATGCCCTCATCGATCA
Organism: uncultured Actinomycetes bacterium; assembly: GCA_900313905.1. Classification (GTDB taxonomy): domain Bacteria; phylum Actinomycetota; class Coriobacteriia; order Coriobacteriales; family Atopobiaceae; genus Olsenella_L. Next base: position 5,859 of record OMTG01000136.1, on the reverse strand, counting down.
TGCGGTTGACGGCATTGGTGCCACCGCCGCCGACGCCTACGACCTTGATGACTGCGAGGTAGTTGCTGGGGATGTCGTTGTCGGTCATGGAAGTTCCTCCTTGCTTGGCGACGGTTGCGAATGGTCCGTCATGTCTTGCTGATCCGTTCCTGGTGCAGTGGTGCTCATTGCTGAGTACGGTGGTGGTGCGTTTGTGCTACGTCGTGCTCAAGCTTTCGGCAAGTCGTTTGAGAAACCCTAAACCTCAAGTTCAGCTCAACGCCTCATCTAAAGCGCGTTATATTTGCACATCCCGAAGCTTTTCGTCAACATTTTTGTTCGAAATGTGAAAGCAGCAGGTAGATGCCTACTTTTCATATGATTTTGAGTCTCAAGCACACCTTGAGGTCGAGGGTTTTCCGAAGGCTTCTCGAGGGTTCTCGAACCCTCAACCTTGAGGCTGAGCCTCAACCATTGCCTCATCCTGCCTGAACCCTCAAGCAGCATCTGAGGCCCGATCCGAGGCCGAAGGCAGCATCACTGCCCCTGATCCGGACGCTGCAAGAGGGAGATCCGCTCCGCTCTCCCTGCCGGCAACCCCCTGTGCGCATCCAGCGCCTCGGCGTCCTTCGCCTCCCCTCCCCATGCCATTCCCCTCAGGCTCCGAAGGGTGCATCATGCTGAAGCGCCGCTGAAGGCACGGCGCTATACTTTATGCAATGGCTGCATGCTCCGGCGGCAGAGCTTCCCTTCTCCTCATGGTTCCCCACACAGGACAAGCCCTCGCCCACCGCTAGGACATCTGCATGCACAGCCATGCTGCCTGCAGGAAGACCGAGAGGTGAATCCATGTCCAAAAGACGCATCACTGACGACGATATACAGAAGGCACAGGATGAATATGACATGTGGCTCACGTTCGGGATGGCGGACAGCGACGATGGCGCCAATCCCGATGTGATCAGGGCAGATGAGGACTTCTTCATCGATGCCCTGGAAAACCTCGATGACTTCAAGGAGCAGAAGGCCGAGCAGGACGCCGAGGATGCACGCATCGAAGAAGAAAGACGGCACGAACAGGCACAGGAAGAGATGCGCAGGACCAAAGAGGAGCTCCAGCGTTTTGCTGCCTCACATCGTAGCCGCAGGAAAGGCAGAGGGAGCGCCTCCGCTCCGCAAGCAGCCGCAGCGGCTCCAGCGAGCCACAGCGCACACGATGCGGGCGCTGGCCAAAGCAGCACCGATCATGCGCCGGCACATGCTGCCAAGCTCTCTCCTGTCGCTATCGCCTTCATTGTCGCCCTATGGGCTGTCGCCATCCTGGTCTTCAGCCTCTCTCTTGGCCCCCAGGCAAATGAGCCTGTCAGCCCGTCCAGCTCATCCAGCCAGTCCGGTGATGGAGGCGAGAGCAATGGAGCCCAAAGCAATGGGGGCCCAAAGCTCGAGCACCGATGTGATGGAGCCTGTCACTGAGACCTCGGGTGCCGTCGACCGCAGCTGGACAGAGCTCAGGGCGCTCTCGAAAGAGCTTGGGACCAAGACGAGCATCGATGAGTGCAAAGAGACGCTCGAGCACTATGGGGTGATGGACGACGAAGGGAACTTCAAGAACATCTCGTTCACGGTGACCAAAGATTGGAGCATCCCAAACGCAAGGATCGTCGATATCCCTGAGGTCAATGGAGGCTATGCCCTCACCTTCATTTTCAGCGAGCCTGTCGCATGGCGGGGAATCGAGGACGGAGAGACCGGGAGCTGGAACGACAGCTCGCTCTGCACCTGGCTGAATGGAGCCTTCTTCGAAAGCCTGCCTGATGAGCTCTCCAGCAACATCGCCACGACTGAGGTCATCTCCTACAGCAACGGCCAGCGCTATTCAGACCAGGAGCGCCTCTGGCTGCTGAGCATCACGCAGATCGAGGGGACGCTCCCCGAGGGCTATTTCGGAACCTCAGCCCCAGCAGATTCTGTTGCAAACTACAACGACGAGGGGGCGCAGCTCGAATGGTTCCACCAGGAGGGCATCTCGCCTGAGAATGAATTGGGTGGCCTGGGTGGCGCTGACAAGATCGGCAGCTCCGTTTCGGGCTACTGGACCAGAAGCCAGATTCCTCCCGGAACCGCAGTTGATGGCAAGCTCCACTTCCTGGTCGTCGACTCCACCGACCGCGCCACGCCGGGACCTGTGGATTTCACGAATGCCTCTGACAGCACAAGCGAGCATGCGGTCTTCCCCCGCTTCACGCTCAAGAACACAAACTAGCGCCTCGTCCTGCCCTCTCCTCAGAGCCTGCTGCGCAATGCCTGGATGAAGCAGCCTGGCCTCGCGCAGCGTGAGAGGCTCTGCATCAGGCCGGCAGGGGGCAGGCAGGTCTTCTGCCACTGCGTTGAAGAAGGCCGCCCCAGCCCGTGCTGGAGCGGCCTTCTGCTTTCCTTTGGCCTTCTGCTACTGTGCGCTCGATCCAGATGAGGTGCCTGTGCCGGTCTTTGCAGACGACGTGGTCGTAGACGAGGACGTGGTGTTTCCGGAAGCCGCGGACGACGAGGAGGACGTGGTGCTTCCCGTCCCGGACGAGGTGGTCGACGAAGTCGTGCCGGTGCCCGTCGAGGTGCTGCCTGTGCCGGATGTGCTGCTGCCCGTGCCTGACGTGCTCTCAGAGGACGTGGTCCCGCTCTCCGTGGACGTCGAATCCGTCGTGGAGGTGGAATCTGCCGAGGAGGACGTATCCGTGGATGCGTCCGCATCGGAGGAGGTGGCAGCATTCTCGGTGTCGGCATTCACGCCGGTCCCCTGCCCCACCTTGTCGGAGTCGACGCTGCGGTAGGTAGGATTGGACGGGACACGGACATTGATGTAGGTGATCTTGCCCGCATGCTCGTTCAGTATTGTCGTAATCGCAGCCTCCTTGGCCGCGACGCTCGTCGCTGCCCCCAGCGAGACGTCCACGCCGTTCGAGAGGAGGCAGGAGAGGCTCTCGACCGAGTTGGCCGTATAGCTCACGATCTGGGACGAGAAGCTCGCTGAGAAGCCTTCCTGGTACTCCTGGACAGCCTGGATCATATCGTCGGTGGCCTTGCCTCCTGCCACGGGCTGGACCGTGGCGGGGACATTCTTGATGAGGATGCAGCCCGTCGAGGTCGCGAGCGCGAGCGCTGCCGACTCTGAGGTCTGCCCATTCGAGCGGTCGAGGGTCACAGGCTCTATCCAGCATCCGTCGCCTCCCAGATACCATGCGACGCTGCCGGAGTTCATGAGGACGATGGCGGAGATGGAGCGCTCGTTCACGCTGATGGATAGCGTGTTCGGGAACTTGCGCTCGATGTTGATCGAGGCGACCCAGGGGTTCTTCTTGATGTTGGCCTCGACCGCCTTCTCATCCACATTGAGCAGGGTCGTCCCAGCCGGGATCTGGGCGAGCTTGGCGATCGAGTCCTGGGAGACATGCTCAGATCCCTGCGTCTCGATTGTCGTAATCGTGAAGACAGGGCTCACGCTCAGAATCAGGAAGACTACGAGGGCGAGCGACGCCACCGCGATTGCGATGCCGCCGATGAGCGTGATGCGGGAGAAGATCTCCTGCCGGTCCACCTTCTTCTCGGGACCAGGGGCTGCTTCCGTATCCTTCACCTTGTTGCCGAAGGTCGGGACCTTCTCGACGACATTGGGCTTCGTCGCCGCCTTGGCGGCGCGGCGGTTCCCCTCCTTCAGAGAGGAGCCGACGACCCCCTTGGCCTTCGTGCCCGACCCCCGGACCAGTGAGCGCTTGATCTGAGGTACGCTTTCGCTCTGGCGCGGTGTTGCTTGCCGTTTGGTGGGACGCTTGCCTCGGGGCATGGCGTACCTCCTTTCATCGGTGCTGTGGCTGCGCTCGTGCGCTATGCCTTGTTCTCATCACGATCGCGGAGCGCCTTCAGGAAGGCGGGACCCATCTGCGTGACATCGCCGGCGCCCTGGGTGATCACCATGTCGCCCGGACGTGCAATCTCGACGAGACGCTCGATGAGCTCCTTGCGGTTCGGCAGGTACTCCACATCGTCCACATGGCCATGCTCGCGGACCTCGTTCGCGACGGTCTTGCCCGAGATGCCGGGGATCGGCATCTCCCCTGCCGAGAAGACATCCATCACCAGCAGGACATCAGCCTTGTCGAAGGCAGTGGCGAAGAGCGGCGCCAGCGCCTGGGTGCGGCTGTAGCGGTGCGGCTGGAAGACAACGATGATGCGCTTGAACTCGAGATCGGCTGCGGCGTTGAGCGTGGCTGCGATCTCGGTCGGATGATGGCCATAGTCGTCGATCACGGTGATGCCGTCGCAGTCGCCCACATGCGTGAAGCGCCTGCGTGCGCCCTGGAAGCTCGAGAGGGCTGCCGCCGCATCGTCGAGGCTGAAGCCGAGCACATCGGCCACAGCAAGCGCTGCCGTGGCGTTCAGCATGTTGTGCCTGCCCGGGTTCGCATGGATCGTGATCTTCTCGCTCGTGCCCGAGGGGGCCGTGACCGTGAAGTGGCTCTCGAGCTGGTGATGGGTATCGGAAGGCGTGCAGACGTAGTCGTTGCCCTCGTTGAAGCCATAGGTCACGACCTTGCGGCCGGTCGACTTCGCGAGCTCCACATAGTGGGGCACATCGCCCATGATGACGATGGTGCCAGCATCGCCGACGAGGCTCATGAACTTGCAGAAGGTCTTCTCGATATTCTCGAGCGTGCCGTAATGGTCGAGGTGGTCCTCCTCGATGTTCGTGATCACGGCTATGTTCGGGTTGAGATAGAGGAATGATCCGTCGGACTCATCTGCCTCGCAGACGAAGTAGCCGCCATTGCCGTTCCTGCCGTTCGTGTCGTAGCCCTCGACGATGCCGCCGATCAGGAAGGAGGGGTCCTTGCCCATGCGGTCGAGCATCGTGGCAATCATCGACGAGGTGGTCGTCTTGCCGTGCGTGCCGGCGACTGCCACCGTGAAGGCGCCCTCGGAGAGCGCAGAGAGCATGCGGGCGCGCGGCCAGACGGGGATGCCAAGCTCGCGGGCACGGACCAGCTCAGGGTTCGTCTCCGGGATGGCCGTGGAAATCACGACCACATCAGGGTGAACCTCGTCGATCGTCTGCGCCTCATGGCCGACATAGACCTTCACGCCGGCATTCTCGAGCTCGCGGACATAGCGGGAAGCCTTGAGATCGGATCCCGTGACCTTGCAGCCGCGCTCATGCAGGACAAGCGCGATGCCGCTCATGCCTGCACCGCCGATGCCGATGAAATGCGCGCTCTTGAAAGCAGAAGTTCCTTCGCTCATAGCTGTTTCCTCCATCTATCCATCCAGGCCCCCTCAGGGCCCGATCCATCCTTCTAGCGCTGTGCTGCCTTCTCGACCTCGTCTGCCAAGGCTGAGGCGGCCTTTGCCTGTCCGAGGCCACGCGCTGCCGTGCGCATGCTGGCGCGCTCCTCGTCGTTGTCGATGAGGCCCAGGACCTCGTCCTGGAACTTCTCTGTCATGACCTCCGCATCGGGAAGCAGGTGCGCTGCCCCTGCGTCCACGAGGTAGTGGGCATTGATCGTCTGGTGGTCGGCTGTCGCCTTCGGATACGGGATCAGGAGCGCCGGCACAGCGAGCGCTGCGATCTCCGCGATCGAGGAGGCGCCTGCACGCGATATCACGGCGTCTGCCGCCGCCAGGGCCTCGCCCATGTTGCTGATATAGGGAAGGACCTGATAGCGCTTCTTCTCCTCGGGCGTGAGGGCAAGCTTGCCGGTCACGAAGCCTGCATCGTCCTTGCCGGTCGAATGCACGACGTAGAGGTCGGGGCGGCTCAGAAGCTCCCCCTTCATCGAGCAGAGGGCCTCGTTCAGGTGATGGGCGCCCAGCGACCCTCCGAAGACGAGGAGC